>JANYAU010000119.1 GCA_025361165.1 Betaproteobacteria bacterium | reverse complement strand
GGATATCAGTGGAAGAAGGCCGGGCCGCCCGCGAGGGCCTCAAATGCGGGATCTGCGGGGAGCATGGGGGCGATCCCGAAAGCATCGACTTCTGCCAACAGATCGGCCTCGACGAACTCTACGCGGGTGCCACCAACCCCTTCCCGTGGATGAGCGAGATGATGGACTTGAAGAAGGAGAAAAACTTCTTTGAGACAAGGGTGACGGAGTATCAGACGGGTGGGGCCCTAAGCTGGGATTGATCCACATGGCTACATACATCAACAACGCCTATATTGAAGCTTGCGCGCATGAGCTTCAAGTGAGCATTTGGAAACAGCGTGGCACACTGCGTCCAATGGGTGTTGTTGATCCGGTTGACATGCTTGACCCTGAATTTGCCGCAAGCGTGTTGGGAGTCTCTTATGAAGAGCACAACAGCCTGGGCAATCGGTTTAACGAAAATGGTGCTAGCGTTGAAATCGCGGGCCTTATTGATCGCCAAGCGGGGAAAATAGCCGTTTCTAGCCGTTTTCATCCAGATGTGGTTCGGTTTACTGGTGCACACGAAATTGGGCATTGGTTACTACACGACGACAAGGTTATGCATAAAGACCTGCCGGTGAAAGGACTCGCTATCGGCAGATATATACGTCCACAATTTGAGCGTGAAGCAGATCACTTCGCCGCCTTCCTACTTATGCCTCGCAAGCTTGTCACAGCGAGATTAGAAATGTATTTCTCAACAAGATCACCAATTATTTTTGATGAGAACACCGCATTCGCTTTACGCCCAGATGACCCGGAATCCCTTTTAAGGCCTGATAATGGTTCTTTGGATCGCGCGTTAGTTATCGCCTCCTGTGAGTCTTATCGCGGGAAACGCTTCCATTCCCTTGCGAAACAATTCCATGTTTCAGTTACCACAATGGCAATTCAATTGAACGAGTTTGGATTAATTCAAGCATAGCTCGCCAATGGCGAGGAAATCTGCCAGGCAAATACATAGGCCTCGCATTGTGGATTGCAAAGGATATCTGTGCGCCGAAAGACATCCCACCTAAATCCGATGGATTCAACCTCGAAAAGGCTAGGTGTTAGGCTGAATCTCGCAGTAGTTCTTACTAAGCAACAGGACATGATCAGATGACTAATACTGGATATATCGACATTCGCCAAATCGCTCAGACCAACAAATATGTGGTTCACGAAGCAGCCCGCATAAAAGACCAACGTTGTTTTGCGAAGAAACAGCTTCTCAAGGAGTACGAATTCCTGGATGCCGATCGATTCCGTAACGAAGTTAGACTACTTGCACGACTAGACCATCCAAATATTATTCGAGTAATAGATCAGCATCTAAATGATGCCCCTATGTTCGTTATCACACCACTCTATAAGCAAAATCTTCGGGAATGGCTTCGAGAGCAAGGCGCGCCTGAGTGTCAATTAAAAATGGATATAGAAGACGTGTTCACGCGCATTCTAGACGCGGTTGCTTATGCACACGAACAAGGAGTAATTCACCGTGATTTGAAGCCCGAAAATATTTTACTCAACTCGCCTCGCGATCTCGTCGTTATCGATTTCAATATTAGCATTTCTTCAGACAGTGAAAACCAAAGACTTACCCCACCCGGACAAGCATTGGGAACACCGCATTACATTGCTCCCGAGCAACTCCGTGATGCAAGCTCTGTAGATGAAAGATCTGACATCTTCAGTCTTGGCATTATTCTGTACGAGCTCCACGGCGGAAGAGTTGGCAGTTCCATTTTGGACTTAAGAGACCTTCCGTCAACCGTACGGCGCATTGTCGAGCATTGCACTCATGCGGATCGAACTAAGCGGTTTTCGACCGTTCGCGATCTTATACGGACTTGGCGTTTAGCATGTGACCTTAATACCAAACAGAGTGAGGTCAATGAAATAGAGGCATTCATGCTCGCTGAAAACGAGATCACCGCGAGTCAAGCAGAGCGCATCTTAGATCTATTCGAAGCATATGCTGACGACGAAGATTTCGTTAATAATTTCTTCATGAATGCCGACCAACAGGCCGTAGTAGCATTGGAAGGCCACGATGCCACTCGGCTTGAAATACTAATTCAACGATGGACAAAATTCTTTTCCGAAACTAATTGGCCATTTTCATATACGGATGATATCGCAAAACGATGTGAGTCCCTTTGGGGCTGGATAGGGTCATCCAGCGCAAGAGCCGAACTAATTACCGCACTAATCATTCTCGCAAATAGACACAACCGTTATTTTGTATGGCGCGTGGCCGCGCGACTGATCGAAGCAAGTCAGACAAAAGAAACAATCGAACAGCTTGCACCACGAATGATGATGCTAGATGAGGATGAGCTAGCGTCTGTATCGGAATATCTCGCCAAGCCTAAAATCTCGAGCAAGTTGCGCCCAATATTTGGATCCGGGGTTGGAGTCAGCGCCAACTTAAATTAAGGTGTGTGCAGACAATGGGGCAGGTTATTGTATGTTTACTAGAAAAAGCCTCTCATTCTCTTACCACAACAGCACTTACAATTTTCACTCTATGTACAGCCCATCTACTTGACTCATATGATGCTCGACCAAGTCCGATTAGATGTTTCCGCCAAGCTCGACCAAAGCCGACGCTCGGAACTCGGCCAATTCATGACGCCGTCGAACGTCGCGCGCTTTATGGCGAATCTGTTCCCTGTCGGCACGCTGGAAAACGCGCGCCTGCTTGATGCCGGCGCCGGAATCGGCTCGCTTGCAGGCGCCTTCCTTGATCGCTGGGCCGCTGGGGATTTCCCCTTTCGGCATGTCGAGCTTACGGCTTACGAAATCGACGAAACCCTGCGCGAGCGACTGTCGCATACGTTGGCTCACTATGCGGGGCGACTTGATCTGAATTCGGAAATCGTGGGCGAGGACTTCATCGAGGATGCCGTGAATCGCATTCAATTCCAAGCCCCGCGCCGCTTCACGCATGCGATTCTCAACCCGCCCTACAAAAAGATCGCCAGCCACTCCCGTCATCGCCTATTGCTGCGTCAGGTGGGCATCGAAACCGTTAATCTGTATACGGCTTTTGTCGCGCTGGCCGTGGCACAAATGGAACCCGGCGGCCAGATCGTGGCGATTATTCCACGCAGTTTCTGCAACGGCCCTTACTACAGACCCTTCCGCGAATTTCTCCTGGAACGTGCGGCGATTCGGCACATGCACTTGTTCGCCGCGCGGGATAAGGCGTTCAAGGATGATGCCGTGTTGCAGGAAAATGTCATCCTGCTGCTGGAGTGCCGCGGGGTGCAAGGCGAAATCAGTATTTCCACATCGACCGATGACCGCTTCGACGATTATGTGGTGCACGCCCATTCTTTCGAGCGTGTGGTTTTTCCTGACGATCCAGAGCGTTTCATTCATATTCCGACTAGCCCCGAGTGGGGCGCCGTTGAGCTTTCGTCCGCGTTCGCATATTCGCTGGCCGATATTGGCGTGGATGTTTCCACCGGCCCGGTCGTGGATTTCCGCTTGAAAGAACATTTGCGCGACATGCCCGAGCCGGGGAGCGTGCCTTTGCTTTATCCCTGCCACTTTGATGGTCAAGCCATCGCATGGCCGAAGCCGGAAGGGAAAAAACCGAATGCGCTGATGCGCAATGCCGAAACCGATAAATGGCTCTATCCCAACGGCTACTACGCGGTGGTGCGGCGGTTCTCTTCCAAAGAGGAAAAACGCCGGATCGTGGCAAGCCTCGTCACCCCTGAGGCATTTGCTACATCCTCATTGGGATTTGAGAATCACTTGAATGTTTTTCACGAAGCCAAACAGGGCTTGCCTGCCGACCTAGCCAGAGGGCTGATGGTGTACTTGAATGCCACGATGATCGACGAATGCTTCCGCCGTTTCAGCGGCCATACCCAGGTCAACGCAACCGATTTAAAGCGGATGAAGTATCCGTGCCGAGATGGGCTGATCGATCTAGGTAGGTGGGCAAGCACGCAAGGTGCGATGTCTCAAGAACAGATCGACAAAAAAATTGAAAGCATTGCATGAGCGAACATAAGAATATCGACGATGCTTTGAGCATCCTCGCGCAACTCGGCCTGCCGCGCGCGCAGCAAAATGAACGCTCCGCTTTGTGCCTGCTGGCGTTGCTGAATATCGCACCCGACAAGAAATGGAAACAGGCGAAGAATCTATTGATCGGCATCACGCCGATCATGGATTGGGCGCGCGAACACTATGGTAAAAACTATGCGCCGAACACGCGTGAAACAGTACGCCGCCAAACCATGCATCAATTCGTGTCCGCTGGCATCGCCCTCTACAATCCGGACGATCCTGCACGGCCTGTGAATAGTCCGAAAGCGATTTATCAAATCTCGCCGGAGGCGCTGGCGCTACTCAAAACTTATGGTGCACGCGCATGGAAAGCGAATTTAGCAGCCTATCTTGCCACGAACAAAACCCTTGCCGCGCGCTACGCGAAAGACCGAGATACTCACCGCATCCCGGTAAAAATCGCGCCGAGGAAAACGATTCAACTCAGCCCCGGCAAGCACAGCGCCTTGATCAAGGCCATCATCGAAGATTTCGCTCCCCGTTTCGTGCCAGGCTATGTGCTGATCTACGTCGGGGATACCGGGAAAAAGTGGGGCTACTTCGCCGAGGCCGATTTGACGCGGCTAGGCGTGACTGTCGATGCGCACGGAAAAATGCCGGATGTGGTGCTCTATTACCCCGAGCGCGATTGGCTGCTGTTGGTGGAATCCGTGACTAGCCACGGCCCCGTAGACGGCAAACGTCACGAGGAGTTGGCACAGTTGTTTGCAAATTCCTCGGCGGGATTGGTCTATGTCACAGCCTTCCCCAATCGCGCTCTAATGGCGCGTCATGTGCCAGAAATCGCCTGGGAAACCGAGGTTTGGGTGGCTGATGCGCCATCGCATTTGATTCACTTTAACGGTAGTCGCTTTCTTGGACCGTATGCAGACGCCTGATTAAAAGTGCGAACTTAGCGGCACAACTGGGTTAGTCTGATCCGCAAGATAAAGGTTAAGGTTTATGAGCTACGCGGTGTGTTTAAACAGTAAAGGCTATGCGGCCTCTCTTGAACCGCGCAAGCTCTATGAACTCCTCCCCGACGAAAACGCCAAAGCCTGGGGTATGTTGCGCATCGTTGACGAGTCCGGTGAAGGTTATCTATACCCGGCCGATATATTTGCCCCATTGCAACTGCCAGAGAGCTTGGAAGCAATGCTTAAATCTGCATGAATGCGCTGAGTCGTTACTTTGACCAAGACTGTGAGTGGCAATTGGCGTGTGATCTTCCGCTTCGAGAATGGCGACGCGGAGTTGGTGGATTATCTCAACTATCATTAGGAGCAGAGCATGCGTATGCACAATCCCCCGCATCCGGGCGAAGTCCTGAAAGAGGATGTATTGCCGGAGCTAGGCTTGACGGTCGGCCAGCTCGCGGAGCACTTGGGCATCTCACGCCCGCATCTTTCTCGCGTGCTCAACGGCCACGCCGGTATTTCCGCCGATATGGATTTACGTCTCTCGGAAGCCTTCGCCCAAACGCCGGGGCTCTGGCTCAACATGCAGGCGAGTTATGATTTGTGGCAGGCGAAACTCCAACGCCGCAAGCCCGTGCTGCCCTTGCGCAAGGCGGCGTAGGCCGCATCTATGCCATCCCCCCCCCTCCATGACTACCAAGTTGAAACTTCCTGTCGAACTGAAGCGACGCATCGCTTCCGCTGCTGAGGCAGCGGGAAAATCGCCGCACGCTTTTATGGTCGAGGCCCTCGCCGCGCAAACTGCCCTAGCCGAACGGCGCCGCGCCTTCGTGGGAGCAGCGCATGTAGCGGAGCAGGAAGTAGCGGAGTATGGCCTGGTCTACGACGCCGACGAAGTGTTCAGCTATCTGCAAGACAAGCTCATAGGCAAGCGCGCCAAGCGGCCCAAGGCCGTCAAGCTCTGTGAAGGTGTCATGTGAAGGTGTCCATGAAGGTGTCACGTTGTGAAGGTGTCAGGCTTTGGTCGTTGTGTTATTCCCTGTGAAAGCTAGCGGCTTTACCGAAAGCATCCACTAGTGATACTATGGTATTACCTTCTAACAAGGGGTTCACTATGAGCATCGCGACCACTCTTAAACTACCTGAAGCCCTCAAGGCCCGCATCACGCGACTGGCCAAGCTGACTAAGCAATCACCGCACAGCCTGATGATCGAGGCGCTGGAGCGCGAGGTGGCGCGCGAGGAGCGCATGCAGTCTTTCGTGCGCGAGGCGCTGGCCGCCGATGCGGAAATCGAGGCGGGTGCGGAGGTGTACCGGGCGGAGGATGTGCATGCCTGGCTTGATCGGTTGGCGCATAAACGTAAAACCGTGCCGCCGAAACCGTGGCGCAAATAGCTTATTCGCAAAACGCGATTGCCAACCTGGCGCGCGCTTTCGAATTTCTGCTTGAGCACGATCCGCAGGCCGCCATCGCCTCCGCTGCCGCGATCCGCGAAGCAGTTGAACTACTGGCAAATCACCCCTTGATTGGCCGGCGTGTCGAAGGCGAGTTGCGCGAATTGGTAATCTCTTTCGGCAAGACTGGTTATGTAGCGCTGTACCGATTTCTGCCTGCACGGGAGTTGATTCGAATTCTGGCGATTCGACACCAGCGCGAATTGGATTACCCCGCATGACCATCCGCTTCTAGCAGATGAGCAGCCAGAGTCAGATCGCATCGACGTAAGTCACACGCATCGTTAGCACTTACTGTCCCCGTATTCCCGCTCAACACTTAATGGCTTTATTCGCCCGCCATTGCGGCGGCCCTGCCGGGCCACACGAAGCTCGCGCAAGCGCTAGGGCTTCTTTCTCGATTGTTGGCGCTAGCTCTTTAGCATATAGCAAGATTTAGGTATGCTCGGCTTTGGGGCGGTCAATCTCAAACCAACGCGTTATAACAAATTAGGAAACGCTCGATGAAAATACTCCGCTCACTATGTTTTAGTTCGTTCTTTATAGCGCTTCTCATTGCACCCATGGCATTTGCACAAAATGTTAGCTCGGGAGAAAAAGCGTATGTTGGCGGATACAGACAAGGTAGCGTTGACTCACTAACGCGACTAGTACTGCTTGATGACAACACATTTTGTTTCTCTGTTATGGCAGGCTCTCTAGACCTGTTAGCGGCGGGGCACTGGAAATCCAACACGAAAGATACTGGCATTTCATTGCATGAGGTGCGCATAGGCAAACCCTTGTTCCCTGCATTAAGTAAACAAGTAAAAGGGCGAGGCGATTTGGTTGAATTTAATTTTGATGGATATTCATTATCCAATGCGCCGTCACCTGTGTTCGGGTTTGCCGCTACGGATGCACCGCCCGCTAGTTTAAGGCCGCTTTTTTCTCCAGAAAATACCAGTTGGGCTACGAGATACAAGCTCCCTCCGATTAAAGCTGACAAGGTGCGTTATTTCTTTATTGGCTATGTAGAGGCAGACAAATACGGTAAGCCTTCACGCGTGAAGCTTGTCCAATACAAACTAAGTGACGGTAATACGGTGCTTGTCGGGTTTGATGATGTTCAAGCTACCCCGCTTATGAACATGTCGGCAAACCTAATCAACGATGTTTTATTTATTGACGGGGAGAAATTTGGCAAAAAAGATTCCTTGCCGCCAGAGGTCATGCAAGATGTTCGTGAAAATTGCATCTATCCTGTTATGCAACCCGATAAAGTGAGAGTAAAAAATAAATGCGCCGAGAAGCAAGGTTCTAATTGCGAGGAAGAAGATGATTCGAAAAACAACAATGATCCGATGCTCGTGCCTATAAAGACTTTGTATATGGATTTGAATGCCATAAAAGGCGCGCCATGGATTGACAGAAAAAAGGTTAACTCTGATTCAAGCTTGGAACAATAAGGGGAGTGCCGCAGTGCTGTCCGCGCGCCCCATTGATTTTCGTGGCCAAATGATTCGCCTATATCGGTAGCGTGATGAAAACATCCTTTAGCTTTGAACTTACGCCCAAGCAATTCGTTACGGCGGTCAGGCGCAACAATCAGCGCACGATGCGGGCAATGCCGGCACACTGGCTTATACGCGTTTTATCCGGCGCTATAGTCGGCGGGCTGACTTTCACGCTGCTGTATAGCTCCGATCTTTTGCATGGCCAGTACGCCGCCGCGATGAAGCCGGTATGGATTGGCGCCTTAGTGACGCTAACGGCGTATGTGCTGTACGCAGCGCTCTATTATCTAAGCACTAACAAAGTGCTGCGCGGCAGCAAACGTTTTGTCGGTTCCACGACAACAATCACGCTCGAAGACCGCGGCCTGCGTGCAGCTAATTCGTGCGGTGAGTCTTTCACCCCATGGGATGCAATGCAGGGGATAGAAGAAACCGGCGATACGCTCTTATTGCTACTCGACAATCTCTACTTCTTCCCCCTTTCGACCAGCGCTTTCGCATCGCAGCAAGAAAAGCACGCATTCATCGCTTATGTGCGGGAACGCATTTCGAGTGCGGGCGGATTAGCTAGCACAGTCACGCCAGCGGCCATGATCGCGGAGCCGACAGCGCAATCGGCGACGCCTGTTGCGGCACCTACGCTCGCCACAACGTTGAAAGCGGCAAGGAAAACTTTCTTTATCAGTCTGGGGCAAGCATTCAAGTTAGCTGTTTTCCTCCCGGTGGCCGAAGAGCGCATCTGCGTAAGCTGGTGGCAAGTTCCGGTATTTGCTTTGCTGAGCCTTGTCTTGGCATTTGTGTGGGCCTTGATCAAAGTCGGCATCGCGGGACAGTTCATGTGGTACTCCCTACCTCTAGTGCTGTTTCATCTGCCTGTGTTGCTGTTGGCCGCCATTTTTATCGCCTATGCGCTGCGCCGCGCCGACAAAACGCTGTTGTTGGTTCAAGTTTTTTTGATGATTGCACTGGCATTCGACTTGACCATGACCGTGATCTCCAGCGTCTTTGGATTGCACCCTACCATTTTTTCTCGCCCTATTTTAGGTATACCGTACTTTTCGCTGCCATCGCTGTGGCTTGCCTTGGCCTGCTTCACTGCTGCCCGGCGCTACACCGTCCCTAAGCCGTCTCGTCGCCTATTGGCGATGGCAATTACGTTAGCTGTCATCGCCTTGCCGCTGGGTGTGATTTATCGGCAATATAATCTTTGGGATCGTCCTTACGACGAAGAAAGCGCGGCGCGCGCCAATTACGACCTGAGCAACGAAGACCTCTTCTACAGCCAGCAGAAACTACTCGATCGGGAACTTTCAGCCCTGCAGCCAGAGCGCAAAGGGGTAACAGATATATTTTTTATTGGCATGGCGGGCTATGCCGATCAGGACGTTTTCATGAAGGAAGTCGATAGCGTAGCGCGCTTATTCCGCGAACGTTTCGACGCTGATGGGCACGTCATCCGCCTGGTCAATAACAACAAGACGCTTGCCAGCTTACCCATCGCCAGCGCAAGCAGTTTAAAGGCGGCGCTCAATCGCGTGGCGCAAGTGATGAACAAGGACGAGGATGTTCTTTTTCTGTTTCTCACCTCGCATGGCTCCGCATCACATCAACTTGCGATCGAACTCTCGCCGCTCAATTTAAACCAGCTAGACCCCCTCTATTTGCGCAAACTGCTCGACGATTCCGGCATCAAGAATCGCGTGGTCGTGGTATCCGCGTGCTACTCCGGCGGATTTATCAATGCGTTAAAGGATGAGCACACACTGGTCATTTCCGCCGCTGCATCGAACAAAACCTCCTTCGGTTGCAGCAATGAAAATGATTGGACTTACTTTGACGACGCTTATTTCAATCAGGCACTGCGCAAGACACATTCTTTCGTCGAGGCATTCAATCTCGCAAAACCGCAAATCGCCGCGCGCGAGAAGCAGGAAAAATTCGATCCTTCGGATCCACAAATAGCGCTTGGCGCGGCGATGCGCGACAAACTCGCAACTCTGGAACTACAACTGGCAACTCCCCACCAGGCAGTTAACGGGGCCGTTACAGTGCAGGACAATCCGAAAAATCCGGACACCATCGAGCAGTATGTAAACCTGGTTTACGATCCCCAAGATGCCTTGCAAGAGTATGAGGCTTGTATCGCGAATATGCATATTCGCGGCCCGGATGTCGTCTTGGAAACGAATCCGGATTATTTTTCAGGTTTGAATAAATCCAGCCCACAGTGGCCGCGACTGGTGAGCGCATGGGATCAGTACTCCGAAACGTTTTGTGCAAAACTTAACGACCCGGGCACGATGCGCGGTCTCTATACCAAGTACATTCGCGCGAACATCCCACCACAGGAGATGGCGCCGGTACTCAAATTTCTTACCTCAGATAGCGGCAAGCGCTGGTATCCCACCGCACGTAAGGCAACACGCCAAATGTGGATGGAATTGGCCAAAATTCAGAATGAGATAGATGTGCCCCTCTCCAAAACCTACCGGGATGAGCAAGCGCAAATTTACAAAGCGTTTTATGCGGAGCAGCGAAGCGCGGGGGGGAAAGCCGCAAGGTAAAGTCAAAACCGCGAGGAGGCGCGAGACAAACACGGGGCGAGGAACGTAGCATTGTAAGGCGAATTCAGGAATGAAGTGCAATTTCGACTGGCTGGTCAAAAAGGCATGGATGCTACCGCATCCCGCCCTCTCAACCAGCGTTACTCAAAATTGCACTTCATTCCTGAATTCGCCTTAAATCACTGTTGTGAAATTCGGCGCCTTGCAATTTTTTATCGCCCCGCAAAAGAACACGAGGGGTCGCGCCTATCCTCGGCGACTGAGTTGATTCGATGTGATGCCACTATATTGCCGAAGCGTTCTGCAATCGATAGACGCGTATCGCGTTCTCGCTTGCCACCTTTATGCCCACGTCTTCGGGCAGTTGTTCGATCAGGCTACGCAGATTCTTCATCCCCTCTTCGCTGGAGCCCCGGGCGATGCCGTTACGGGCGTAAAACGAATCGCTACCCAACATAAAGCGATCGGGAAACGCCCGAATCAGCTCAACCCATAGCGGTTTGAGTTTTCCCTCTGCATCCAGGGCCGCGGCCGGTTTGGGCCCGCCGCGATTCACTCGAAAACTCATGTACAGGTTGGGGTTCGCCTGAAGCATTTCTCGAACCACGCTGGGTTGACGCGTTAGCAGCGGTTCAAAACCCACGTGCGACCAAACGATCTTCGTCTTGGGGTTGTGCGCAAGAAAACGCTTGAATGCAGGCAAGTTGCCTTGCAATGTCGCGGGGTTTAATGCATTCGCTCGAAGCACGTCCGGTAACGGCATGTCTTCTGGCACGAGATCGAAATGAAGATCAATCGGAATATCGTTTTCGGCTGCAATGTCTGCCAGTAGCAATAATAAGGGGTGATCTGCTGGCACCATTTCGTACGCATGCTTGGGCCCCATGGCAGGAATGGAAACATGCAGCATGGACATTTCGCCAAATCCCACCGCCCCCAGCGCAACAATTTCCTGCGCCCGCTTGCGAAACTTCGCTCGAACACTTTCGTCAACTTCTTCGGCAGGCGTGCTGTGTATCATGATGTTCAACGAGCTGCCACCCAATACAGCAAAGCGGTCAGGGTTTGCTTTGACGGTAAATAAAAGGTCTTCGATGTCGTAGAACCATTGCGGGGTCAAGGTAGCGAACGGTTGTGGCATCAGTAATGACTTGGCTATGTTCAAGCGATCCATGGTGGCTAGAGCGGTCTTGTGCGATGCATCGAGGTCTTTGTAGGGAATGGTCTGAAAGTGGGCGTGGACGTCTATCAGCGGCGGAGAATCCGCTTGGGCTAAGGCGGTAAACAATATTAACGCTGTGGCTACGAGTGGTTTTTTCATGGACGCGTCTTTCATATGCTTGAATGGTTAGTGTGCACGCCCCAAGGGTGAAACGCACGCTTCACGTACTGAATGGCAGCCGCATCCATACATCGTCGATAAAAACACAAAGCACATCCCGCACAATATAATCTTTGTCATTATTGTTCTGAAGGTTCTTATTTACCTGACGGCACAAAAGCAGCGCCACGCGGCGAACCGGGATGCATGTGCAAATAAATTATATCTGACAGCGTTTCCGCCAGGAATAATGCCCTCTTTATTTCTTCTCCCCACAGAAAAAGGTGCCCCTATGCCCACCAGATTGTTTGCACTGAATGGCGTGCCTGATGACGAGGCGGAGGACGTTCGTGCTTTGTTGACGGCTGCCGGGATTAATTATTACGAAACGCCTGCGGGTAACTGGGGTATTTCTTCGCCTGCGCTATGGTTGAACGATGACAACCAGTGGGAGCAAGCCCGGTCGATGATAGCTGCGTACCAGCGCGAGCGGGTAATCCGGGTAAGGGAAGAATATGCGCAATTGCGCAGAGAAGGCAGGCACCGTACCTTGATTGATGTCATTCGGGAAAATCCGCTGCGGTTTTTCGTTTACCTGGCCGTTATTGCCACGATTGTTTATTTTTCGATAAAGCCGTTTATGGATATAGGCAAATAGCGATGCAGGAGAACGGCGGGATGCGTCCTAATTTAGCTTTTAAGACGCACCCCGCTTCACCGTGCGTTCATTTTTTGGAATGAGCGATATCACCGCAGGCGACATACACCTGAATTTCAGTGGGGCTTTTATGAACGTTGATCGCCGTTTTGTCTTTCAGTATGGTTGCCAGCGAGACGGGCACCATGGTGGTGGACTTGCCATCCTTGACGGGTTCCAGCTTCCATTTTGGCGCTTTGTCCAGGTTGTCGCAGGTACCCGCATGGATATGCGCGGGTTGGACGACACCGGCGGGTGCATTCGACATTTCAATGACGACTTTGGTTTTGTGACCTTCAGGGGTGAGTGTCGCGGTACCCGTTTCACCCGAATTATTTTGCGCTCCGAGGTCGATGGTGAGCGGCATTTGCTTGGCTGCGAAGGCCGGAACTGCAAAAAAACCAACAAACAATACGGCGAGTGTCGTGCGGCGCATGGTCAATCCTTTATTAAATAGAGATGAAGGGATTACCTGTATAGCAGACACATGAAAATTTGCAAGCGGGAAACACACAAACACAGGCTGCGCCCTTACCCTACCCCGGAGGGCGACGGGGTCAATCTTTGAGATGCGCGCAGACACCCGTGGCATATTTAGATAAGATGCAAATCAATCCCACGGAGATAAACGGGCTCAGAATCGCTTTAATCGAGATTGCATTGAACCCTGCGAAACCGTATCGAATAACAACGCCAGCCTGAACAACTTTTTATAGGAGAAAACCATGCGTCACTACATTTATGTCGGTCTGATCAGCCTGTTCATTTCATCCGCTTGGGCGGACGCACCCAAGGATATGCCCAAGCGCAAATCCGGATTATGGGAGCTGAACATGAAAATGGATGCCGCCCCCGCCCCCATGCGCATGCAGCAATGCGTCGATGAGAAATCGGATGACCTGATGCGGCAACAGGGCGAGAAGCAGAGTCAAACGAAATGTTCAAAGAACACCTTCACCAAAGTAGGCAATCGCGTCACCTCCGAATCGGTGTGTCAATTTGGGCAAACCACGGCAACCACCAAGGCGGTGTTTACCGGTGATTTTTCGACGGCCTATCGCGGCGAGATACACAGCACCTACAACCCGCCCATGCACGGTATGAAAGAATCGAATCAAACCCTGGATGCCAAATGGCTAGGGCCGTGCATGCCGGGGCAAAAGCCGGGCGATGTGATGATGCAAGGCATGGGCACGATAAATCCGGCGGAAATGATGAAGAACATACCCAAGAGCGCTGGTGGCCGCTAACGCCGCAAACGCGCCTTTGCCCCGATGCCGGAAGAAAAACCGAGCATTTACCGCGGCAGAATTTCACCCGCATCCCAACCCGGTGTATCGACCGAAGGATGCATTGGGCCACGCATGGATACAGACTTAATCAGGTCACACTAAGGGATGTCGGTCATGATCACAAAAAAGGGAGTTATTTTGACGCGTACCCTATTTCTCTATGTATCACTGCTGCTCATCTGCCTGCCGATATACGCGAGCGAGTCGGGTGGGCCGGAGCTTCAAACCCGTTATAAGCATTACTATGCTCACTATTATTTGAATGCCGATGGCTCTCATGTGGAGACGCACGACTGGGCGACGACCATATTGCAGGAGCGCGCAGTCGAAGGTTCTAAACGGGCCTCCGTTACCTACAGCACGAGCATTCAAAAAGCGGAGGTACTACATGCCTATACGCTGAAAGCGGATGGTCGACGCATTGAGGTACCGAAATCGAATTACCAAGTGGAGGTGAATAGCGGCAAAGATAAAGACGCGCCGGTTTTTTCCGACTACACCACGCTGACGGTTGTTTTCCCCGACGTCGCGGTGGGCGATAGCGTCGCTTTCGCCTACAAACTCACGCAGACGGAAGCAATTTTTCCGGGCATATTTTCGGTCATGGGTACATTTTCCAGACTCTACGCCTATGACGATGTAAAGATTTCGATCGACGCACCCTCTTCTCTGTGGGTGCAGTATGAAGCGCGCGATATGGCAGAGAAGCGTAGTGAGCGGGATGGCCGCGTGCTGCTGGAGTGGACCTTCCAGAACAAGCTGCCGATCAAGAGCAAGCGCCGCGATTGGTCTGTGTATGACGTAGAGAGGGAACCCGGCTATGCCTTCTCGACTTTCAAATCGTATGCGGATATCGCCGAAGCCTATGGGTTGCGTGCGCGCCCCAAAGCGGCGGTGACCGAGCGTATCCAAAAGCTGGCGGACGAAATCGTTAAGGACCGGAAAGCACCGCGTGAACAGGCACGCGCGCTGTATGACTGGGTGGCGACCAATATCACTTATGCCGGCAACTGTATCGGGGTCGGTGCGGTGGTGCCGCACGACATCTCGTTCATCCTCGACAATCGGATGGGCGACTGCAAAGATCACGCGACGCTATTGCAGGCGCTACTCGCGGCAAAAGGGATCGAGAGCACGCAAGCGCTGATCAACGCAGGCAATGCGTACCGCCTTCCCAAGATTCCAGTCGTTTCCACCGTCAATCATGTCATCAACTATCTTCCCGGCCTGAATATGTTTGTTGACTCGACCTCCTCGACGACACCATTTGGCATGCTACCTTTTTCTTCTGTGGGTAAGCCCGTGTTACTCGTTGATGGGTTCCGGGAGGGTATGAAAACGCCTATTCCGCCAGTGAATACGAATCGACAGCACATGAAGAGCGTCATCCGGATCGGCCCCGATGGAGCCGCCCGGGGCGAAATCGATGTCACTTTGAACGGCATATTTGCCGTGGGTACCCGCACACGTTTGCGTGACATGCCAAAAGACCAGGAAGACGAACTGGTCAAGAATGTCCTGAGCGGCATGGGACTTATTGGAAGCGGTCAATTCATAAAGGACGATCCGAAAGAGTTGCTCGATAGTTACCATTACAAAGTGAACTTCGATGTGAACGAGTTGGTATTGCTCCCAGGGCCTGCCGCATTCGCTATCCACCCTTTATTCTCCAGCGATGCGCCTATTCAGAGTTTTCTGAGCGCAGTTACCGAGCCGGAGGAAACGGTGGACACGGCCTGCACGAATGGCACATCGGTAGAAGAATATATCTATCATTTTCCGAAAAACATGAAAGTGCTGGCCACACCCAAGAACATGAATATCTCGAATGAGTTTTTGTCCTATCAAGCCACCTATCGCTTGAAGGGCAATACGCTCAGGGTGAAGCGTGTACTTGACGATAAGGTTCCGGGTAACATCTGCTCGCCAGCGGTGGCAAGCGCTTACAAAAAACTGGCAAGCCAAGTATCCAAAAACGTCAAAGCACAAGTCGTGTACAAATAGATGAGCAGGATAACAGGCACTGGATTTACCTTACGAGCAGCTAAACGTGATGTACTTGCGAAGTGAATCCACCCTAATTGCGAGAACAGACAATGTTGCAACTGACTAAAGCATTAAACGCGTGGGGCACCCCTGGGTTTAATGAAACCCTAAAGCATGAAATTGCACATTTGAATGTGGACTCACTGCCCTTGCAGCAGGGTTTATCACAAGGCAGCTATACCACCGGCGCTAACCTCAGTGTGATTGTCCTCAGCGTTTCAGACGAGGCGAATTTTATTCGCGCCAAAACTGGGATTTTTTATACCAGCATTATTGCCGGTTGCAGTTGTGCAGACGACCCCACTCCCATCAGCGAACTCACTGAGTATTGTGAAGTGCTATTTGATATCGACAAGAAGACGGCTGAGACTACGGTAACGCTTTTAGCGGATTAACCCGCCATTGCTTGGACTTCGGCGCAAACAATCGGGAAGCGTAAAATCCGCCTCACCGAGCCCCATCGACCTTGGCAATTCAGTTCAATTATTTTAAGAATCCACGATGCCTTCAAAGAAGCATGCCCGAGTCGCAGTGCTTGGCGGCGGCCCTGCCGGGCTCATGGCAGCCGAGGCTTTGATCCAGGGCGGTGCGCAGGTCGATGTTTACGATGCCATGCCTTCGGTAGGACGCAAGTTTCTGATGGCGGGCAAGGGCGGCTTAAACATCACGCACGCTGAAGCGACCGAAGCCTTTCTCTCGCGTTACGGCACTCGCCGTACGCAGATTCAACCCTTGCTTGCGGCATTCGGGCCCGATGCGCTGCGTGATTGGATCCACACACTCGGCATCGATACCTTTGTGGGCAGTTCCGGCCGTGTGTTTCCTACCGATATGAAGGCGGCACCCTTGCTGCGCACTTGGCTGCATCGGCTGCGCGCAAGCGGCGTGCATTTTCATCTGCGCCATCGCTGGCAAGGGTGGGACGAAAATAATGCGCTGCGCTTTACTACGCCAGCAGGCGAGCTATCGGTGCAGGCCCACGCAGTGGTGCTGGCGCTGGGCGGTGGAAGCTGGGCGCGGCTCGGCTCCGATGGCGCATGGGCGCCGCTGCTTGCGCAGCGTGGAGTTGCGGTCACTGCGTTGCGGCCTGCGAACTGCGGCTTCGATGTCGGCTGGAGCCCCCATTTCAGCACGCGTTTTGCCGGGCACCCCGTAAAGCCGGTAGTCGTGACCTACACGGATAGCGCGGGTCTCGCCCAGCGCAAAAAAGGCGAGTTCCTGGTGACGAAGAATGGGGTCGAGGGAAGTTTGATCTACGCTTTGTCAGGCTCTTTGCGCGATGAAATTGCAGCCAACGGCAGCGCGCTCATGTATCTTGATTTACTGCCGGACAAAGACGCGCAATTTGTCATCAACGAAGTCGCACGGCCACGCGGTTCACGTTCACTCGCCAGCCATCTGCAAAGCCGGCTCGGTATCCAAGGCGTAAAAGCGGGGTTGTTACGCGAATTGGTGGCGAAACCAGATTTTGCGCTGCCCGCCCGCCTGGGCGCCGCGATCAAGGCCCTCCCCTTGCGGCTCATCGCAGCCCGCCCACTGGATGAAGCTATTAGCACCGCCGGCGGCGTTGCGTTCGAGGCGCTTGACCCGCACTTGATGTTGCGCGCCCTGCCAGGCGTGTTCTGTGCGGGTGAGATGCTGGACTGGGAAGCGCCGACCGGCGGCTATTTGCTGACCGCGTGTTTCGCGAGCGGGCGTGCCGCCGGTTTGGGTGCATTGTCCTGGTTGCAAGCGCACTCGCCCGCCGCTAGCCGCTAGCGTTGGCGTGGAGCCAGAGCTGAAAACCTATTGCCGAACACTAAAAAAATCGTGCACACTGCGCGTTGAAATTTACTCCGCCAGATACCGGTTACCCATGACGTCCAACCCTTACTTGATTACCGTAGGTTTATTAATTTGCAGCAATGTCTTCATGACTTTCGCTTGGTATGCGCATCTGCGCAATCTTTCGGATAAAACCTGGTTGATCGCGGCGCTGGCGAGTTGGGGCATCGCTTTTTTCGAGTATTTATTTCAAGTGCCCGCTAACCGCATCGGGCATCAGGTGATGAGCGTCGGCCAGCTTAAAATCATGCAAGAAGTGATCACGCTACTGGTGTTCGTTCCTTTTTCCGTGTTGTATCTGCGTGAGAAACTGACCTTGGATTATTTATGGGCGGGCCTGTGCTTGATGGGCGCAGTATTTTTTATGTTTCGCGCGAAGCTCGCTTAGTGACCGCCGTCCTTGAACTATCCCCCGCAGCCAATATCTAATGAGCCATCCAATACCATGAGTATCTTCGATACACGCAGCCGTGCGACAATTCTTCATTCAAGCGAGGTATGGATAACATCATGAAAGGTTCATGGAAAGAAAGCATTTATCTGCAACGCGAAGAGCTGGCACGCAAACTGCACGAACCGCTGGCGCAGCTGGCTGAGCAGTGTTCACCGGCATGGGGTGACCGCGCGCAACTCAATGCGATTCTCGTGCAAGATTACGCCAGCATCCCGTATTGCACCTTCCTGTACTGTGTGAACACCGATGGTTTGCAAATCTGCGACAACGTCGGCGAAGCGGGGGTAGTGCCGGACCATTTTGGACGCGACCGCTCACAGCGCCCGTACATGAAAGAAGCCGTGCCCGCCTGGGGCTTTCTGCTCTCCGATGCCTACATCAGTCAGATGGGGAGCCGGCCGTCGCTCACGGCCTTGCAGATCGTGCGCGCGGATGGCCAAACGCTGGGCTATCTCGGCGCCGATTTTGACTTGCGCAATTTGCCGGTCACTTCGGAACTCTACGAAGAGCCCGGCGCTTGGCGCCAGGTGAAAGGCGATCCGGCGATTCGCGGCGTGGTGTTTCAACAAAGCCGCGTCGAAAGTCCGATGGACCGTCATATGCAGCAAGCTTTTTCCATCCTGGAAGAATTGTTAACGCAGCGCGGCGTCTTTCAATGTCAGATACACTTTTCCAGCAGCCAGGCCACGATTTGGACAATGGCGGACCCGTTCCGCTATCGCATTCTGGACAATGAAGCGCTGAGCGATCCGGACATCTGCCTGGTATTTCCGTCACGCCCCTACCCGGTTGACGCGACTATCCCGCAGGACGACATCCAGCGGATTATGAACACGCTGCAATCTTTACGTCTGACCGACCAGACCTTTTATCTACGCATGGCATCGATCAATATTTTTAACGGCATGATCAGCTTGACCTTTTCCTGCGATGGCTCGCATTACATGCCTTATGATGAATTTTTGCTGAAAGACACATCGTTTTGGTTTTAAAGCGCGGATTACCTTATCCGCGCATTCGCCGTATTATGTATCCCAGCGCACCGACACCGCTGAGTGTCATGTTTATCCTCGGATCTCGGGTCGCGCGCTAATAAGCGTGGCCGACAACGGCTAACTTTTTGGAGACCTATCATGCAGCGACTCAACTTTCAAACGTCTCTTGCACTGACTCTCGTATTCGCCGGAATGCTTGCCGCCGGATCGACATTTGCCGATCCACCGCCTTGGGCTGGTGGAAATAAAGCAGGAAAACACGAACAGGAAGACAGGGGTGACTCGTCAAATGAACAAGGGCGAGATAAGCATGGAAAACATGACCGAGGCGACTCCTACAAGGAACACGGTCGAGACAAATATGACGGGGAGGATCGCGCGCATTTCAGCGATCACAACCGGGTCATCCTGCATGACTACTACACCGAGCAGTTTCACTCCGGGCGCTGTCCGCCCGGCTTAGCCAAGAAACACAACGGCTGCATGCCGCCCGGCCAAGCCAAGAAGTGGGTGCTAGGCCGACCACTGCCACGAGACGCGGTCTACTACGAACTACCGCGAACTGTCTTGGTGCAGCTAGAGCCGCCACCTTCTGGCCACCGCTACGTGCGCGTGGCGAGCGACATTTTGTTGATCGCGGTTGGCACCGGGATGGTGGTGGATGCGATTCAGGATCTGAACCGGTAATTTCTTCAGGCGTCGAATGGCGGTTGCCGCATCGGGACGCCGCCAACTGTTTATTGCGATTTATGAACCATGACTAAATCAATGAAAGCGGTGCTCTGGTCCGGTTTGGTGTTTCCCGGCGCCGGGCATCTCTTCCTGAAACACTATTTCCGTGGTGGCGCTTTGATCGCGCTTAGCCTGGTTAGCCTGTGGGTGCTGGTAGCGCAAGCCGCACACCAAGCATCGGCTATGCTGGACAAGATTCAGTTAGATGGCGGTATGCTTGACCTCAATAGCGTCTCTACGCTCGTCACCCAAGCGTCCAACGCTACCGACAATTCCTGGGCTACTATTGCGTCGATCGTATTGCTTGCCTGTTGGATTATCGGCATGGTGGATGCTTACAGATTGGGTAAGAAAAAAGACCAATAAGCATGCCTATTTGGTTTAGGATGCGTATCACGCGCATCGCCTTTGCGCTGCCTCAAGACCAAAACAGTGGGGAACCAAGCAATGGACACGGAAAAGATCAAGGTGCGCGTGACCGAAACCGGACAAGCCATGGACGTTGTGGTTCTCAACAAACGGCCGGAGCGGATACAGGTGGTGATCGGTGAAGGCATACACAGTGTTAAGTGCGATCTGACACCCACCCGCAACGGCAGCGCCTACGCTGGGACGGTGATGGGGCGGGAGATCGTCTACGAGCGAAATCGCGCGCAAGTCCAAGCCGATATCGACCGCGTGAACCCGGCCTTACGGCAATCCAAACGGCGATGATGAGCGCTACGAAGCATCCTGCATCAAGACAGTGAATTTCCAAACCAAGGAGTAAGCGAAATGAGCAAAGCACAGGACACCAAGAAGACAGTCAAGAAACAACCGGTTAAAACGCCGAAGGAAAAAAAGGCCGCGAAGAAAATTAAAAAAGAAGAAAGAAAGGGCCAAGGGCCGTTTTAGCCGCTGCGAAAAAAAACGGTGCAGCCTACTGCCGCGCCCTCACCGTACTTCTCTCCCTCACCTGTACTCCTCTTCCACAAGATAAGAGGATGACTTAGATTTGTCGCTGTAAAAAAGCAACAAAGTATCCGATCATGCCGCAGAAAAAAATCCTGTTATTAAGTGTTTCCGCAGGCGCTGGCCATATGCGCGCCGCCGAGGCCATTCGCGCTTACGCCAATATGCCGAACAGCGGCGTGACCGCAACCCACCTGGATGTGATGGATTACGTCTCGAAGGGCTTTCGCAAGCTGTATACCGATTTTTACATCACGCTGGTCAATAAAGCGCCGGCGCTGTGGGGCTACTTATACCAAATCACCAATGCGGCCCAGCCCGACAGTTCGATGCAAAAACTGCGGCGCGGCGTCGAGCGCCTGAACACCAAAGCGCTGCTCAAGGAAATTGCGGCGTTCAAGCCTGATGCGATTATCTGCACGCATTTTTTACCCGCCGAAATTTTAGCCGGGATGATACGTACCGCACGGCTTACCTGCCCGGTGTGGGTGCAAGTGACTGATTTCGATTTGCATCGGATGTGGGTGCATGAACATATGGCCGGTTATTTCGCGGCAAACGATGAGGTGGCGTTCCGTCTGCGTGCCCAAGGCATTCCGCCGCAAACGATCCACGTCACCGGCATTCCTATCATGCCGGCCTTCGCCCAAACGCTTGATCGTAGCGAATGCGCGCGCGCCTTCGGCCTCGATCCGCAACGTACGATTATCTTGTTGATGGGCGGCGGCGCCGGACTCGGCAGCTTGGATACGATTGCCGAACGCTTGCTCGCCTGGGAGGGAAATTTCCAGCTCATTGTGCTAGCGGGTAAAAATGCGCACGCCTTGGCGGCGTTACAAACGCTCGCCGCACGTTATCCGGGCAGGCTGCTGGCTCAGGGTTTCACTGATCAAGTCGAACGCCTGATGGCGTGCGCCGATTTGGTTATCACCAAGCCTGGCGGACTCACGACATCGGAATGCCTGGCGATGGGCTTACCGATGATAGTCAATGCGCCGATTCCCGGCCAAGAAGAACGCAATGCCGATTTCCTGCTGGAACAAGGGGTGGCGCTCAAAGCCTTTGATGGCGTGACGCTGGAATACCGCGTCCGCTATTTGCTTGAGCATCCGGCCAAGCTCGCCGAGATGCGCAATAAAGCCCACGCACTCGGCCGCCCTGATGCCGCCCGCAATGTGCTCGGCGTGGTGTTGGGCCGCACTCACGGATAAGCACCATGCCGATCGAAAATCGTCCGTTGCGATTATGGCTGACACTCGCTTGGGTGGTTTTACTCAGCTTTTTTTTCGCGCAGACAGAAATTCAAATCGAAGGCGCTGCCGGCTGGGCCGCAAATTTGCCGACCTGGCGCATTGAACACCACTGGCTGCTCGATATCTTCTGGGGTGGGCGTGCCATGACTGGCTATCACGCCTGGATCTTTCCCTGTATCGCCCTATTTTTTCATTTTCCTTTATTCTTTTTGCCCCGGTGGTCGTGGCGGGTGGAGTTCCGCATTCTCGCTTGTATCATGCTGTTTTGGACGGTCGAAGACTTTCTCTGGTTTGTTCTCAATCCGTCCTATGGACTAGCACACTTTAGCGCCGCGTACATTCCTTGGCACAAACACTGGTTGTGGTTTGCGCCGACCGACTACTGGATTGCGCTATTCGCTATCTGTCTGCTGCTGTGGTTTTCTGATAGAAAAACAGGATGGAATTTAGATCGCTTTCACTGAACAAGCGGTGTTTGCCAAACCTGCCACGCAGTCATGGCATGGTGCCATCAAGATAAATCCATCATCCTCTGTAGGCGTGCTATACCTCATACATGCATGAGGGATGTGGCGTATCCCTCTTCGCGATCAAGACCTTTCGACCCTACCACCATCAACGCCGCATCCATCGCTAGAGATGATAAACAGGAGATTGCTATGAGTCCTCTATTTACAGGTAATGATGGCCTTGCCTTCGATGCCCCCAATGCCATCGCGATGGATTGTCTGCCGCGCGATCAAGGGCAAAGCCATCGCCTACACGAACCAGGGTTGATGATCAGCAGCGTTGATCCGATGACTGGCGCGGAGATCGAAGATTTGTCCGGCCATCCCTATATTGTCGATGGCAATATGGTCATCTATTTTGAATCTTTGGAAACCCGGCAGGCATTCCAAGATATGCCTATCGATCACCCCTTCCACTTGGTGGACAACCCTTACGAAGACGGCGAAGCGGAAGGGTAGGCGCGCACCAGCTAGTGCCTTAATGCAGGACAAAAATCGAAGGCCTCAGAAAAACACGTAGCGCTGCCCCGCTTCATCGGTATGTGGTACTTGATTCGGCACACTAATTGTCCGGCCGACGAGCGCTTCGAGACGATGCAGTTGGTCGCAAACGCTCTGCGCCAATTGCGCCATTTCTTGTACGTTGAGGCACGCGATCTCTGCCTCAAGGGATAACGCATTGTTCATTTGCCTTCTCCTAGTGGCGCGCTAGACGCCAAACTCTTTGCGCGCTGCGGCGCCACGAGATAGTGCTTAGCAACATCTATACCCAGCATCACCTTCATTTACATCAATTACTTAGCGCCAAGCGCTCATCATGCCGCGCACGCCGATGACGCATGCCGCACCAGATTGATCCACAACCTCTCCAGAATTCAAAAAATAATGCAGCCGCCGCGTAGCCTAACGGTCATGTATGTTGACCGCCTTATGCTATTTGCGTAGAGTCGCTGCAACTCATAAGGGAGGTGGATATGGAAATACTGCCCAGCGGTCAGATCAAGCCCATGCTCGCAACATATGGGTCCCCGTTGTATGTGTACAACGAAGCTATTCTGAAAAACAATATCACCCGCCTGCGACAGGCATTCCCACAAGCACGGCTCTATCACTTTACGCCCAGCAATCGTTGCCCGGGCATTCTGCGCATCATGCGCCGCCATATGGATGGCATGACGGCCACCACGCCGCTCGGCGCGCAGCGTGCGCTGCGTTATTTTGCGCCGCGGCAAGTGATCGTCTCGGGCAGCAATTATTCGCGTACCGACTTCCTTACTTTGCTGGCGATACCCGGCCTACGCATTAACTGCAATTCGCTCGAGGAGTTGCGCCAAGTGGCCCAAATGCAAGCAGGGCGCGGGGTCGGCGTGCGTATCGATACCGGCGTGAAGGCGCGCGTGTATGCGAAAGAAGGCGAGATGGATATCACGCTGGCGCAAGTTTCCGCGCTGGAGAATATCGATGTCAAAATAGAAATGATTCATTGCTATGCCGGCACGGCGCAGAGCAATCATAATTTAGTGGATTCGGCCAACACGCTGTGCGAAACCGTATTGCGCTACCCGCAGGTGTTCACGCATCTTAAAGCCATCAATATCGCAGGTGGTATCGAGTTCGATGACTTAACCGGCACCTCCCCCGATGTGGCCGATTACGGCCGGCAAGTCAGCGCGCTGATTGAAAATCTGCAAACGCGCCTGGGTCGCCCTCTGCATCTCATCCTCGAACCGGGGCGCATCATTATGGCAAGCACCGCGAGTCTGTATTGCCATATCAATCAGGTATACGAGAAATCCGGCCAGCCCATGATAGGCATCGACGCCACACGTTTCCAATTCGGCGATCTCAGCAAATTCGGCAAGCTCGACGAAGATGCCTCCTTCGCCATCGGCCTCTATGACGAGCAGGGTGCCATGATCACGCATTTTTCTGAGCAGTGCGCGGGCACTGTGCCACTCGGTATCCATGGCAATACGCACTACTCTAAGGACCGCGTGAAAGGCGTGTTCGTTTATCCGGAAGATATCCCGCGCCTGAAAGGCGGTTTGTTCGAGATCAAATATGCGGGCGCGTACGCCTCCAGCATGACCAGTGCATGGGCTGACCGGGAAATGCCCGCGGAAGTGTTGTACGCCGCACAGGGGAAAATCACGGTGCTGGAATTACGCCAACATGTGCGCGATGTGATTCTATCCCGCATTGAAAAAGCGCAGCGCGGCTTGCGTCACGGTACCTTGGCTGCCACTGTCGCGGGCCTCTTGCTTGTCAGTTTCTTTATGCTCGGCACTGGCGCCGGCAATCATCGTGAAGCCAGCAAAACTCGTGCGCAATTTAACGCCTACGCTCCCGTGCTAAGCGCGGAAGAACCCCTCTCCACCATGCCTGCCAAGCGTGTGCTGCATAAAACAAACTATGAATAATCCTGTCCTAGATGCCCGTGGTGTAGCCGCGCACTACGCGTATCTGGCCTACATCACGCTCCGGATTTATCGGTGATGTCGTTTAATCCAAAGGGCTCCAGATGCATCGTTTCCAGTTTGTCGCCGAGCATGATGATCGTGCCTTTTAGGCGATTGTTTCCGGTATCGGTGAATTCAAACTGGTAAATTCTTGCGATCGCCAATCGGCCGCGGTGATCGCGCCTTAGGCGGAGACTAGCCGCAGCGACCGCGCCATCCAAAAACTGCACGTTTTCTTTGGCGCAAAAATCTTTGGCGATTGCGATCGCCCGTTCACGCACCCCTAGGCTTTCCAGCCAAAACCAGGCGATGCCAACCAGCATCAGTAGCGCCGCCAACTCAGCCATCGCGATTTACCTTCTCTCCCTACAATAGGGAATCCCGTTTACAGCCCGATAGATTACTCCGCTATGCGCTGCGCGGCCGGTTCTTCTGACTGTTCACCCCTGCGGGCTGTCGCTTATTTGGCCGCAATATTTTTGCAGCTCTTCTGGAATACCCGGCGGGCAAGCCCCGCACGCTTTGTTACCGGGCACTGCGTAGTCAATAAACTTGGGATAGGCGAGTTTCAACTCATGCATGATGGCCACAAATTCCTGCAAGCTCTTGTGGCCGCCGAGGCGCGGATTGCGGATCTTTTCTTGCGCCACGCTGGAGACGCGCCGTCCTTCGTAATCATGTGCCGGGAAGACCAGCGTTTCGTCGGGCAGGGTAAACAGTTTCTCTGTGATCGAGCGATACAAGGCTTCGGCATCGCCGTTCTGAAAATCGGTGCGGCCGCAACCGTCGATCAGTAAAGCGTCTCCGGTAAACACGCGCTCGCCCAGGCGGTAGGCAAAATGGTTATCGGTGTGCCCCGGCGTGTGCAATGGGTCGATTTGTATGCTTCCCATCTGAAACCGCTTGCCTTCTTCAATAGGGATATCCGTGCAGGGCAATTGATCCAGGGACGGGCCGGCGATTTTGCTGCCGGCCATTTGTTTGAGCTTGCTGGCGGAGGTGAGATGGTCAGCGTGGATATGGGTGTCTAGGGTGTAGGCCAGCTTCAGCCCGAGTGCTTGAACCACTTCCAGGTCGCGCTCCCAGGTCGGCATTACGGGATCAATAAGGATGGCTAGTCGCGTGTCTTCACAGCCCAGCAAATACGTATAAGTGCTCGAAATAGGCTCGAAAAGTTGACGGAATATCATGCATGTCTCCTCTATTTGAAAGGATTGGGGTGGCAGGTACAGATTCAAGCGCAACGTGATCAGGATGCCATGATTTTTTAAACGCCCGAAGAAAAATAAACAATCAGTAACTGCCATTTCCAGGGATACCCGCTACCCTTCATGTATCTATCCAAGTAACGAGTAGGTTAATGAAAAGTCTGAACGCTTCATTTCCCCATCCGGTGAATGTCCACCTTGTCATACTGCTAGTGCTGGCGGCGTTCGGTTTGTTGCTGTCGCAAGCAAGCTGGCGCGCCTATGAAACGGCGCGCGAAACCTCAGTCGCAGCCGAAGCCAATGCGCTGCGTTTTGCGGCCGCAGCCGCTACTTATCAGCAATCGCTGTTCGATCACACGCATCAATTGCTGCGCGTGCTGGGCGGCATTTCGCTAACGCAGCAGCATGATGCGGCGACTTGCAACGCCTTTCTCGCACGTCAATTGGAAAGCTTCCCGGAGTATAACAATTTAGCTTTTGCCGATAGCAACGGTTTGGTGTGGTGCAGTGCCCGTCCGCTGCCCGATGCCACGGCGATTCCGGGCGCCATCGCTGCGTCTCAGAAAAATCCACGGCTATTTTCTTTCGGTCGTGACAGTGCGGCGTTTACGCTGCCCTATTTCACTCTGGATGGCCGTTTGCAGGGCGCCGTGCTCGCATCACTCCCTGCACAAACCTTGCTCCCAATAAAAAACGCAGCGCTGCCGCAAGATGCTGAGTACGGCATGATCGATAGCAGGGGCAAGCTGGTTGCCGCATACCCGTCGCTGGCGGCTTGGGGGGCGTCTGATTTCCGGTTCGCGCAAACACTGCATTCCGGCAGCGCAGCGCGCCTATCCGGCCCGGACGGGGAACGCTTTTATATATCGGAACCGATGCCAGGCACGGCAGAGGAATTACGCCTGATCGTGCGACTGCCCACGGATGGGTCGGGCCGGCTCGCATCCTTGGCGCTGCTATTGGCGGCGTTGGGGTGTACCGCGCTGAGCTGGTGGGCGCTGGGGCGCGTGCTCTCAGCCCACGTAGCCGAGTGGCGGGCAAAAGCAGATAAGAAACGGCTGCATGCGATACACAGGTGGCGGGACAAAGCGATCACGCTGCGTGATAAGTTTCGCGCGCTGTATCGTGGGCACGCACCTCCTCGCCCCGATACCACAGTTTTGCGCGTGGCCTACGAAGAACTCAAGGGCGCGTTTGCCAATAAGGAAGCGCGCGTACGGCAACTGGTGCAATTGGACGAGTTAAGCCAAAGATTGCAAAGCTGCATGAATACTGCCGAGCTGGCGGATGCAGTAGCGCGTTGTGCCGCGGCGATCTTCCCCGGCAGCAGCGGCGCACTCCTGTTGCGCGCTCCGGATCAGGCCACGTCGGCGCTGACTTGGAGCGGCAACAACACGTCTCATACAGAAACGATAGCTCCGCAGGACTGCTGGGCGTTACGCATGGGCCGGCCCTATCATAGCCAAGGCACCAGCGCAGCGGCCTGCGCGCACGTTGCAACGGCGGTGAATTATGTCTGCATACCGCTCATGGCGCGCGGCGAACTGCTCGGCGTGCTGCATCTCGCCGGATTGCCCGACAATAGTGCGGCAGCCTCCGCCATTCCTTGGGCGGCGACTGCCATCGCGGAGCGCACCGCCATTGCCCTAGCCGCTGTGCGGCGGCAAGAGCGGCTGCAACTAAGAGCGATACGCGACGCGCTCACCGGCCTCTTCAACCGCGGCTTCCTGGAAGAGGCCCTGACCATCGAACAACAGCGCGCAGTGCGCCGCGGTTCACCCATCGGCGTCATGATGCTGGATGTGGATCACTTCAAGCGCTTTAACGATACCTTCGGCCATGATGCCGGGGATGCGCTGTTGCGCGGCATGGGCGGTATTCTTCGGCACACGGTGCGCGAAGGCGATATGCCGTGCCGCTACGGCGGCGAGGAGTTCGTGGTTATTTTGCCGGGGGCGGATCTCAACGGCACGCGCCAGCGCGCGGAAGTCTTGCGCGCGGCGATCGAACAGTGGAATCCGCAGCACAACGGACGTTCCTTGGGAACGGTCACGGTTTCCGTCGGCGTGGCGGCGTTTCCCTTGCATGGCGATACGGGGCAAGCCGTGCTGAAGATGGCCGATCAGGCGCTGTATGCAGCGAAGCACGCCGGACGCAATCGCGTCGCGGCGCCGAAAGCATGAGTCGCGCTACTCTTCGAGTAAACTACGCAGCATCCAAGCATTCTTCTCGTGGATTTGCATCCGTTGGGTAAGCAGGTCGCAGGTCGGCTGATCGTTGGCCTTTTCTGCAATCGGAAATACCGATCGCGCGGTGCGCGCCACAGATTCTTGCCCGGCGACGAGCTCGCGCAGCATGTCCTTGGCTTTCGGCACGCCTTTGCTTTCTTTGATGGAAGCCAGCGCAGAAAATTCGCTATAAGTGCCGGGCGCAGGGAACCCTAAAGCACGGATACGCTCGGCGATTAAATCCACCGCCGTCCATTGCTCGTTGTACAAATCCATGAACAGCAGATGCAGCGTCTGGAACATCGGCCCTGTCACATTCCAGTGAAAGTTATGCGTCTTTAGATACAAGGTGTAGGCATCCGCCAGCACGCGCGATAGGCCCGCTGCAATCGCTTTCCGCTCTTTATCGGAAATACCTATATCAATCTTAGTAGCGCTCTGTTTCTTGTCTGCCATGATATTTCTCCTCGGTTAAAGTATTCAAATTCCTTGATGCTGTGGGGCGATATGTTATCAGCTTGCAAACCAAATGGCCGCGGCAATCCATAACAAGCCTTTGGCAAAAAACAGCATGAAGCCCGCGGTCGTTAGCTGACGTAAGCGTGTGTACCGCAGCGTGCCAGATATATAGGCGCGACCGGCGAACTGCCGCAAAATTCCATCCATACTCATTTCTCTTTTCTTGAATGGTGCCGGAACGCCCGCTTGGACGTTCCGGCCATCGCTACTCACTCGACGCTATTTACTATATCCATACTGACACCGAGGCCCTGTGCAATGCCCGTCCCGAGCGCCCTATCTGCTTTGATGAAGTGCCGGATTTGGCGCACTTGAATCGCCTCCGACACCGGCTTCATCGCCCCGACCAGGTTGGCGACCAACCGCGCCTGCTCGTCTGCACTCATCAAGCGATAGAGATCGCCAGGCTGGGTGTAGTAGTCGGCGTTGCCAACCCAATGATCGTAGCGATCCGCCGCACCGGAAATCTTCAACGGCGGTTCCTTCACGCTCGGATTTTGAACCGGTCCACCGAAGCTGTTGGGCTCATATACCGGGCTGCCGCCGCCGTTGCCGTCAAAGCTCATGTGGCCGTCGCGGTGATAAGTGTGCACCGGGCAGCGCGGCTTATTCACCGGCAAAGACGCGTAGTTAATGCCGATGCGGTAGCGGTGCGCATCCGGATAAGACATCAACCGCGCTTGCAACATCTTGTCCGGCGATACGCCCATGCCCGGCGGCACATTGCCCGGCTCGAACGCGGCTTGCTCGATCTCCGCAAAATAATTCTGCGGATTGCGATTCAACTCCATCACACCGACTTCGATCAAAGGATAATCTTTGTGCGGCCAAACCTTGGTGAGGTCGAAGGGGTTGAGGTGGTAAGTCTCCGCCGCTTGCTCCGGCATGATTTGCACACTCACTTTCCATTTCGGCGCATCGCCTGTTTCGATCGCTTGATGCAAATCACGACGGTGGTAATCCAAATCTTCACCGGCGATACGCGTGGCATCTTGCTGCGTCAAGCATTGGATGCCCTGCTCGGTCTTGAAGTGCCACTTCACCCAGTAGCGCTCGCCCTTGTCGTTCCACAAGCTGTAGGTGTGGCTGCTAAAACCGTCCATATGGCGGTAAGTCGCGGGGATGCCGCGGTCGCCGAACAGCCAGGTTACTTGATGCAAAGACTCCGGCGACAAGCTCCAGAAATCCCACTGCATGGTGTTGTCGCGCATGCCGGTGGCCGGGTGACGCTTTTGGCTATGGATGAAGTCGGAAAACTTGAGCGGGTCGCGAATGAAAAACACCGGCGTATTGTTACCCACCATGTCCCAATTGCCTTCCTCGGTGTAGAACTTCAAGGCGAAGCCGCGCGGATCGCGCGCGGTGTCGGCCGAGCCCAGTTCGCCCGCCACAGTGGAAAAGCGCGCGAGCATTTCGCACTGGTTGCCTACTTTGGAAAACAGCGTGGCGCGGGTGTATTGCGAGATATCGCCGGTGATGGTAAAGGTGCCATAAGCACCTGCGCCCTTGGCATGCACCACACGCTCGGGCACGCGCTCGCGATTGAAGTGCGCCATCTTCTCCAGCAACTGGTGGTCTTGCATCAGCACTGGGCCGCGTGCACCGGCGGTGATGGAGTTCTGATTATCGGTCACCGGCACACCGGCGGCGGTGGTCATGATGGGGCATCGAGACATGGTGTTACTCCTTTTCTGGCTAGTTAATGAATTCACCCCTGTATTGCTTTGGGAGTGTCGCCATTACAGCGCAAAGGGCTTGATCGTTCCAATGAATTGTTTAGAATGTTCCAATTGATAAAATAGATTGCTTACGATGACACTGCAAGAACTGCGCTATTTAGTCGCGCTCGCGGACACGGGCCACTTCGGCCAGGCCGCCGAACGCTGCCATGTGAGCCAGTCCACTTTGTCCACGCAGCTTAAGAAGCTGGAAGATTATCTGGGGATTACGCTATTCGACCGCAGCCTCAAGCGTATAAATCCCACGCCCATCGGCCGCGAAATCGTAGAAAGTGCGCGCCTCATTCTGAACGAGGCCGACCGCATCCGGGAACTCGCCAAGTATGGCCAGGACCCGATGGCGCTCACCCTGCACCTGGGTATCATCCCGACCTTGGGCCCGTATTACCTGCCGCATGTGCTGTCCACGCTGCACCAGCGTTATCCCAAGTTGAAATTATTGCTGCGCGAAGTCACCACCTCGCAGATGCTCGCCCAACTACACGAAGGCAAACTGGCCGCCGGCTTGTTGGCACTGCCCATTGATGAAGAAGGCCTAAGCGTGGCGCCGCTGTTTATCGAGCCTTTCTTGGCGGCGCTACCCAGCGCGCACCCGCTGGCCAAAAAAACAAAAATCAGCATCGATGCCTTGAGCCGGGAAAATCTCTTGCTGCTGGAGGAAGGCCACTGCCTGCGCGATCAAGCCTTGGCAGTTTGCGGCTTGGAAGGCGGGGCGAGCGAAGAGGTGCGTGCAACCAGCTTGGAGACATTGCGCCAGATGGTGGGCATAGGCATAGGCGTCACCCTGCTGCCCTGGTTAGCGTGCGCCTCCGGCGCCAAAAGTTCGCGCGACAGTGTGACGATCCGGCCCTTGGCTGGGCCGGGAACCGGTCGCACGATTGCTTTGGTGTGGCGCAAACGCACGCCTTATTTCGAAACCTTAAACCACATTGCGCAAACGCTTTCTACCCACCTCCCGCCAGGTGTCATCGCTGTTTCCGCGCGCAAGAAAAAACGCTGAGTCAGCTAAGCAACTCGGGCGATTTACTTCTTCTCTCCCACCCAACGTCCCATCACATAACGAATCCGCGACGGACTATTCAGATCAGCTTTCTCGACCCAAGCCAGATGTAAATTGTTGGCGTCGTCCAGCACGATCGCCGGATCGGACTGCACACCTGGCCCAGAGGCGCCCGGCACCGCCAGGTTGTCGCTCCATCCGCTAGCACTACGCCAGGCGAGCCAGATATCCGGCGTGCCATCGCGATCGTCGTCCCAGACGACAGCGACAGTGCCTTGGCGATTAGCGCCGATGGCGGGATGCCATTGCGCGATCTCGTTGCCGAAATCATCTTGCGCTTTTTCATTAGCACCGAATTTGTACGCCGGGCCGGATGCAAACGCCGCGTACACATCGTAGCCGGCAAGAAAGTCGCGCTTATCCGCCCATACCGCCGCCACGCCGTGTGGCCCGTAGTTACTCAGCACAACGCGCATCACGCCTGTGCCGCGGCCGAAGCCACCCATTTGCCCGCGCCAAATAGCATCGTTGACTGGTTGCGGCGCGGCAAAACGCGCGCCGCCATCTTGAGAAACGCTGGATAAAATACGCGTATGCCCGGCGCGGCGATCTTCCCACGCGACCACGAGTTTTTTGGCATCGACTACCGCCACGCTGGGATAGGATTGATCGCCCTCGATTTTTCCGGGTTCGATCACAGACGCGCGGCCGGCTTTGAGTGCGCCGCTAGCACCGGGTAGGAGCCGCGCCGCTCGCACGCGCCAAAAAGCCTTTCCCTTCCCGGACCAGACGGCAAACAATCCGCCCGCTTGCGCATAGCCCAAGCTCACTTGCGCAGCTTCGGCAGGCGCGAGAATAATCGATTTACCCAATCCGTCCGCAGCCAACATGCGTGCCTGGATCTGCCCTGCTTCTTCCCAAGCCACGGTAAAACGCCCTTGACCCAAACCCACGATCGCGGGTTCAAACGCTTCATGTTCGCCACTCACGCGAATTTCAGCGCCAAAGACGTTTTTGCCCGGCGCTTTCACCGCGACATAGCAACGCGACACGCCATCGCGGTTATCTTCCCAAGTGACCGCAACCCAGCCGCCGGACACTGCAATACTTTTACGCCCTGCCGACTCCAGATGAAAAAACGCATGCTCTGCGGGATCGTGGCTTACCAAGATAGGTGGGTCGAAAACCCACGGCGCGGCGACTGTGGCCAAGCAAATTAACATCAGGCTGAATGCCCATAAACCGCGCATCAAGATTTACCCGCGAGAAATTGCATGAGGGTTTGCGACTTGTAATAAGCGCCGCTCATGTAGCGATCGTAATCCAAAAAATCCTGGGTGGTTTTAACGCCGGGGATGCGGGCGATTTCCGTGCCATCCGGCAGCATGAAAAGGAACAAGGGCGTAGCGAAGGCTTTGTAACGAACGCCCAAATCCGCCTCGGTGATGCGCTCCCCGCTGGGCAGGCGCAACCGCTTGCCGCTCTCGCTGTCCACATACACTAGCACGTAGTTTTTGGTATACAGCTTGCGTAGCGCCGCGTCGGAGAAAGCCTCCTTATTGGTCTTGTCGCACCAGCCGCAGCCGAAGCGCCCGAAATAGAGAAAGATCGGCCGCTTCTGTTCTTTGGCGAGCCGCAAGCCTGCGTCGAATGAAACGAAGGGATAACCGTCCGGCGGCTCGGCCAGCGCAAGCTGTGACAGCAACAACATGCCCAAGCACCCAGAAAGCATTCGCAGCATGGCTTTTTCCTCCATCAAAGAAAGTGCAATCTACTATACTCAGCCCGCATTTGCCATTCATGTGCCAAGCACAATAGTTTGCGCTTACCGCTCGGCGCCATTTCATGCATCATTACGTCTTGCGATCACACGTTCGCATACTCTCACCCAAGGCCAAACGATGGATACGCAAGACCGTAAGTACAAAATCAAGGAAACCTTCAACGCGGCCGCGGCAGGCTACGATAAACCGGCATTGCGTTTTTTTAAACATGCCGCAGAACACCTAGCGCAGCGCATGGGATTTTCCGGCACGGAACGCGTGTTGGATGTGGCGACGGGCACCGGCGCGGTCGCCTTGGCGTGCGCGCGCCGGCTCGGCGCGGGACACGTGACCGGCATTGATTTATCCGAGGGCATGTTAGCGCAGGCGCGCGCGAAAGCCGCTGCGGAAAAGCTCGGTAACCTGACGCTCCAATGCATGGATTTGGAAGCGCTGGACTTGGGCGCGGACACCTTCGATGCCGCGTGTTGCGGCTTTGGAATTTTTTTCCTGCCGGATATGGAGGCGGGACTGAAAATCATCGCCCAGCATGTAAAGCCCGGCGCGGCCATCGGCATCACCAGCTTTACCGGCGAGGTGATGGAGCCGCTGTCACAAAAATTCCTCGATCGCATTCAATCCTACGACGCGCCCTTCCCGCCACTGTCGTGGAAGCGTTTAGACACACCCGAAAAACTCCACGCGCTGTATCGCGCTGCGGGTCTGGAGCAACCCCTCATCTATACCGAGCAGGTGGGCTACCCGCTCACCGGTTTCGATGAATGGTGGGATCTCGTCTGGCATAGTGGGTTTCGCGTATTAGTGAGCCAGCTTGCGCCAGACGACTTGGCGCGATTCACCGCCGCGCATCGCGAGGAAATCGAAGCGCTTGCGGACAGCGACGGCATCGAGTTGAATGTGAATGTGCTGATAGCCGTGGGGTGCAAGCCAATTCGCTAAGCTTGCCGGCTTTCACTTTCGGCTAGTAGCCGGCATCCGTGAGCGACTGGCTTTGGCATATATGTCTCGTTTCCCCTTCGTGTTAGCATCCGCCGACAAGTAAAACACGCTGACCGGGAACACGAATGCATTGGATCGCCCCCTCCGAACGAGACACCGCCACCGATACCCTTGAAAAACGCCTGTGGAATACCGCCGACCAGTTTCGTGCGAATTCTGGGCTGACTGCGGCGCAGTATTCAGCGCCGGTGCTCGGTCTCATCTTTCTGCTGTTTGCCGAGACACGTTTTGCACTGCGCCGCGAACACCTGGAATCCGCTGGTGCGTCTTCCCGGCGCGCTACCTCCCGCGCCGACGAACCTGCCGCCTACCATGCCGAAGGCGTGATTTTCCTGCCGCAAGCGGCCCGCTTCGGGCATCTGCTCAACCTGCCGGAAGGCGCGAACGTCGGGCAGGCCATCAACGACGCGATGGCGGAAATCGAAAAGCACAATCCGCAACTGGCGGGCGTGTTGCCGCGCACTTATCAAATCTTCACCAGCACCTTGCTCAAGGAACTGCTGAAAAAAGTCTCCGAGATTCCGGTCAGCCTCGACTACGATGCCTTCGGCCGCATCTACGAATATTTCCTCGGCGAATTCGCCCGCACCGAAGGGCAAAAGGGCGGCGAGTTCTATACGCCCAGTTCCATCGTGCGCCTGCTGGTCGAAGTGATAGAGCCGTTCCACGGGCGCATCCTCGACCCCGCCTGTGGCTCCGGTGGCATGTTCGTGCAGAGCGCGCGCTTCGTCGCCGAGCACCAAAAAAATGCCGCCGACGAACTCTTCATCCACGGCGTAGAAAAGACCGACGACACCGACCGCCTGGCGCGCATGAACCTCGCCATTCACGGCCTCGAAGGCGACATCCGCCACGGCGGCCACATCAACAGCTACTACGACGACCCGCACGAAGCCATCGGCAAATTCGACTTTGTCCTCGCTAATCCGCCGTTCAACGTCAA
>JANYAU010000097.1 GCA_025361165.1 Betaproteobacteria bacterium | reverse complement strand
CCCGCTGGCTCGCCGAGCCGCACTTGGCGCAATTGCACCTTATCTTTCGCATCCACCACATAGACTGCGGTCAATTCGCTGCGGCGCAACACTGCGGCGGCTGGCACCAATAATTTTCGCGCGCGGCTCACCGCAAAGTGGGCGCGCGCAAACATGCCTGGATACACGTCGCGCAAATCTTCGGGTAAGTCGATGCGCACCCGGCTGGCATGGGTTTTCACATCGGCGGTAGGGACGATGGTGATTTGCGCCGCTTTCACCCACTTATTGAGCGAGGGAATCTCGATAGTGGCGCGCGATTGCTCGCGCACCGCCGGCAGCTTGTATTGCGGCACCGTCACTTCTACGCGCAAATCTTTGGGATCGAAGCCGGTGAACAGTGGCTTGCCGGGCTGCGCCATTTCGCCCAATTCAATCAGGCGCGCAGAAACCACGCCGCTAAACGGCGCAACAATCGTGGCAAATTGACGGTTCGCGGCGGCTTCGCCGGCCCCGGCGAGCGACGCCGAAGCTTGCGCTTGCGCCGCCTTATATTCACCAGTGGCTTTATCCAGCGCGGCTTGGCTAATGAATTTTTGTGCGGCCAACTGCTTCGTGCGTTCATACGATGCCCGGGCGTTTTCCAATAGCGCCCGCGCCTGCGCGACTTGCGCCTGGCTTCCCGCCAGTTGCTGGCCAACCACGCTGGCATCGATACGCGCGATCACTTGACCCTTTTGCACATAATCGCCGACATCGAATTTCAATTCGACAATGCGCCCCGCAATCTGCGCCGAGACCGTGGCTTGCTTGACCGCCTCGACCAAGCCTTCGGCCGCATAAGTCTGATCGACATCGCGAAACTCGACACTACCCACCGCAAATGGCAGCGCCGCAAACGCTAATTGGGGAAGCAGCAAACTTAGCAAAACCAGGGAACGCAGCACAAGCAAGCCTCCGGAAAATTGTTTATCAGATTATGCTAATATGCTGTCGGCGTCAAGCTCGCCCAAAATAGGGGCGGGAAAACGCCTTGAAAAACCCGCTTACCTTGGATGGGGCGGAAAGATTCTAACACCCGGCCAGCGGAGCCGGGCAGCGCGGATGGGTGCCGCCGAGGGGAGACTACTTGGCGAACCCGCAAAACACATCGCGCATCATGCTGATGAGCTTAAGCGTGCGCGTATCGCCGACGCGGTAATAAACACGATTGGCGTCTTTGCGCGTGCGCAACACGCCTTTATCGCGCAAAATAGCCAGGTGCTGAGAAATATTGCTTTGTGAGGTGCCGACGGCGTCGACAATGTCTTGCACCGAGATTTCCCGGTCGCCGAGCACACAGAGAATTTTCAAGCGCAGCGGGTGCGACATGGCTTTCATGGCGCGCGAGGCCTGTTCGATGTGTTCGTCTTTGTCGATCAGTTCTATTTGGTCCAGATTCATGGCAGTCGACATATTTTCTCCAGCAAAATCAGCTCAGGGACAAAGCCCCTAATGCGTCCATTATCAAAATATACTAAAATAATGCAACTCTTTTGTCACACCGTATTGAAAACGCTTAAAGAAATATGAAAGTAACCCCCGCTTTACTCATCATCCTGGACGGCTTCGGCTGCCGCGCCAATGGCGCCGACAACGCCATCTTCCAAGCAAAAAAACCCCATTGGAACAAGCTCTGGAGCGATTATCCACACACGCTCATTCACGCTTCCGAAGCGGAAGTGGGCCTGCCAAAAGGTCAAATGGGCAATTCCGAGGTCGGCCATTTGAACATCGGCGCAGGGCGTGTGGTGTACCAAGAGTTCACCCGGATTAACCGCGCCATCGAAACCGGCCACTTCTTCGCCAACCCGGCGCTGATGCAAGCAGTGGAAATCGCCAAGCAAGGCGACCACGCGCTGCACATCCTGGGCTTGCTATCCGAGGGCGGCGTGCACAGCCACGAGTTGCATATCCACGCTATGCTGGAAATGGCGGCCAAGCACGGGCTGAAGAAAATTTACATGCATGCGTTTTTGGACGGCCGCGACACGCCGCCCAAGAGCGCCGAGCCCTCACTGCTCAAGCTTGAGAAGAAAATGCGCGAGTTAAACGCTGGGCGCATCGCCTCGATTATCGGCCGCTACTACCCAATGGACCGCGACCGTCGCTGGCAACGCGTGAAAGACGCTTACGATCTGCTCACTCAAGGCAAAGCCGAATTCAGCGCCCATACCGCGCTCGAAGGACTGCAAATGGCTTATGCCCGCGGCGAATCGGACGAATTCGTCAAAGCCACGGCCATCGTGCCCGAGGGCTGCGCCCCGGTGCGCATGAATGACGGCGATGTGATCGCCTTCATGAATTTCCGTTCCGACCGTGCGCGCCAACTCTCGCGCACTTTTCTGGAAGAAGGCTTCGACGGCTTTGCGCGCGAGCATCGGCCCAAGCTCGGCATGGTGGTCACGCTCACCGGCTATAGCGAGGATTTCGACATCCAAGTCGCGTTCCCGCCGGAAAAAATCCGCAACGGTTTCGGCGAATACATCGCCAAACTGGGTTTGAAGCAACTGCGTATCGCCGAGACCGAGAAATACGCGCACGTCACTTTTTTCTTCAATGGCGGCCAAGAAAAAGTCTATCCCGGCGAAGACCGCATCCTGGTGCCCTCGCCCGATGTCGCTACCTATGATCTCAAGCCGGAAATGAGCGCCTTCGAGGTCACCGACCACCTGGAAGCGGCGATCAAAAGCAAAAAATACGATGCCATCATCTGCAACTACGCCAATGCCGACATGGTGGGCCACACCGGCAACCTAGCCGCGGCGATCCAGGCCATCGAAACCATCGATACCTGCTTGGGCCGCATCGTCCAAGCTCAGCTTGAAGCCGGGGGCGAAATGCTGATCACTGCCGACCACGGCAACGCCGAACGCATGATGGATGACAACTCGCACCAGGCACACACGGCGCACACCATGAGCTTGGTGCCGCTCATCTATATCAGCCAGCGCCACGCTATCCTCGCCGATACCGGTGCGCTGGAGGATGTCACGCCGACCATGCTTAAAATAATGGGCCTGCCCCAGCCGCAAGAAATGATGGGGCGGCCGCTGATTGAGTTCACGCCTTAACACGTGAAGCGTGGCGCACTCCGAGTTCTGATCTGCGCCGTTGCGGCACTCATTTTCTTCGCCCCGGCACAGGCCGCAAAGAAACCCGCGCCGAAAAAAGAACTGACCGAACTGCGCGCGCGCATCGATCAACTCAAGCAGGAAATCGAAAGCGCGGAGGAAAATAAAGCCGACGTGCTGGATGGCCTCAAGCAATCCGAGCAATCCATCAGTCACATCAATCGCAGTCTGCACGAACTGACGCAGGACCGGCAAGATGCAGGGGCCGCGCTGAACCAGGCGCAGCAGCAATCGAATCAAATGCGCGCCCGCATCCGATCGCAACAGGCATTGCTGTCGAAACTACTCTACCAGCAGTATGTGAACGGCAGCCAAGATGCGATGCGCTTAGTGCTCAGCCTGCAAAACCCCAACGATATCGCGCGCCAGGTCGAGTACTACGGCTATTTATCGCGCTCGCGCGTAACGCTCATTGCTGGCTTGCGCAATAATCTGAAAGAGGCGGAAGCCGCGGAAAGCGTGGTGCGCGAAAAACACAGCGAGCTGGCGCAAATCCAAGCGCAACAATTATCGGAAAAACGCGCGCTACTCCAAGAAGCGAACGCGCGTAAGACCACGCTGAGCAAACTTGAGCGCCAAATCGGCGCGCGCCGCAAGCAGGTCGCGCAGTTGGAGCGCGACGAGCGGCGTTTAACGCGCTTAGTGGAACGTCTGGCGCGCGTGCTGCCCCCCAAGACCAAAGTTAAGCCCGGCACCCGCCCGGCACCCGCCAGCGGCGGCTTTACCCAGCTGAAGGGGCGCTTGAAGTTACCCGTCGCTGGGGAACTTACCAATCGTTTCGGTGGTCAACGTGCTGACACCGGCACCGCATGGAAAGGTTTGTTTATCCGCGCCCGTACTGGCAGCCCGGTCAAAGCCCTGGGACCGGGTCAAGTTGTCTTCGCGGATTGGCTGCGCGGCTTCGGCAACCTCATCATCATCGATCATGGCGACGGCTATATGAGTTTGTACGGCAATAACGAAGCGGTGCTCAAGCGCGAAGGGGAGTCCGTCACCGCCGGCGAAACCATCGCTACTGTCGGCAACAGCGGCGGGAATGCCGAATCCGGTTTATACTTTGAAGTACGCTACCATAGTCTCCCCGTCGACCCCTTACAGTGGGTGGGGCGACGCTAGCCTTTTCTCTCTTTTGGAGTAATTCATTCATGCGCGGCAAATTGCGTACTTTTAGTTTGGTGGGTTTCGGCGCTGTTCTCGGCATTATCGTCAGTCTGCATTTATCCGCCGTTGCGGATAAAGACCCCTCATCCCCCGCGCCGCTGCCGGTGGATGATTTGCGCGCCTTCACCGACGTCTTCGGCAAGATCAAGAGCGATTATGTCGAACCGGTGACGGACAAGAAGCTCATCACCGAAGCCATTAACGGCATGCTTTCCGGACTCGACCCGCACTCCGCCTATCTCGACAAGGATGCGTTCAAGGATCTGCAAGTATCGACGCAAGGCGAATTCGGCGGGCTCGGTATCGAAGTCGGCATGGAAGACGGTTTCGTCAAAGTAGTCTCCCCGATCGAAGACACGCCCGCCTACGTGGCCGGCATCAAACCCGGCGATCTCATCATCAAACTTGACGACACGCCGGTGAAAGGCTTGACGCTGAACGATGCGGTAAAACGCATGCGCGGCAAGCCCAACACCAAAATCACTCTGACCATTCTGCGTAAGGGCGAAGTCAAACCGCTGGTGTTCACCCTCACCCGCTCCGTGATTCAGATCAAGAGCGTGAAGTACCGGCTACTCGACCCGGGCTACGGTTACATCCGCATCACCCAGTTCCAAGAACATACCGGTGAAGATTTAGCCAAGGCGATTGAAACGCTGTCTAAACAAAATAAAGGCGCCCTCAAAGGTCTGGTGCTGGATTTGCGCAACGATCCAGGCGGTTTGTTGAACGGCGCAGTGGCCGTCTCGTCGGCGTTCCTGCCGAAAGATTCGCTGGTGGTGTATACCGATGGCCGCACCGAGGATGCCAAAATGCGCCTCAATGCGAACAAAGAGTATTACTTGCGCCCGAATCAGAGCGACTATATGAAAAACTTGCCGGAGTGGATCAAAACCGTGCCGATGATCGTGCTGGTGAATGGCGGCTCTGCGTCGGCGTCAGAGATCGTCGCGGGCGCGTTGAAAGACCATAAGCGCGCCATCATCATGGGTACGCAAACCTTCGGCAAAGGCTCGGTACAAACCATCCTGCCACTGGGTAACGGCACGGCGATCAAACTCACCACCGCGCGCTACTACACACCGAACGGCAACTCGATTCAGGCCAAAGGCATTACCCCCGATATCGCGGTGGAAGACGCCACGGTCAACGAAGCCGAGAAGCAAGCCTTCTCCGTGCGCGAGGCCGATTTGGAGCGGCACTTGATCAACGACAAGGAAAAAGCTGTCCAGCCCGACAGTGCACCGCTCAAGCTACAAGCACCACAAAAAGACAAAAGCGATAAATCCAGCAAACCGGCGGACAAGCCCGTCGACCCGGAAACTGCGATCAAGCAGGATTACCAAATCAACCAAGCCTTAACCCTGCTCAAGGGGCTGCAGATTATGCAGCGCCGCTAAGCGCAGTGGCTGCACGGTGAAAAAAACTTTTACCGTGCAGCCGCAGTGCGCCTTCCAATATGACATTTAACCGGCTCTTTCTTTGTTTTCTAGCGATGCTCCTTGCTGCGCCGGCGTTCGCCGGCTGGGGGGGATTCGAGGGCGATTTCGATGACGAAAAGCCCTGGAAAGAAATCGAAGCACAGCTACCCCCTTATCCCAAGCTGGAAGAAGCCTTGCCGTTTTTTGTTTCTGCCGCAACCGACAATCAATTCTTCGTCGACCCGAAATCGATTAGTCTAGACAGCGACGATGTGGTGCGCTATACCCTGATCGTGAAATCGCCGAGCGGCGCGCTGAATGTCAGCTTCGAAGGCATGCGTTGCGGCAGTCGCGAGAAAAAACGCTACGCCTTCGGCCGCGCCGACGGCGTCTGGTCACGCAACAAATACGCCAAGTGGGAACCCATCAAATATGAAGAGCGCAATCGTCAGCACCACATGCTGTACGACGATTTTTTCTGCCCTAATACCATCAGCGTGCGAGACGCAAACGAGGCGATATCTGCGCTGAAGCGTGGCAATAATCCGCGCGCGGATCGTTGAGTTGGCGTTGGACGCGACGCTGCGCATTACCGAGCTATTCCACTCGCTGCAAGGCGAATCGTCGCGGGTTGGCTTGCCTACCGTATTTATTCGCTTAACCGGCTGCCCGCTGCGCTGCGGTTATTGCGACACAGAATATGCATTCACCGGCGGCAAGAGTATGGCGATAGACGCCATTCTCCAACAGGTCGCGACATTCCATACGCGCCATGTGTGCGTCACCGGCGGCGAACCTCTGGCGCAAAAAAACTGCTTAATACTACTCACCGCCTTATGTGATGCCGGTTACTCGGTATCGCTAGAAACCAGTGGCGCCCTCGATATCGGCGGCGTCGATGCGCGGGTTGCGCGCATCGTAGACATCAAAACACCGGGCTCGGGTGAAGTGGAGAAAAATCGCTGGGAAAATATGGCGCAACTGCAACTGAGCGACGAAATAAAATTCGTGCTGTGCGATGAAGGAGATTACCAGTGGGCGAAGCAAATACTTGCTGAGCATCATCTATCGGATACCTGTCCGGTGCTGTTTTCACCGGTGCATGAGCAACTGAGTCCCACCCAGCTTGCGGAGTGGATACTGCGCGATCAATTACCCGTGCGCATGCAAGTGCAACTGCACAAATATTTATGGCCTAACGCCCCCGGTCATTAGGGTGAAATGGGATGCGGCTTAATTTAGGTTGCGGCTATCGTAAATTGCCTGCGTTCATCAACGTGGACAGCGCACCCGGCTGCCAGCCCGATCAAGTGGTGAATCTGGAAATCTTGCCGTGGCCCTGGCCCGATAACGCGGTAGACGAAGTTTATCTCAGCCACGTTTTGGAACACTTAGGCGCTGATAGCGCGACTTATCTCGGCATCATCAAAGAACTGTGGCGAGTCTGCCAACCTGATGCGCGCATCACCGTCATCGTCCCGCACCCGCGCAGCGACAATTTCATCACTGATCCCACCCACGTACGTCCGATCACGCCGGCGGGTTTAAGCCTGTTCGATCAAACCATTAATCGGCAACAGATTGCAGCCGGCGACGCCACCACGCCACTCGGTTTGCATCTCGGCGTGAATTTTGTGGTGGAAAATACCCAAGTCGCGATTCTCGAACCTTGGGCCACGCGCTTTAATCTTGGCGAAGTCTCGGAGGCGGATATGAAGCTGGCGCTCACCAGTTTCTACAATGTCCTCGGCGATCTCACTATCACCTTGCGCGCGGTGAAGCCGTGACCAACAAAGCCATCGTTCTGCTGTCCGGCGGCCTCGATTCCGCCACCACCTTGGCGATAGCACAAAGTGAAGGCTACGCTTGCTATTGTTTAAGTCTCGATTACGGCCAACGCCATCGGGCGGAATTGGATGCCGCAGCCAAGCTCGCAGCGTCGCTGGGCGCGATTGAGCATCGGGTGTTGAAGTTGGATCTCACCACCTTCGGCGGCTCGGCACTGACCGCTCAAAACCTCGCCGTGCCGACTACGCCGGTGGAAGGTATCCCCATTACCTATGTGCCGGCGCGCAATACCATCATGCTGTCGCTGGCGCTCGCCTGGAGCGAGGTTTTGGATGCACACGATATTTTTATCGGCGCCAATGCCGTGGATTATTCCGGCTATCCGGATTGCCGTCCAGAATACATCGCCGCATTTGAGCGCTTAGCCAAGCTTGCCACCAAGGCGGGCGTGGAGGGCGCGGCGTTTCATATTCGCGCACCGCTAATCGCGCTGAGCAAAGCCGACATCATCCGGCGTGGTAGCGCCTTGGGCGTGGACTTCGCGCGCACCGTCTCCTGCTACCAAGCTGACGCGGCGGGCCGCGCTTGCGGCGAGTGCGATTCTTGCCGCTTGCGGAAAAAAGGTTTTGCCGAAGCCGGCATGGCCGATCCCACCCTTTATTGGTAGCCGGTACTTACGTACCAAGTATCGAATTTAATTGGCATTTTCCTCACGAACCATTGCCATTTTGCAGAAAATCGTTAGAATCCTGTTTTCAATTTTTACTTCACGCGCCGGCGCGCTCCTGCTCGGCTCGAATCATCAAGAGAGGATAGCATCATGACTTTTGAAAGCTTTGCTAGCGCGCAGTCTTTCTTCCTCTGGTCGACCTTCGTGATCGCGCTGATCATGGGAATGGTCGCCAATAAAACCAATTTCTGCACCATGGGCGCGGTGTCCGACTGGGTGAATATGGGCGACACCGGCCGCCTGCGGGCCTGGCTGTTCGCCATCGCCATTGGCGTGCTCGGCGTAATGGTGTTGGAAGCGAAGGGACTGGTGAATGTCACCAACACCTTCCCGCCCTATCGCCAAAACCAATTGATCTGGGCCGAAAACCTGCTGGGCGGCTTGCTATTCGGCATCGGCATGACGCTTGCCTCCGGCTGCGGCAATAAATCGCTGGTGCGCCTCGGCGGCGGCAATATCAAATCGCTGATGGTGGTACTCATCATCGCGACCATCGCCTACTTCATGCTGAATCCCTTCCCGGGCACGGACAAAACATTGTTCTCCGCGCTGTTCTATGGCTGGATACGCCCGCTTTCGACCACGCTCACCACCAAGCAAGACTTAGGCGCGATGCTCTTCAGCCCCGACAAAGTGGCGCTCGGCCGGATGGTCATGGGTGGCATCGTCGGCGGTTTATTATTGATTTTCGTTTTCAAATCGCGCGATTTTCGCGGCAGCTTCGACAACATCTTGGGCGGCTTAGTCATCGGATTGGCCGTACTCACCGCTTGGTATATCACCAGCAACGTCATGATCCATGCCGACACCGACACCACCGTGAAAATCCAAAAATTCGTGGAAGACTGGGACCTGCTGGCCAAACCTGGCGATGTCCAGCCCGCGCAAACCGGGCCGTTAGCGCCGCAATCCTTCACCTTCATCAATCCTATGGGGCAAGCCCTCGGTTATGTGGCCCACGGCTTCAACAAAACGCTACTCACCTTCGGCATCATGGCCGTAGGTGGTGTGATCTTCGGCTCCTTCCTCTGGTCGCTGATTTCACGCAAATTCCGCATCGAATGGTTCGCCTCATTTAGAGATTTCGTGAATCACTTCATAGGCGCGATTCTCATGGGTTTCGGCGGCGTACTCGGCATGGGATGCACCATCGGCCAAGGCGTCACCGGATTCTCCACCCTGGCGCTCGGCTCTATTCTGACCTTTGTGGCTATCGTGCTCGGTAGCGCGCTCACCATGAAAATTCAATACTACAAAATGGTGTACGAGGCGGACGCGACTTTCTTCAAAGCCTTCATCAGCTCACTGGTTGATCTCAAGCTACTGCCCTCGGGACTGCGCCAATTGGATGCGGTTTAACCCTATTAATTCCAGTATTTTCAAACACCAAGCCCCGCGTTTCGCGGGGCTTTTTATTGACAGCAAGTACCGATTGCCGGATAATCGCGCCTTCGTTTTGGGTCGTTAGCTCAGCTGGTAGAGCAGCGGACTTTTAATCCGTTGGTCGCAGGTTCGAATCCCGCACGGCCTACCAAAACTTCAAAGGGTTAGCTTACGAGCTAGCCCTTTTTTTCTTTTTGGGGCGGGGAAAACGGGGATAAGCTAATCACGTTTCCACCCCGATCGCTTTCGATTCTTGCCGCTGCGACCGCTAGAGGCGGCCGTTGGATGCTACGTTTATCTGAGCCCGGCTTTTCGAACTCAAAGAAGTTAGAAATTCACCTCTCGCAAAATTGCATGCAACGAACGTTTCCTAAGCCGCTAAAATTTCGAACTCAGTTGCCTTGGCAACCGGGCGCACGGTTTTGTTTTCCCGGTTGAGTTCCACAAATCCATAACCCGCCAAGGTTTTCAGGGTTCGCGACAAATTGCTAGGCTTCCTCCCCGTTGCCGCGGCCAAGTCCTTCAGTGACTCAGGCTTCGTGTCCTGAATCACGTGGAGCAGCGCGCGGTTTTCATCGCTCAAGACCTCAGCGACCGATTTGATGGAGGTAAACCAGATTTTGGGTTCACCGCGCTTGGGCTTGTATTCACCGCGCGCAATCGCCAAAGTCCGTTCCCGAATTTTCTCTTGCGACATAATGCCAATCGCTACGGTTTTCATTACTTTCATCCTTTTCTATGCGCCTCAAGGGCACGGTCCACATCCGCAAAAAAATCCTTCAATAACTGGTATGCGTCCACAAACTCATAGGGCACACCCTTATCTCGTGCATGCCGGTGCTTGTGGTCGTATGCCACACGCCAACCGGCATATTTCCCCGTCTTGGGGTTCTTCACCGCGTGCGCGTTGTCGTACCCCATAATCCGATTGTCGTAAGGCTCATGCAGCGACAGGCTATATTGATGCCATGCGGTCTGCCTGCTGTCAGTTCTTGCACTGCCGCCTCAATCTTTACCCAGTACCCGCCATCTTGGTCGATGATGTAGCCATCCAAGTCGAGCAAGGCGTCCAGGCCAGTATCCCTGGCGCCAGGGGCTGTCTTCTTTGTTATCATCTGATGATAAATATAGGCAAGAACCAGCTATATTGGCAAGCCCCTTTTATCAGGGCCTTAGGCTCCGGTGACAGTCGATGTCAGAAAGGGATGGAGCAGCTTTTCTGGCTTATTACTCACGCGGACGATTGAGTTTGAGCTTCGATGTCAAGATACAAGATGTGACCCCTCGCTTGTGTTGTGCGAATAGAAATAAAAAAGCCCACATACTTATATTGGAGTGGGCTTTGAGTATTCTTACCAACTCGTGCCAGGTGTGTCCCTGAATCTAAAGTCGGCATTTGCATTGTATTCCAACTCAAAAAGCGTTGAGAGCTAATTTTGTCGGTACTGTGTCTCAACCACAGTAAGTGTAACGTAAGGGTAAATATTGACTCTCGTTAGAGCCGATGCTTCTCTCAGTTGCAAAAACGAAACTCAAAGTATTCCGTCGTCAAATACAACTGAAGCTAAAATCCAAATAAAATCTTGATGATCTCGTATATCGCCAGCAAGATTTGCAAAATTAGTGCATGTTTCTCCATTAATCGAGTCCTTTCGTAAAGGGCAATGCGTACGCACTAGTGCTGTACGTAATTGACCTCTATCAGGATATGGGGAAACCGTGTTCATAAACGCGACATCAATATCAAGGGGGCTAAACTGGCAAAAGTACCGTGACTGCCGCCATTGTTTACCAAAAATAAATGTTTTTGGGTTTAATGTCAATCGCTACGGGTCAGCCATTTGAGCAAAAATCTGGGCCATGCACTAGCCGAGCGCGCCCCGTTTCCGCTTTGAACCTTGCGCTAGGGTAGGTAACTCGTAATGCATGCATAAATATATTTAGAAATATGCTTGCAATTAAAATGCTTAGCGTCTAACATGCAAGCATTATTACTATTTAATGGATGCTTGCATGAAAAACGGTATTGACGATTCTGTAGTTGGGCGCGCAAAAGGCGGCGTAGCTCGAGCAAATGCATTGTCCGCTGAGCAAAAAAAAGAAATCGCAAAAAACGCTGCTGAAGCACGTTGGGGCGGGGGCGTGGAAATTGCAATGAAATCCGGCATTATTGAAATCGGTGACATCAACATTCCCTGCGCGGTGCTTGCGGATGGCACTCGCGTGCTATCGGAACGTGCGATCACAAAGGCATTTGGAGGAAAGCGTGGCGGCTCCCACTGGAAACGGCTAAAGGAGAATCAGGCTGGCGCCAATCTTCCTGTTTTCCTGTCTGCAAAGAACATCAGCCCTTTTATAGATCATGAGTTAATCGAAGGGCTTAATCGGCGCCGACTATACAAACCAAAGAAAGGTGGCGGAGCAAGCCCCGGAATTGAGGCCACGTTACTACCAAAAATTTGTAACGCTCTCCTGAAAGTTCGGGACGCCGAAGAAGAACACCCGTCCCAGACACCAATCATCTCGCAGGCTGACATTATCATGCGCGGCTTGGCGGAAATTGGTATTACTGCGCTAGTTGATGAAGCCACTGGATACATTCACGAAAAAAAGAAAGATGAATATCGTGAACTATTCCGTGAATTCATTCGCAAAGAATGCAGAGAGTGGGAAAAGGAATTTCCAGACCAATTTTTTGACTTAATCTATCGTCTTTACGGTTTGCAAAAAGGCATTTCTGGAAAGCATCCCCAATTCTTTGGAAAATTTATTCGAAAGTACATTTATACCCCCCTAGCAAATAGCAAAGGCGCCGTCCTAGAACTGCTTGATGAAAAAAACCCAGTTGTCTATGAAAATGGAGGCCGACGCTACAAGATGCACGTATTTTTAACCGATATGGTTGGCCTACCCTCGTTACGAGCGCACATATGGCAAGTAGTTGGTATTGGTAATGCTTTTAAAACAAAAGAGTCATTTGACCGTGGCTTTTCTCGAGCATTTCCAAGGTCAGGAACGCAAGGGGAGCTGCCCTTAGATGATTTGCTTTAGAGTTAGGGTTAAATCTATCCCCCAAGTGTGTTCTATGCACTTCGGCGTAGATCAAAGTAGATCAAAGGGGCCAGGCTCGAATTCTAAGCGATGAATCCCGGCGCGTGATGCGGGGCAAGGAGAACTAGAATTGTGATGCTGAATTCCGAGAATTTTCTGCCTTTTAATCCGTTGGTCGCAGGTTAGAATCCCGCGCGGCCTACCAAAAGCAAACGGTCTAGGTGCATCACCTAGACCGTTTTTATTTTACACAGCCGCAGCTGCCAGCGGCAACCCGCCTCCCCATCACTTTTTTGTCTTCTCCATCCCCCCGAGGTCCTCCACATCGGGAACTTGAAAAATACCCTGTAAGTTCAAAAGTTCATCGCGGTGCTGGCGTGCGAGCTTAGCGATCATTTTCTCCCCCGCTGGCGTGAGGTGCACTTCTACCTCGCGGCGGTCTATTTTTCCCTGCTCCCGATAGACCAGCCCCAGTTTTTCACACCGCGACACCAGCGAGACCACGCCATGGTGATGCGCCTGTAACCGCTCCGACAGCTCGCCGACGGTCGCCCACTCCCGTCCGGGATATCCCCCCTTCAGGTGTAGCATGAGCAAGTATTGCAGATGGGTCACGCCGTGTTGATGAGTGAGATCCTCGCTAAAGCGCAGAAAGCGGCGCAGTTGATATCGAAAGTGAGAAAGGGCTTCAAATTCATTTTTCTGCAACGTGTTTTTACTCATCACTTAAAGCCACCCAAGGTTATCGCGCCTTACGTCTATAGGTTGCAATAATATCATATTGTGATATATTCATCTTAAGCTGTTTTATTCACCTTTAATTGAGTGGAGGGTACGATGGAAATGTCTACACCATTGCCAACCGTTGATGCCGAAGGCTACTTGGTAGAGCCGCAAGATTGGAGCGAGGTGCTGGCAGAAGAGTTTGCCCGCCAAGAAAATATCCAACTCACCGCGGACCACTGGGACGCGATCCATTTTATGCGTAAGTTTTACGACGAACATCAAGTCGCCCCCGATGCCCGCTTCGTCATCAAACACTTGATGGATCGTCTAGGAACAACGGCGCGCAACCGTCTGTTCGAGCTTTTTCCCTATGGGTACGTCAAACAAGCGTGCCGGATCGCGGGTATGAAACGGCCACGCGCGTGGAGCACCGGCTGAGAATCGATGCGCCGCATGCAACAGCAAACGTTGCCGCGGCGATTGATTCTATCCGGGCACGCGTTGCGCCTGTGCCTGAAGGATGCGCGCCAGCGCCATGAGATCCTGCGGGTCTAGGTCGGAAATCAACCAATAGCGCATACCTTCCTCGCTCCAATGCACCAGATGATAGCCTTGGATTGACGCTGTCTGGATGGCGGTTTGCCGCTCTTTAGCGGCGGGCCAAATGTAGACATTAATCAGATGCAGACGATGCCGATATACCAGCGCCGCCACCGAGCGGTGGTCGAGGTAGTCGAGCCTGCCGCCAATCAGCGGAAAGCCCTGTGTGCTCAAATCGTTGACGATGGGGGAGAAGTCGAGCTTGCCGTTAAACCACGGCTTGACCGTATGCTGATCCGAAGAAGCGATATCGGCAATATGATTGACCATCATCGAACGCACGTGACTGGAAACCACCTCTTCGGCAAGACGCTGATTAGGCGATGGCGTGGCCAAGTAAAGACCCGCACTCCAGATTAGCGCGACCAGCGAGGCGAGTACCGGCCCCACATTCATCCAATTCCATGACCCCCAATACCGTGGCCCTTGCTTTGCGCGCCCGGGCTGTGCGTCAGTCTCTTTCGGTAAGGCCGCTCTGATACGGCTTTCGAGATCAATCGGCGCTTGAAAATAAGTAGCGCGTTGTTTGATTGCGGCGCGCAGCGTCGTCTGGCTGACAAATGCACTGTGGCATGCAGGACAGGTTTGCAGATGGTCGTCCAACTCCTTGACTTCAGGCAAGCCGAGTTCTTGATCCACGTACGCGGGGAGTAGCTCCAGAGTTCGTTTGCAGTCCATCACGTGACTCCTAAATTCATCCGCTCAAGGCACGCTTGCAGCAGCCTACGGCCGCGCGCCAAGCGCGACATCACCGTACCGATGGGGATACCCGCGATCTCGGAGATTTCCTTGTAGGAAAAATTTTCCAATTCTCTTAACACCAGAACCTCTCGAAACTCCACCGGCAGTTGCGCCAGCGCTTGGTCCAAGAGCCGCTTGTCGTCGTTGCGCGCCAAGATCGCCGCGGGATTGTTGTCCGGCTGATGGAATAAGGTTGCCGAGCTAACTTCGTTGAGGTCGCCAAACTCCTCGTCGAAAGGCACGTGCGACACAGACTCACGATTCTGCCGCAACCAGGTATAGGCGGTATTCCTGACGATGGCGAGCAACCATGCCCGCGCCTCTTCGCCGCGAAACCCATCGAAGAATTTGAAGGCGCGCAGATAAGCTTCCTGCACAATATCTTGCGCATCCTGATCGCTGTGGGTTAACCAGCGCGCCAAATTGTAAGCGGCGTTCAGATGCGGCAAGGTCATCTCCTCGAACCGCCGGGCTTTCATCGCTTCAGTCACCGCTATCTCATCATGTAGTTATACCGAGTAACGCGCCATTCTATTCCCGCGTCCGCCGTAAATCCATTCGGACGCTTAGTCCGCCCATCATTCACGAAAAATATTTCTAACGCGGGAATAAATCCGTAGTGAAAGCGGTATTGCCATTGCAAGCCTTGAATCTCAAGAACCCTTTAGGAGGAAAAATGGAAAACACTTTTGATCGACGCGATTTTTTGAAGCTGGCTGGGTTGGGCGGTGTGGTGTTCGTTTCCGGATTGGCCGGTTGTTCCGATATGCCGCAGCGCAGCGCTGCCGGGGAATTTTATTTCGTTCAACTTTCGGACAGCCATTGGGGTTTTAAAGGGCCCAAAGTCAATCCGGATGCGGAAGGCACCTTGAAGAAAGCGGTCGCCGCGGTCAACAGCTTGGCGCAACAGCCGGACTTCATCGTATTCACCGGTGACTTGACCCACACCACCGACGATCCCAGTGAACGCAGAAAACGTCTGGCTGAGTTCCGCGATATCGTGAGCGCACTCAAGGTAAAAAACGTTCACTTCATGCCCGGCGAGCACGATGCCTCGCTGGATCACGGCGAGGCCTTTCAGGAATTTTTCGGCAAGACGCATTACACCTTCGATCATAAGGGCGTGCATTTCATCGTACTGGACAATGTATCCGACCCAACGGCGAGTATCGGTGAGGCGCAATTGCAATGGCTTGCGGCAGATCTGAATGGCTTGTCGAAAGACGCAAAAATCGTGGTGTTCACCCATCGCCCGCTGTTCGATCTCTATCCGCAATGGGATTGGGCCACGCGCGATGGCGACAAAGCGATCGCGCTACTGATGCCGCACCCGAACGTCACTGTGTTCTACGGGCACATTCACCAGGAAAACCACCACATGACCGGGCATATCGCGCACCACTCGGCGAAGTCGTTAATTTTTCCGCTGCCCGCCCCAGGCTCGCAACCCAAGCGCGCACCGATTCCCTGGGATACGGCGCAGCCGTATAAAGGGCTGGGTTATCGCGATGTCGAGGCAGAAATAGAAAGGGCCGAATACCGTATTACAGAGTTGCCGGTGCTAAAAGGATAAAGCCATGACACTTCACGCCCGTGGATTAAAGATTGTGAGTTTACTTACTGTGCTCTGCATCGGCACAATTGGCGCGTATGTCGGTGCGCAGCCGAACGAGCAGGTCATTAAAATCGTCGCTAAAAAATTCGACTACACGCCGAATGTGATCAAGTTGAAAAAAGGGGTGCCGGTGGTGCTGGAATTCACCACACTCGATATCATCATGGGCTTCAAAGTACCTGATCTTGGCATTCGTACCGACATCGTTCCAGGAAAAGTGTCCCAGGTTCGAATCGTGCCGGACAAGGTGGGAACATTTCCTTTTGTGTGCGATATTTTTTGCGGTAACGGCCATGAGGATATGACCGGAACGATTATCGTAAGCGAGTAAGAGACCTACAAGAGCGGTGTGCCGTACGCATGCGTATGGCACACCCTGCGCCTTACAATACGTAGCGCGCCAAATCTTCGCTCTTCGCCAGGGCGTTGAGTTTGCCGTCCACATAAGCGGCGTCGATAGTAATCGACACACCGCTTTGCTTGTCGGCGGCGAACGCCAATTCTTCCAGCAATTTTTCCATCACGGTATACAGCCGACGCGCGCCGATGTTCTCGGTGCGTTCGTTGACTTCAAACGCGATCTCAGCCAAACGCCGGACACCTTCGTCGGTGAAGCTTAAGTGCACGCCCTCGGTTTCCAGTAGCGCTTGGTATTGGCGCGTGAGGCACGCATCGGTGCTGGTGAGAATTCGTGCGAAATCGTCCACGGTCAGCGATACCAATTCGACGCGGATGGGAAAACGACCTTGTAATTCGGGGATCAGATCGGATGGTTTGGAATAGTGAAACGCGCCGCTGCCGATAAATAAAATATGATCCGTCTTGATCATGCCGTATTTGGTGGTGACGGTAGTGCCCTCCACCAGCGGCAGCAAATCGCGCTGCACACCTTGACGCGATACGTCGGCGCCAGTGGTTTCACCACGGCTAGTGATTTTATCGATCTCATCGAGGAATACGATGCCGTTTTGTTCAACATTTTTCAGCGCATCGAGTTTCAGTTCATCTTCGTTCACCAGCTTCAAAGCTTCTTCCTCGGTGAGCAGTTTAAATGCCTCGCGCACCTTGAGTTTGCGCTGTTTTCTGCGACCGCTGCCTAAATTCTGAAACATGCCTTGCAACTGGGAAGTGAGGTCTTCCATGCCGGGCGGGGCGAAAATTTCCATATTCGCCGCCAGCGCGCTGACCTCGATTTCGATTTCTTTGTCATCTAATGCGCCTTCGCGCAACAGTTTGCGGAATTTTTGGCGCGTGGCATTTTCTTCTGGTTTACGGTCGGCTTCGGCAAAATCGAAACTGCCCTCGCGTACCGTCGGAAGCAGTGTATCCAGAATCCGCTCTTCGGCGATTTCTTCAGCGCGGAATTGCACTTCTTTGGTCGCGTGTTCGCGCGCTTGCTTCACCGCCATTTCTACTAAATCACGAATGATGGTATCGACATCGCGCCACACATAGCCGACTTCGGTGAACTTGGTCGCTTCGACTTTGATGAAGGGAGCGTGGGCCAGGCGGGCGAGCCGCCGCGCGATCTCGGTCTTACCCACGCCGGTCGGTCCGATCATCAGAATATTCTTCGGGGTGATCTCCTGGCGCAGCGGTTCCGCCACTTGCGCGCGCCGCCAACGATTGCGTAAGGCAATCGCCACCGCGCGTTTGGCCGCATCTTGGCCGACGATATGTTTATCGAGTTCGTGAACGATTTCTTGGGGAGTCATCTGCATAATGCGTGGGGAGCGACGGGGCAACTATACCCCTGCACTCACTCCAAAACCTCAATCACATGATTCTGGTTGGTGTAAATACACAGGTCAGCGGCGATGGTGAGCGACTGCTTCACGATCTCGGCCGGGGCCATATCGGTGTGCTCCAGCAGGGCGCGCGCCGCGCTTTGCGCATAGGGACCGCCGCTGCCGATCGCAAGCAAGCCTTGCTCGGGCTCCAACACATCGCCGTTGCCGGTGAGGATGATCGAGGTCTCGTGATCAGCCACGGCAAGCATGGCTTCCAAGCGCCGCAATACCCGGTCGGTACGCCAATCTTTGGCCAGTTCCACCGCCGCGCGTAGCAAATGACCTTGATGCTTTTCCAGCTTCGCCTCGAAACGCTCGAACAGAGTGAAGGCATCCGCCGTACCGCCGGCGAAACCGGCCAGAATTTTCTCGTGATACAAGCGGCGCACTTTGCGCGCCGAGGCTTTTATGACGATATTGCCCAAGGTGACTTGGCCGTCGCCCCCGAGCGCGACTTGGGTACCGCGACGCACGGAAAGAATGGTAGTGCCGTGATATTGCTCCATGACGAATCCAAGAAAGAAAAAAGACTAGCGCTGCTTGCGGCGCATGACTGTGGCGTATTCGGTCACACCCATCACATCGAAGAGCGCGTGGATCATTTCATTCGCGCCACTGATAGTGACCTGCTTACCCTGCTGGTTGAGCGTGATAAGGCTGTTGATGAAGGCACCGACGGTGACGAAATCCACCCGTGTCGTTCCCTCCATATCGATCAGAATCTCGGTGCGGCTTTCCGCGTGGCGTTCAAGATCACGCAGCTTGTAATCTGTGCTGCTAGAAAGCACGCCTTCAATGCTGAAATGTTCCAGCGCAACGGACATTTCCGGCGTATCAGATTCGGCTGCCGCGGCGGTCTGTACCGTTTCCGGCAGCGCCTCCCATGAAGGCGGAGATAACTCGAAAGTCACGGCGTAATCCACCGCCGCATCTTCGAATTCGTTCTGCATACCGAGTACCTGATACAACTCGAACAACAATGCCCAGCAATTCTTTTCTTGCCGTGTTTCACACTCGAATGAGCCTTTGATGGCTTGTGCGAACTCATTTGCACCGGCCACGGTGATGCGCTTTTCAGAACGGCGTATGGATTGCAAGGCGGCTGCAAGTGCTGCTGCCATGTCCGGATCGATACCGTTGGCGGCAGCCAAATCCAATTTCACACCACCTTCCGCCTCAGCCAGTTTCAACATGCGTTCGATATCCGCGGCCTGTGCCGCGCTGATCTGCCCCTTGAACTGGACGCTACTCGCCATGCCACGTTTCGGCGCCGGGGTCGCAGTCGGCGCTGCTTGCCGTGGGCCTTCCCAAACGGGCGCGGAACGCTCGAATCGAACCACGAACTCCATCGATAGCTCGTCGAACGGCTGCTTCATATTCTGGGTTTGATACAGATCGAACAACAATAGCCACGGATGCAACTCGCGCGACTCGGCATTTTCTTTGATGAAGCTCGATAAGGCGGCAACCGCCTCCGTCACGCGCTCGTTTGCATAAAGGATTGCCGCTTCTTCCACGGCGGAATGCGATTCGGCGGTAGCGCCCGAACCGTCGTAGGACAGATCCTCGAACTCCACCAATTCCATATCGGCAGGCGCAGGCGTGCTTGCTGCCTGCGTGTTTACCCCCCCGGCCAATGGCTTCGGCGCCACCGGCTTCGGCGGAATCATTGTCTGGGGCTCATCGCCCTTGCGTTTGAAAAATGAAAAGACCACTGGGTCTCACGGTAAGATGACGATCGGGAAAGCTCGCCGTTGCAGCCCATGAGGGTCTACCTGTTCCGACGCGCTTTCTACAAGCCTTTCATCATAAAGGCAAAGCGCTGCCCCTTCAAGCATCACGCGCAAAAACAAAAGGCGGCTTGCGCCGCCTTTTGTTTCGCGCTGAAAACTGCTTATTTCTTGGCGTATTTCTGACGGAATTTTTCCACCCGGCCGGCGGTATCGAGAACTTTTTGTTTGCCGGTGTAGAACGGATGACACTGCGAGCATACTTCGATATGCAAATCCCGACCCATGGTCGAGCTCGTCTTAAACTGATTGCCGCAACTGCAAGCAACGGAAATTTCAGCGTAATTCGGATGAATTTCAGGTTTCATCGCCTAATCCTTACAGGGGTTTTCCGGCCAGAAGCCGGATAGAAAGGGCGCTATTATCCCTAAAAAAACGGTTTTTAGCAAGCGCGTCGAGGCGTCGTGCAACAAGCTAAATCCGCAGACGGTGCGCAAGCTTACTTCACTTTACTTTGAACGAGAGAAATACCGAAGCGACGCCCAGAATCAGCAGGCCAAGCATAAACGCCAATTCCGCCAAGTTCTCGAACTGCTGCGACCGTGACGCTATCCTGATCGAAGCAAAGGAGAGTACCGAACAGACCACGAATACGAGACTATCGATGGCCAGTAACTTGTCGACATAAAAACCGACGTCACCCGTATGCATCAGCCGTACTAGCCCGAGCACCGTAACGCACACCCCGACCATCGTCGCCGAAGTGGGCAGAATGTGGCTGGTCAAAATAACGCGATTGCCCGATGTTCTCTCAGAATGTATTTTGTGTGCCATATCACTCTCCATGAATTCAAATTCCCGCCGCGGAAGAAACGGGGGGTCACCACTACTGCATCACGATAAATTCGCTTCGCCGCTGCCGCGGTTCGTAGCGCCATTGTCGCGCGGTGCGCTGGTGTGGGTGCTCACTGAATGTTGCGCAAATGTTGAATAATTTGCTCATCGACGACTGACCGGGGGCAAGTTATGAGAAAAGCGTTCAGATAAGGATAGTCGTCATGCAGCACAAGGGGTCAATTATGGAGGAGCGCCGACCCATAAAATACCGGGAAGCGAATTGTCACCACCAGCCCCGAACCGGTAGGCCTGCTCGAAACCTGAACCGCGGCACGGTGGGCATCGGCGATATTCTTGACGATGGCGAGGCCCAGCCCGCTACCGGCTACTTGGCTACCCTCTCCGCGGAAAAAGCGGTCGAATACTCGAGGGCGTTCGTTTTCCGGAATGCCGGGGCCATTGTCTATCACTTGAAGTGCGGGGCAGCCGTCCTGCTCTAATACTGCCACGTCAATGCGCCCGCCGTTTGGCGTGTAACGCAGCGCATTGTCGACCAAGTTGCTGAGCATGATGCGCAGGCTCTCGCGATGTCCCTGAACCGTCAGCGCATCGGCGCCGGCGCCGATTTCCACGCCGAGATCGATGCCTTGGTTTTCCGCCATTTCGTGGTAATCGGCCACCACGCCTTGCGCCAGCAGCGCCAGCTTGACCGGCTCAAGCGCGGCTTGCTCTTGCTGCGATTCGTGACGCGCCAAGGTTAACAACTGCTGTACCAGATGTGTCGAGCGATCCAGCCGCTGATGCAGTTTTGCGAATGCGGCCGTGCGCTGCGCGTCGGTCTGCGCGCGCTCCGCCAGTTGTAGTTGCAGCTTCAATGCGGTCAGGGGCGAACGCAGCTCGTGGGCCGCATCCGCGACGAAGGCGCGTTGCGCGCTCAGCGCATGATCGAGCCGTGCCAGCAAGTCGTTGAGCGCATCCACGATGGGGCGAATTTCGGGCGGCATCCCTTCACTTGGCAACGGTTGCAGCGCGCTGGCCGAGCGCCGCTCGAGGGCTTGAGCCACGCGTTGGATCGGTTGCAAGGCGCGCCCGACGACGACGGTAATGAGGATCGCCAGCGCCGGGATCAGCGCCAGGATAGGCAGGAGCGAGCGCATGGCCGACCCGAACACGAGTTCGTCGCGCGCCGATGTAGCTTGGGCGACTTGCACGATGCGGTCATGTCGAGTCTCGATGAACACGCGCCAGCGATCGCCCCGCACCGCAACGGTCGAGAAGCCGGTGGCGACAAATCGCGGCAGGATATGGGCGGGATGCGAGGCGTAAATCAGTGCGCCGTCCTCATTCCATACTTGCACGATAATGTCTTCTTCCGGATCTTCCGCGACCCCGATTTTGGGTTGCTCCGCAAGCTCGGAAGGCAAGGAATGCGCGATTTGGCGCAGTTGATAATCGAAGAGCTCGCTGGTCTCTTCACGCACTTTGAGGTACAGCGCAAAACCGGCGATGAGCGTCGACACCAACATCCCGCCGAGCAGCCCGATCAAAAGCTGTTGGCGGATTGTTCTCATCCGGCGGCTGCCACTTTGTAACCCACGCCGCGCACGTTCTTGATGAATTCGCTCCCCAGTTTTTTGCGCAGCATATGGATGTAGACCTCGACGGTGTTGCTTTCCACTTCTTCGTTCCAGCCGTAGAGCTTTTCTTCCAGGTTTGCTTTCGACACCACTTCGCCGGGCGCCTCCATCAAGGCGTGCAGCAAGGCGAATTCGCGCGACGATAAATGCAGCGGACTTCCCTGGCAAGTGACCACGCGCGTCGCCGGATTTAAGGTAACGCCGGCGAATGCGATCTCCGGATTGGCACGCCCGGCGCTACGCCGCAGCAGGGCGCGGATTCTGGCGAAGAGTTCGTCCAGATTGTAGGGCTTGATCAAGTAGTCGTCCGCGCCCGCATCGAGGCCGCGCACGCGATCGGCGGTGGCGTCGCGCGCGGTGATAATCAACACCGGCGCCGCGCCGCCTTGCTTGCGATAGGTGATCAGTACCTCGATTCCCTGCTTTTTAGGCAAGCCCAGATCGAGCAATACCAGATCGTACACTTGGTTGCTCAGGGCAAGCTCCGCCGCGCGGCCATCGCGCACCCAGTCCACGGCGTAGTTTTCGCCATGCAGCCCCTCTTCGACGCTTTCGCCTATCATCGCATCGTCTTCAACCAGCAGTATTCTCATTGATGTTCCCCCGCCCCTCGCCTCTTCGCACTCTGCCCGGCCCCATTATCGCAAACCGCACATTATCAACGCAAAAACCCCGCCAAGAAGCGGGGCTGAGCAGGTCCGGTTTACGTTAGTCGGGGTTAGGGCCTTCTTCCTTGTTTTCCAGCACCTTGCCGGATTGCGCATCCACGCCGACCTCATGGGTGACTTTACCCGCGAGAATATCGAACGAATAGCGCAAACCACTGCCGCCATTTTCCTTTTCCAGTTCTTCGTCGGTGATTTTTCCGGGATGGGCTTTGAGGGCGATGGCACGCGCCTCGGTGATGGTTACTTTGGTATTGTGAGCCAATTTCTCACCCGTGTAAGCGTGGGCGGAAACGCCCCCGCCTAATAGCGCGGCTGCCATTACCAAAGACATGAAGCGTGGGTTACGAACAGTTTTTAATGCACGGTTACTCATGGTATTGCTCCTGATTAAGTCAATGCGGGCAGGCAAAATTACCTTACCGAAATGCCATTCTAGGCCGCGTAACTTAAGGCAAACTTAAACGTCTGCGTAACCGCGCACAAAAATATTAATCGTCATCATCGCCGTGCCGGCGCTCTTGCCGGTAGCCGCGATCGTCGCCGTAACCGCCATGATTTTCAGCAAGCGCTACCTGGACGTCGAGGAAACGGCCCGGATCGTAGGGCAGTGTGGTCACCCTGTTACGGCCATGCTAGCGGTATACCACATTGTAGCCGGATACCACTTGGCGATAGTTGTCGCGGGTCTGGCAGCGCTCCACTTGACGCGGCCGCGAAAAGCGTTTCTACCCTATTTCAGAATGCGACTAAACTGTAACAATATGTTACTCGGCCGATACGCCCGCTTTGCCTGACAGCAGCCAATACAGCACCGGCATCACCAGCAACACCAGCGGCAACTGCACCACCAATCCGGCGATGATGGCCACCGCCAGCGGCTGTTGCATGGCAGAGCCTTGTCCGATGGCGAAGGCCAGCGGTAGTAGCGTGAGAATGGCGGCAAAAGTGGTCATGGCAATGGGCCGCATGCGGTTTTTGCCAGCCTCGATCAGTGCTTGCGCAAACGGCATGTCATCAATCAGATCACGGTACTCGGAAAAGTAGAAAATCGCGACTTCGGTGACGATGCCGATAATCATGGTCATGCCCATCATGGCCGAGATGTTGAGTTCGATGCCCGCTACCCACAGCCCGATAAACACCGCCGATACCGCCAGCAGCGGAATCGCCAGAATCGCCAGCGCCATACGGAAACTCTCGTACAGAAACAACAGCAGCAGAAATACCAGCCCGATCGCGGCGATGAATACCGCCATCAAGCCCTTAAAGGCGATTTGCTGCTGTTTATAGAGGCCGCCCAATTCGAAGTACATGCCCTTCGGTAATAAGTTAGGTGTCGCCATCACTTTCTGGATGTCGGCGATGACCGGCCCCATTGAGCGGCCGCTAATGCGGCCGGTTACCGCTACCATGCGTTTCAGATTCTCGCGCCGGATTTGCGGCTGTCCGTTCACCGGGACAATCTGCGCCACGCGTTTGAGCGGGAATACATGACCATCCGGCGCGCGGATCAACAGCCTGCCCACATCCGGCACCAAGGCATGCTGGTTTTGCGGGATCCACACGCGCACCCCGGCCAGTTTCGGCCCTTTCTGCATTTGCGTGGTCACCACGCCGGACAAATAGCCGCTCAGGATTTGCGTGATGCTGTCGGGATTCATCCCCTCCAGTGCCGCTTTGACCCGATCCACGCGAATCTCCAGTGCGTCGCCGGCGGGATTGATGCCGTCGCGCGTATCCACCACGCCGGGGACTTTGTTGATCAACGCCACCACTTTTGTGGCAGTGCTTTGCAACTCCTCCGGACTATCTGAAAAGAGTTTGATTTCGATCGGCTGCGGCACCGAGGTCAGATCGCCGATGACGTCTTCCATTAATTGCGCCAGCTCGATTTTGAGACCGGGCACTTGCTGTTCGACCTGGCTGCGGATGGCGTCCATTACCGTCTCGATCGGCGGCCGTTTGCCCGCTTTCAAGCGGATAAAAAAGTCGCCTTCGTTGGCTTCTGTTAAGCCGCCACCGAGCTGTGTGCCGGTGCGGCGTGAATAGGTATCCACATAGGGATTGGTCTTGATGATCACCTCCACCTGCTGTAGCAGGCGATCGCTCTCGGTCAGAGACGTGCCCGGTGCGGCGCGGTAGTCGAGAATGAAGCCGCCCTCGTCCATGGCCGGCATGAAACCGGAACCGACCCGGTTGAACGCCAGCAAACCCACGCCGAGCAGGGGCACGATCAGCAGCAGAATCAACACCGGCCGCGCCAGCACGCGCTGCATCAGCGCGGTATAGCGGCGGTGCATCCATTCGGTCAGGCGCCCGCCCTCCTTCTGGTTGGCGTCTTTTTCGGTGAGAAAATGATCCGCCAGCAGCGGCACCGCCAGCCACGTCACCAGAAAAGAAATGATCAATCCCGAGGCCATGGTCAGCGATAGCGCCTTGAAAAACGCGCCGGTCACACCGGTCAAAAATGCCAGCGGCAAAAAGATGATGATGGTAGAAGCCGACGAGCCCGCCAGCGGGCGCATGAATTCCATCGCCGCCGCCATCACCCGGCCATGATGCTCGCCGCTGGCGCCGCGCAGCCGCCGCACGATGTGCTCGATCATCACAATTGCATCGTCGATAATCAGCCCCACCGCCGCCGCCATACCGCCCAGGGTCATGATGTTGAAACTCATGCCCAACACGTACAGCAACACCACTGTCGCCGCCAGCACGGTAGGCACGACCACGGCGGCGATCAACGTGATTTTGATGTTGCGCAGAAAGGCGAACAGCACCAGCACTGCCAGCCCCGTGCCGATCATGATCGCATCGCGCACGCTGGCGGCGGAGTCCAGTACCAGCACGCTCTGGTCGTACCAGTTGGCGAGTTTCACTCCCGCCGGTAGTTGCGATTGATAGGCGGCGAGTTTGGCATGCACATCGCGTGCAATCTGCACGCTGTTGCTGCCGGGCTGCTGGTAGATGTTGAACAGTACCGCCGGGCGGCCATCGGCATTCACCTTGATCCACTGCGGCACGACGCCGTCACTCACCCGTGCCACGTCCTCCAGCCGCACAATGCCGCCGCCGGCACCAGTCTTAAGCACGGTAGCGGCAATTTGCTGGGCGTCGCGTAAGCGCGTATCGGAAATCGCCAGGTAGAGCTTGTAATGGTCTTCCAGCCGTCCTACCGCGGTGACCACGTTGGCCGCGCTCAGCGCGTGCGCCACGTCGGACAAGGTGAGGCCATAAGCCAGCAGCCGTGCCGGGTCCACCGTGACCTGGTATTCCTCCTGCGCGCCACCGATCACCCCGATGCGCGCCACGCCGTTGACGCTGGACAGCAGCGGGCGCAACTGGTAACGCGCCAGATCGTAGAGCGCGGTTTGCGATTGCGTGGTCGAGGTCAGGCTGTACGCCAGAATCGGAAATACCGTCGGGTCCATGCGCTTGGTCGACATCTGGGTACCCGGCGGCAGATTCGGCAGGATTTGCGTAATCGCTTCATTCACCTGCGAGGTTGCCAGCCCCATGTCGATGCCCCAGTCGAAGCTCACCGACACCTCCGCCGTACCCCGGCTGGTGGTGGAACGCACATCCCGCACGCCGGGCACGCGCCGCACTGCCTCCTCCACCGGCTGCGTCACCACTAGCATCATCAAGTCCGCCGGGCGGTCGCCCGCATCCAGTGACACCAGCACGCGCGGGAAATCCACGTTGGGGAACAACGTTACCGGCAGCTTGAATGCGGCCAGCGCACCCGCCAGCGCCAGCAACACCAGCAGGAATAATATCGAGCGGCGATGCCCCTGCATCCACTGGGTAAAATTCATCGTCCGCTCTCGCGCACGGCCATGCCATCCTGCAATTCATAGTTGCCCAGGCTCACTACCGGTTCGTTTGCCATGAACGCGCCGCGCACGGCGACCAGACCCTCCTGCTCCAGCCCGGTTTGCACATTGATCCGGCGCGCTTTGCCCTGATGCACCTGAAAAATATAGGCGCCTTGGGCATCGCGCAGCACCGCCGAACGCGGCACCGCCCAGACCGTTTGCCGGCTCACTTGAATTTCCGCGCGCACGCGCGTGCCCGGCAGCAAGCCGCCGCTGGGCACCTGCACCAGCACGTCGACGAACTGGGTTTGCGGATTAAGCATGCCGAATACCTGCGCCACGCGCCCTGCCACCTTGTGCTCGGCATTAAACACCGAGGCCACGTTCACCGGCATGCCGGGGCGCACTTTATTCACCTCGTCCGGCTCCACGCCCAGCAATACCCGTTGCCGGCCCGCACGCGCCAATTGCAGCACCGGCGCACCGGCCATCAGCCGGTCTCCCTGTGCTGCTTGCACCGCCACGACGACGCCGTCAAAAGGCGCGATAACGCGCTCCAGCGCGCGATCCGAACCGATTTTTGTCTGCGCTTGCAAGGCGGCTTGTGCATCCGCCAGGGATTTTTTCGCCGCCGCCAATTGCGATTGCGTCGCCAATTGCTGGCTCACCAATTGCTCGATGCGCGTCAATTCGCTCGCGGCAAAACGCACGGCCGCTATGGCCTGCTGATAGGCCAACGCGGCATCCGTGCCGGTAGCGAATTCCAGCAGCGGCGCACCCTTTTTCACCACTTGCCCGGCACTCACCAGCAGGCTGACTACCTGCCCGGCGCGCGGCAGATTGATGTTTTGCAGGCTGCGCGTATCCGGCGACACCACGCCATAGCCGGATACCGTATCGGTCATCAGTTGCTGCTTCAGCGCCACGGTTTGCACGGCCACGCTGGGGGCATCGGCCGCCCACACCGGACTGACGGCAAACAGCCAGCCCAGCAAAATAAATTTACGGCGCATTATTCGTTCTCCTGTAATCGGCAGGCTCAGGGAAGGTCGGGGCCTAGCAAGGTTTCCAGCGCGATTTGTTGTTCCATCAAAGCCTCTTGCAAATTGATGGCTTCGGTTTGTTTATTCAGCAATGCGGTTTGCAGCCGCACATAATCCGCAGCGGTTAGATTGCCCGCTTGAAACGCTGCTTGAGCGCGCTGGGCAACGATTTGCAGTTGTTGCTCGCCTGCGCGCGTGCGTTGCAATTGGCTTTGCAGCAGCGGCTGATTTTCCAGCGCGATGGCGACTTCACTGTAGGCGCTGTTGAGCCTATCCTGGTATGCATCGAATAATTGTGTGCGCGTAGCATTTTCAATCGCGATATTGCCGCGGTTGCGGTTGAAAATCGGCAGGCTCAGGGTCAAGCCAAAACCCATGGCGTACAAGCCGCTGGTGTCACGCGCATGGGTCAGCCCGACATTGAGCGCCGGGAACTGCGCCAGCACCGCGCCGCGAAACTTTTCTTCTTGCGAGCGATAGCCCGCTTGCAGCGCCTGCAAATCCGGGCGCCGGTTGAGCCGCTCGACCAACTCTTTTTGTACCGCTGCCGGGTCCAGCACTGCCGCGTGCGGCTCGCCCACCAGCACCAGAGACGTGGTGGACAACAATCCTAGTAAACCATTCAAGCTGGCGCGATTCTGCAAGCGGCTGCGTTCCAGATCGTTAATTCGGCGCTCGATATTTTGCAGCGCGCTCAGATCGGCACTGGCCATATCGAGAGTGACATTGCCCGCCGCCAACGCCTGCTGGCTGCGCTGATAACGCTCCGCCAACAGGCTGCGCGCAGCTTGCAACTGCGCCATCAACGCCTGCTGCGCGGTAAGCCGGGTGAACAATAGACGCGCCTGGCTCACCACCTGCCATTCCTGCCACAGCAGATCCAGATTCACCCGCTGTGTTTCCGCTTGCGCCGCACCCTTGCGCGAGGAGCGCAGCA
>JANYAU010000100.1 GCA_025361165.1 Betaproteobacteria bacterium | reverse complement strand
GTGGTTTGAGAACAAGCAACACTCTGGGTGTCTGCCCTTATAAACTTAGCAATAGCTGTGCCAGGCTTTTATTTTCTTTTAATAGATTGTTTTAAAGAAGAAAAGTATGAAACACTAGCCGCCCAGCCGACGGATTGGATGGGTCTGCGCGTCAGCAGGTGACGCGGAGCGTTAGTTTAAGAAGCGCAACGACTGTACTTGATACCTATCCATAAAAAACACCAAAGAAGCAAGAAGGGGTCACAAGAGAAAGAAGGCGAGAAGGGGTCACGAGCAAGAAGGGGTCAAGAAGGTCAGGAGCGGGTCAGATACCGTCTTGAATTGCAACCCCGTTCAGAGCGAAATTTACATCAGGAATGGGGTCAGGCTTTGGTTATTGTGTTATTTTTCCAACCCCGCTAATCTTTGCAAAAGGCAAAATGGCCTATACTTGATACCCACCAAAATCTACTTTTCTTTTTGTTGTTGCCGGTTTTAGTAGCGAGCCGAGCGCGACCTTTTTCACCGAATTATTCGCGCCCCTTCCAACGATCTGGGTTTCTGCTGCCATGCATGACTGCGACAACAACAATTGCAGCAGTCTCTACTTGATAATAAACGCCAAAAGGAAAGCGGCGAAGCAAAGCGCGCCGCGTGTTTCTGTGAACAACAGGATGCAGTTGTGGTGTTTCCGCAATCGCAGAGAAGACCGCGAGCGCCTCGCCAAGAAATTGGCGCCCCAATCCCCTCTGTTGATCTTCATACCAGAACGCCGCATCCGCCAAATCTAGCTCCACTTCCGGGCGAAGGCGAACTTCAAGCGTCATATTTTGCGCAAGATGTCAGCCACCGCGACGGCAGCCAAACGACCAATATTCTCGTCAATTTCGTAAGCATCAAGCCGACGGTCAAGCTCGGCTTTCTGAGAAGCGGTAAGGGGTAAGGCTTTTTGATCCGCGGCGATACTATCCCATAGATCTTCAACAACCCTGATTCGTTCTTCTACGGGAAGTTCTTGCAGTTTTGGGTTCATGGTAAGGCCTCCAGAAATAATTACTGTACTACAAATTCGGTTCATCAAAAGAAGAGGGCGCCTGCGCTGCCCCCAGGCTTGAAAAGGGTCATGGAAAGCGCGCAGGGCTTTACCTTCTAGCAGGCTGAATCGCCTGCCGCAAGCCTGCTCACCGCCTCGGCTGCGGTGATGATGGAAATATTCTGATAGGACTTGATCGCAAGCAAATGCTTATCGCCCGAGACGATCGATTTCGCACTGGCCGCGACGGCACAAGCAATCACATGATCGTCATCGGGATCATCGGTCACGACGCGCGGCGTGTGAGTGGGTGAGACCAAGGCCACCATCGCTTCGTATTGCGCCACCAGCGCCGCGATGCTGGTCTTGTACTGCGCGATACGCTTGGCGAACTTCTCGTAGCCCAGCGTATTCACCAATTCCTCGATCAGCACCGGTGCTGTAGAAGGTCAAGGCGGCAACAAAAAGGGGCCAACGGCCCCCTTTTATTCCCTGAGCGCTTGCCTAAGCAATACTTAGTAGGAAGCAATCCCCTGGTTTTTGTTCATGCCCACCAGGGTCGGCTGATTGACCTTGAGCTTCTTGACGACTTTAACGCTTCTTAGATATTCGGCTACGACATCCCAAATCGGGGTGCCGGTGACGCCTTCTTGTACCGAGGCCCAGCCGGCTACCAGATATTTCTTGTTGGCGTCGACCGCTTTGCCGCGCAGCACCATGTTGGAGATGCGCTTGCCCATCTTTTGATTCGGGTCGCAGGTGTATTGCAAACCCCCGACGCGCACCATGTCGCCCCCTTGTTGATAATAAGGATCGGGGTTGAACAAGTTGTCGCACACGTCTTCCATCACGTCCCTGATCTGCTGGCCAGTCATCTCGTTAAGCGTGGTTGCGGGGTAAGTGATGCTGGTCTGGTCGAGCAAACGCTCCATGGTAATCGGTTCCCCCGGCAGTAAGCTCGTGCCCCAGCGGAAGCCCGGCGAGAAAGCCATGTCGGAGCCTTTCACTTCCATCAACGCATCGACGATGATCTGGTCGAATGTGCCATTGAAATTGCCGCGGCGATACAGCAAGTCTTCGCTGATGGCGAGTTTTTCATTGAGCTTAGCTTCGTATGGCAAGCGCACTTTTTTGATGTAGTCGGCCATCGCGCGGTCGGGTTCGATGAGATTGGCGAACACTGGCAGCAAGCGGTATTTGTAGCCTTGCACCTTGCCGTTTCTCACATCGAGATCCATCACGCCGAGATACTTGCCATTGGACCCAGCATTGGTTACCAGCGTGACGCCTTTAGCGTTCTTGACCGGCACCGCTTGCGGCACCGCATCGTGCGTATGACCGCCGAAAATGACATCCACGCCGGTAACGCGAGTGGCCATTTTAAGATCGACGTCCAGGCCATTATGCGACAACACCACCACTACTTTCGCACCCTTGGCGCGCGCCTCGTCCACCATCTTCTGCATATTGTCGTCTTGAATGCCGAAGGTCCAGTCGGGGGTGAAATAGCGTGGGTTGGCGACGGGCGTGTAAGGGAAGGCTTGGCCGATAATAGCAACCGGCACTTTATTCATGACTTTGATCACGTAGGGCTTGAATACTTGATCGCCGAAATCCACGGTCTTCACGTTCTGGGCGACGAAGTCGACCGAACCTTTGAAATCCTTCTCGACGATTTCCTTCACCCGCTCAGCGCCCAGCGTAAATTCCCAATGCGGCGCCATGACGTTCACGCCCAACATTTTCTGCGCCCCCACCATATCGGCGCCATTGGTCCACAGCGCGGTGCCCGAACCTTGCCAAGTATCGCCGGAATCCAGCAGCAAAGCACCGGGGCGCTGCGCCCGAACATTTTTTATCAGCGTGGCGAGATGCGCGAAGCCGCCGACCTTGCCATAAATCTTGGCTGCGGCAGTGAAATCGAGATAGGTAAAAGCATGTGCTTCAAGCGAGCCAGGCTTGATACCGTAAGCCTTCAAAAAATGTTCGCCGACTAAATGCGGCGCCTTGCCCAGGGCGGCGCCGACGCCGATATTGACATTAGGCTCGCGAAAATACACCGGCAGAAGTTGTGCATGACAGTCCGTGAAGTGCATAAAACTAACGTTACCGAACTTGGGTAGTTCGTAAAAATTTTTCGGTACCTCACCGGCTAATGCCTGCCGACTATCCAGCGCCATACCGCTTGCGGCGGCGACCGCCAACACTTCGAGAAATTCACGACGGGTCATCGACATCATTCAGCTCCTGCAAGTAAGTCAAGATAATGGCCGTAGGCCAAAAGCAAAACAGTTAATCGTCACAAAAAAACAAGGCTTGCCGGTGGTTAACCTACAAGCCTTGTTGTATAGCTATTGCCAAGTTATTTACGGAACACCGAGGCTTTCATCGGCAAACCGTTGCTTAGATAAGAGTGGAAATATTCCAAGTCGTTGTACTCTTCGCTGCCAGACTTATAGGGCACGGCACGCACCAGCTTATTGCAGCCTTCGTAGCGCTTCTGCAGCGTGAATAAAGTCTCGCCACCACGGAAGACGGGCCAGTGCGTTGTCTGTCCCAGCACAGGCGAGAGATATTCTGTGCGAATAATATTACCCGCCTGGTGCACGTGACATGATGCGCAAGAAAAGTTGAGTTGGCCGCGACGCGAATAAAAATGCTGCTTACCCTTCTCATAGGCTGCAACCGCTTTCGCACCCTCCACCCGCACGTTCATGCGCATGCCGTCGGACAAGGTGCGCGCATAGGATGTCAAGACACCCATGGTGCCCATATCATCGTATGCCAACTCATCTTCACCATTGGCTTTGCGGCAGGAATTGAGTGCCATTTCGAAGGTCACGACTTTGCCCAGCCCCTCATCGAAGTAGGGATAGCGGCCCGCGATGTTTTTAGCGCCGTCAGGAAAGCAACTCGCATAGGTTTTGCCATTTTTGAATGGCGTTTCCCACATTTTCTTGCCTTGGTCTACGACAGTATAAAACGGTGGAAACTCCATAATCGAGTTGTACTGATTGAGTGCATCGGCGTTATAAATAAAAGCGCCGTTCACATAATCGTCGAACTTTACATTAGGCGATTTATGCTTGAAATAATCAAGCAACTCTTTTCGATCCTGCTCCGGTGTGGCGTTCGCGCTAATCGCGCCGAACAGCAAGCTGGCGCCCAAAATAGCCAGAAGCGTTTTTTTCATTGTGTCCTCCTCGTTCGTGGCGGGGGCCCGGCTGGAGAATCCAGCCGGCCAATTAAATTACGCTACAACAGCATCAGCGCTGTTCTTTTCGCCTTTATTGTCGGCCCAACTCACCGTCACTTTGTCGCCGGCTTTAGCGCCTTTAACCTTGAAGCCCAAGAACGGGTTTTTAGAAACGGCTTGGCTCCATTGCGCTTCCAGCACCGGCTTGCCATTCACGTGCGCGCTGACGGTTTGAATGAAGTGCGCCGGAATAAGTTGACCAGTCTTGGCGTCTTTACGCTGCCCGGTTTCCATTACGTGGTTCATAAGCACTTTGATATTGGCTGCGTCGCCTTCCATCGTGGCGCGGATTTTCATCGGTTCTGCCATGTTCGTATCCTCTCAAATAAGTTCGTTGATCGCTATGGATTGCCGCTGGATTAGCCGCCGCAACCACCGATGGTGACTTTGACTTCTTTGACCGCGGTGTAAGATTTCGCGCCCGCTTTCACCACCACGCGCACGTTGGACGTTTGGCCCATTTTGATACGGGTGCTGACATAACCTTCGGCGCCATTCATGAGATTAAAGTCGGCGGTCAAAGGATTGGCGTTCTTCTCCACCATGACCACGATGCTGCTCGTGCCGGCGATTTTGCTGGTCACTTCCACCGGCACTACTGCACCGTTTTCCGCGATGTCCGGCGCCTTAATCAGGATGTCTTTGCTGTCGGCCGCGCCGACAGATCCGAGCGCCTTCAGCGCATCCGGCATCCCTTTTGCGTCGAATGCAGGCTTGTTCCATTCTGCCGCCATGACCGAGGTGGGCTTAATCAAACCCGCCGCCACCGCAACTGCTACGGTGCTTGCCGCGCCAGCGCTTTTCAAAAAAGTTCTACGTTTCGCGTTCATAACAACTCCTTCTAGTTTACATTCCATAAACGTAATCAGTAATTTTGTCGATTTCTTGTTCTGTCAGTATCAGATTCCTGCCAAAGGGCGGCATGACAGTCATCGGATTTGCCTTCGTCGCATCCCAAATCTGGGCGCGCAATTTGGCTTTATCTGGGAAGCGCGCCTTCATTCCAACCAAGGGCGGGGCGATATTAGTGTTAGTCACCGCCTTAGGATCCCCGGGGAGCATATGGCAGGCGAGGCAGTTGCCTTTCGCGTTGTTAAACGCGAGTTCTTGGCCGGTTGGTTCAGCCGGTTTTTGTTGCTCCTGGGCGTAGCCGTTTGCTGTCGCCAACAACATGCCTGCCAGGCTAGCAGCCAATAGGAGCGTGGGGCTCTTCCGCATTGCGTCCTCCTTCATATATGTTTTGGATTGATCGGAGCACCGATCCCACCGACCCGGCTTGAAGTCTTCCTGACTCGAAGCCCTCGCGCATGGCGCCATTTTTAAAATGGATTTTACTAGGATACCGAATGTCCGCCCTTCTATGCAAGATGTTCGACTCGTAAATCACCATAAAACGAACAAGCTAGTCTTTCACTACTAAAAATCAGCATACGCTAATAAACTAGTGGCGCGCATCGGCATCGAGTGCTTTCAACTCCTTGAGCCGCGCCTCTGCGCTAGAAAGCTGATAGAAGTCGCCTTCGTCACTCTTCAGCGCAATCTGCAACTGCTCGATCGCGGCGGTAAAGTTGCCGCGCCGCGCGTAGGCTTCAGCCAGCGCACGATGCGAGAGAAAGCTCTTTTGTTGCCCGCCGTAAGCACGCGCCTGATATTCGTACAAGCGGTCATCGCCGGTGCGAAACTTGAGTTGCTCGTTGACGAACTTCACTGCATCCGCGTATTGCCGGGTCGCGAGCAAAGTATCGGCATAACCATAAATCAGCGCGCGATGAAAAGGAAAGAGCTTCAACCCCGCGCGATAAATTGCCAACGCCGCCGCATCTTGACCTTGCGCGCGCTTTAGCTCTGCGCTTAGTTCTTCGATCATCGGATGTGCGGGCGCGATTTTTTTAAGTTGCATCAACTCGCGTTCAGCGCGCGGCAACTGCTTTGCGCGCAACAGCGCTGCGGCGAGGCCATAACGCTGCGCCACCTCGTTATTAAATTTTTGCTCCTTGAGCCCGGCGTCAAACCAGGCCACCGCCTCTTCGGCGCGACCGGCGCTCGCACGCAGTTTGGCGCGCACCAGTTGAAAATCCAGTGAATCCGGTACTTGTTTATAGGGCGTGTCGGCCAAGCGGTTTTGAATATCGGCCAAGCGCTCGGTGGTCATCGGGTGGGTGCGCAAATACACCGGCGCGTTGTTGTCGTATAAGCGATTGAACTTGCCCATACGCTCGAAAAAACTGGCCATGCCGCGCGGATCGAAGCCGGCATCCTTCAAAATCTGAAATCCGACGCGATCCGCCTCGCGCTCATTCTCGCGCGTGAAATCAAGCGAACTCTGAATCGCCCCAGCTTGCGCCACGGCCATGCCGGCGCTCGCCACCTGCGTATTAGAACGCGCGGCGAGAATCGCTAACGCCAGTCCGGCGATAGAGAGTAAGTTATTGTGCGATTCTTGCACCACCATGCGCGCGATGTGGTGTTGTGTGACGTGCGCGATCTCATGCGCCAACACGCTGGCGAGCTCCGACTCGCTCTGCGCCGTGAGAATCAAGCCGGTATGTACGCCGATGTAACCGCCCGGCAGAGCGAAAGCATTTAAGGTGGGGTCGCGCACCACGAAAAACTCGAAATCCTGGCGGTTGTTCGGGCTAGCGGCAGCAAGCCGGTGGCCGATGCCGTTTAGATAATCGGTGACTTCCGGATCATCGAGATAATCGCGATCGGCGCGAATATCGCGCATGATGGTCTCGCCCACCTTGCGCTCTAGTTGAGGTGAAAAGGTCGCCTGCGACACTTCGCCCAGATCCGGCAAGTTATTCGCGGCGAGCGCGGGGAAGGCGAGCAAAACCGCGAGCGTGCATAGATGAACTGGCTTCATGGAATGATATGATACAAGCAACGCTATTTGGTTCACACAAATGCCTAAGCCATCCGCCACACTGACACACTTCGACGCACACGGCCAAGCCCACATGGTAGACGTGAGCGCTAAGGCCGAGACGCATCGGGTAGCGCGTGCCGCCGGCCAGGTCGTCATGCAAGCCGCGACACTGAAAACCATTCAAGCCGGCAACCACAAAAAAGGTGACGTGCTGGGCATCGCGCGCATTGCGGCAATCCAAGGCGCAAAACGCACTTCGGATCTCATTCCGCTCAGCCACCCGATACCCATCACCAAAATCAGCATCGCATTCGAAACCAAAACCCGGCCAGCACGCGTGATTTGCCACGCCACCGTGGAAACTGTCGGGCGCACGGGAGTGGAAATGGAAGCGCTGACCGCGGTGGCGGCAGCGCTGCTTACTGTCTACGATATGTGCAAGGCCATCGACCGCGGGATGCAGCTCACCGACATCCGGCTGTTGGAAAAACGCGGCGGGAAAACCGGCGATTGGGTCGCCAAATAATCGTATGAAAGCATTGCTCGCATTTTTTTGCATTTTGGCCGGCATGACTTCTGCCTGGGCTGCGCCTACATCGCTTTCAATCAACGTTGCGCCCCAGGTTGATGTGCCAGTCAGCGTGTATGGCGCGAGCAAACAGAAACTGATTCTATGGCTGCCATCTGAAATGGGCGTGGTCAACGCCGAGGGGAAAATCGCCGCACAACTTGCTCAGCGCGGATTTGAAGTATGGATCGCTGATTTATTCAGCGCGCGCTTTTTACCGGTTGTGCCGAGCAGCCTCGCCAAAATTCCCCCTGCCGATATAGCGCAAGTCATCCACGTCGCGGCGCAACACCATCGGACCATTTATCTTCTCACCAGCGGCCACGGTGCGGGCATCACCCTCGACGGCGCGCGCGAGTGGCAAAAACACCATCCTACGCACAAGATCGCGGGCGCCATTTTGTTCTTCCCCAATTTATACGCAAAAAGCCCCGAACCCGGTGAGTCACCACATTACTTACCGATTGCCACGCAGACGCACCTGCCTATCGTTATTCTGCAAGGCGATTTGTCGCCGTGGTACTGGCATCTGGATGAAATGAAAAGCACGCTGCAAAAGGGCGGCAGCCAGGTCGCCATTAAAATCTTGCCGGGCATGCGCGACCGTTTCTATTTTCGCGGCGATGCAAACCTAAGCGAGCGCAAACTCGGTAGCCAAGTCGCCACGCTCATTACCGACGGCATCAAGCATTTGCCTGCGAAAAAATAAGGAACACGCCATGAAAAAATTCGCCGCGTTAGCATTCGCCCTGGCACTCACTTTACCTGGCGCACAAGCCGCGGAACTCAAACCCATGACGCCGCGTGCGGCGTTCTCGACACTCGCGCTGCGAGATTTAGACGGCAAAGTACACACGCTTGCCGACTACAAAGGCAAAGTGGTGCTGGTCAATTTCTGGGCTACCTGGTGCCCGCCGTGCCGCGCCGAAATGCCCTCTATACAGCGTTTGAAACAGCGCATGGCCGGCAAACCATTCGTGGTTCTCGCGGTGGACATGGCGGAGAGCGAGAATCAAATTCGGGCTTTTTTGAAACAAATGAAAACCGCAAAAATCGACTTCACGATTCTCAGAGATACAAATGGTAAGACGCTCAAGGCCTGGAAAGTCTTCGTCTTCCCGACCAGCTTTGTACTCGATACCAACGGCCAGCTGCGCTATTCGCTGCTCGGCTCCACCGACTGGGATGCCCCGAACACAGTGAAACAAATCGCGGCCCTACTACCAAACCCCAAACCATAAGCCTCAAGCCTCAAGCCTGCGGCGGCCAGCCGTGAGTTTCCTGGTGCAGTGATTTGCACCAGTTATCCAGTGCGCAGCCCGCCAGAATGGCGGTTAAAGAAAGCCCTCCCCCGGCCGTTAACAATAATTAGAATCAGCCCGCCTCCCCCGAGAGCCCGCGCGGCATTTTGCTGGAAACGCGGCCAATTATGAAACTATGAAACAGCCCAAACATCGCCTTGGCATCGGAGCCCATATTGTCACGGGCTTTGTCATCGTGCTCATACTGATGGCAAGTCTCACCGCTGCCGGCTTGCAGTACGTGGCCGATGCTAACCACCGCCTGAAGCAAATCGTCGAAAACAACAACGTCAAAACCACGCTTGCCACGGAGATGCAGACCGCCTTGCGCGAGCGTGCGCTGGGCATGCTTGCGTTGTCCATCTTGACCGACCCTTTCGACAAGGACAACGAATACCAGAGCTTCAACGCCTACGGTTCCCGTTATACCGCGGCCCGCGAGCATCTGGAAAGACTGCCCCTAACCGAAAACGAAAAGCAGATCCTCGCCACGATTCGAGAGTTGACGCGCGCCGCCCAGCCGTGGGTTCAGGACGCCGTGGCAATGTCCATGGATCACAACGAAAGCATATCATTCGAGGCGATCCGCCAAAATATCCTCCAGAACGCGATGCCCAAACAGCGCCGGATCGCCGAGCAGGTGAACCTGCTCATCCGCGTGCAGGAGGACCAAACCTCTGCGGCCGTACAGAACGCGGAAGCATCCTATATTCAGGCACGCGACCTGATGCTGCTCTTGGGCGTGGCTACGCTAGCCGTAGGTATGGGCATCGCGGCCTATGTGAGCCGCCGTGTAAGCCGTCAAGCGGAACAACTTGCTACTCAGGCTCTGTACGATCCGCTCACCCACCTACCCAATCGCGCCCTGCTGCATGACCGCCTCGCGCAGGAGATCGCTTATTCGACCCGGGCCAATACCGGCTTCGCCGTAGTGCTCATGGACCTGGATCGTTTCAAGGAAGTCAACGATACCCTCGGCCACGAGGCGGGCGACGAGTTGCTGTGCGAGGTGGGACGGCGGTTGAAACAGGCTGCCCGCATGGAGGACACCGTGGCCCGTCTTGGCGGGGACGAATACGTCATCATCCTGCACGAGTTGGGGAATGTAGCCGTGCCGACAGTGGCAAAAAAACTGCTCTCCGCGCTGAACGTGCCATTCCGCCTGTCAGGACAAAGCGTGGATATCTCAGGCAGCTTGGGAATCTCCCTCTTTCCCGAACACGCCGAAGACGCGAGCACCTTGATCCGCCAAGCCGATATTGCGATGTACGTCGCCAAGCGTGCGGGCAAGGGCTATGCCATCTACTCACCCGACCAGGAAAACATTTCCTCCAGAAGCAGGCTATCGCTAAAGAGCGAACTGCGCGAAGCGATTCAAACCGGCCAGCTCTGCCTGCACTATCAGCCCAAGATTAATCATCAACTCAAGCAGGTGATCGGGGTGGAGGCGTTGGTACGCTGGAATCACCCGCAACGCGGATTCCTGCCACCGGACCAATTCATCCCGCTCGCCGAGGAGTCCGGGCTCATTGGCTCGCTCGACCAATGGGTGCTAAAAACGGCTATCCGCCAAATTGCCGCATTGCGCGAAGCGGGCTATCCGCTCACGGTAGCGGTGAACCTCTCAGCTCGCAGCCTGCACGACACCGAACTGCCTGTCCTCATCGGGGATTTGTTACGTGACAGCGGCGGCAACGCCGGCATGCTGACACTGGAAATTACCGAAAGCGCGGTCATGTCCAACCCGAGCGACAGCCTCGTCATTCTCCGGGAACTGGATCGTATGGGCATAGCAATCGCCATCGACGATTTCGGCACCGGGTATTCTTCTCTCGCCTACCTGAGGCGATTGCCGGTAGACGAGCTCAAGATCGATAAGTCTTTTGTGATGGATATGGAAGAAAATGAGAACGATGCCGTCATCGTGCGTTCCACCATCGATCTCGCGCACAATCTGGGCCTTGATGTCACGGCCGAAGGGGTTGAGAACCGGGATGCCTGGGACACCCTCACCATTCTAGGATGCGACGTATCTCAAGGCTACTTCATGAGCAAGCCCCTGTCCGCCGACAAACTCCTGCTGTGGCTGAACGACTCACCCTGGTCCGCCCCTCCGCTTAGCGGGATGAGTTCAACGCGCTGACGGCGGCCAGCCGTGCGTTTCCTGTTCCAGCGATTTGCACCAGCTATACAGTGCGTCATACAACACCATGCCATGCGCGAGCATCTCGTGATCATCGGCAAAGTTTTTAGACAAGCCCAATGAAATCGCCAATAAGCCATGCGCTTGCGGGCTTGCTTCGGGTTGGCCGGTATCCGCCGCGCGCACGATTTCAGCGAGATGCGCGAGCGCCGGATCGCTCAGTTGGTACTTGTGCAGAAACGCATCGAAGCTGCAGCGCGGCCCGGCATGACTCAACTCCACATCCAGAATGTCATACGGAATGGCACCCTCTTCGAGCGCCATCGCGCGCACCAGATCGGCAGGCACGAACAAAAATTCCGGCGCATCGTCAATGAAGCGTGCGATCAACCAGGGACAAGCGATACGGTCGATCTTGGGACGTTCTCTGGTGATCCATTTCATGATTTAGCCTCCTAACAGCGGCTTCAATACAAACACCCACAGTAAACCTGCTGCGGCGCACGCGCCGATCACTTGCATGATGCCTACCTTGAAACGCCATAAGGCAACAAAAGCCATAACAGCGACCAAGGCCGAAAACCATTCGAATGTCCCAATAAAAGGGCTGGCTTTCGTGCCCGCCGGCCACAACACATGCCAGGCGAAGAACACTGCCAAATTGAGAATGACCCCCACTACCGCGGCGGTAATACCGGTGAGCGGCGCGGTGAACGCAATCTCGTGACGTGTACGTTCCACCGCCGGTGCGCCCACCAAAATAAACAGAAACGAGGGCAAGAAAGTAAACACGGTAGCGATAGTCGCGCCCGCGATGCCCGCCACGGCCAAATTGTCGTGGCCAAATAGCTCCTTGGTCCAACCCCCGACGAAACCCACAAAGGCGACTACCATGATGAGCGGCCCCGGCGTGGTTTCGCCCAGCGCCAAGCCATCCACCATTTGCACCCCGGTCAGCCAACCATAGTGCTCGACACCACCCTGGTACACATAAGGCAAGACCGCATACGCGCCGCCAAAAGTGAGGAGCGCCGCTTTGGTAAAAAACCAACTCATCTGCGTGAGCACGCTATCCCAGCCGAAGCGCAGCGTCAGCGCGCCCACGATGCCACCCCAAATCGCCAGACCAGCCAAGGTGTACATCCACACCCGCGACCATTTGAATCGCGCATGCGCCGGCGAAGGCGTATCGTCGTCGATCAGCGCTGGACCATAATCTTTATTCGATGCGCCATGACCACCACCGGTTTTGAATTTATCCGGCGCCATTTGTCCGCCGATATAGCCGAGGATAGCGGCGCCCAGCACAATCGCCGGAAATGGCACATCGAAAGCAAAAATCGCGATAAATGCCGCGGCTGCCAGCGCCAGTAGCACGCGATTTTTGATCGCGCGCGAACCGATGCGATAAGCAGCGAACACCACCACGGCCACTACCGCTGGCTTGATGCCATACAGCACCCCCGCTACCACGGGCACATTGCCAAATGCCAAATAAATCCAGGTGAGCGCGATCAAAATAAACAAGGAGGGCAATACGAACAGCACCCCCGCCAGTATCCCGCCTTTAGTACCATGCATCAGCCAGCCGATATAAGTGGCGAGTTGTTGCGCCTCCGGCCCTGGCAACAACATGCAGTAGTTCAGCGCGTGCATGAAGCGATGCTCGGAAATCCAGCGGCGCTTCTCCACCAACTCTTGATGCATCATCGATATTTGTCCGGCGGGGCCGCCGAAGCTGATGAAGCCTAATTTCAGCCAGTATTTAAGTGCCTCGCCAAAACTAACTGGCGCCGGGGGAGCAAGTGCTAATTCGGCCATCAGTGATCCTTCCATTGAAAGTGTATCCATCGTGATGGCTAGTACGCGCTTAACGCGATTTATCACTAAACGCGGCATATAAATCGTCAAATACGCGCTGCGCAACTTTAAGCAATGCGTCATCATCTTTGGCCCGCGCGCGCGCGCCCTTCAACACTGCTTCCAGCCCCGCTGCTTCCGCCACCGGCACGCCACCGATATCTAAGGCATGCACGATAGCGGCAATGCGCGCGAGCGCCGCGTCTTCTTCCAAATCAAAGCTCACCAGCAATACCTCAAACGTGACGCGGCTACCGACATGCGTGAAAGTCGCGCCATCGAAATCGAAACCAAGCGCGCGCTTGGGGCAATCATTTGGCTGAGCCAGCCACTTAAAATGCGCCTTGCGGTCGATGAAGCGCGCAATCAACCAAGCGCTCGCCATGCGATCCACCCACAAATGCTTACGCGTGGCCCAGATCCGGTCTTGATAGGCCGCTAATGCCAAGCGCGGAATTTTTCCCGCCACCGGCTGGGGCTCATCAGGGTTCAAGCGCGCTTCGATCTGCTGCCTCGCATCCTCAAGCAAACTCGCCATTTGTTCGCGCGCCGGGCCAGGAAAATAATCGATGGCTGCCAGCGCCGCGAAGGCTTTATGCACTGCGGCATATTCCCGCACCAATTCCGCCATGGCGTTGCGCTTGAGTTTGGCGCGCAGCGCATCGGCCAAATGTTTCAACTGGGTATATTCCGCAGTGCGATCGAACAAGCGCAGGAACTGCCGCTCTTGTTCTGCATCGGCGCTCACGAACGCCAATAGTTGCGCGCTGCCACCCGCTGCGTCGATCTCGCTTGCTTGCGCCGCGAATGCTTGCCGGGTCTCAGGCCGTTCCGGCAGCAAATACACGCCGTCGCGCAGCACGCCGCAACCCAAGGCTTTCAACGCCCGCCATACGCGCATGCGCTGCGTCGCTTGGCGCGAAGGCAAGCTCAGTACTAGCACAAGCCAGGGGGATAGATTCATGTAACAACTGTAACATAGTAGTTATAATTGTAACAATACGCGCTAAAAATGAAAGGAGTTTTGCCCGCGCCGGGCCTATGCCTATAATCGCCGTTCCATGGCAACTCCCATTCATCCAAAGAAAGCGCTCTACGGCCATCTCGCGCGCGTGGCCAAGGCACTCGGCAGTCCAGGCCGGCTCGAATTGCTGGAGGCGCTAGCCCAAGGCGAACGCAACGTGGATGCATTAGCTCAGGCGAGCGGCTTATCGGTGGCGAACACCTCCCATCATTTGCAGACCCTGCGCGATGGCGGCTTGGTGCAGTCCCGGCGCGAAGGCTTGCAAGCCATTTACAGTTTGACCGACCCCGATATCCCCAAATTATTATCCTATCTAGGGCGTGTCGCAGAACGCCAAGTCGCGGATGTGGAACGCATCGTGCGCGACCACTTCGACAAGCGCGACGGCCTGAGGCCGGTTAAACGCGAGGAACTGCTGCGCTTGGTAAAAAAAGGGGGCGCGATGGTGATCGACGTGCGTCCGGAAGAAGAGTTCCGCGCCGGCCATATCGTGGGTGCAGTCAATATCCCCCTGGATTCCCTGCCGCGGCGCTTGAAAACACTGCCCAAGGAACAAGAAATCGTCGCCTACTGCCGCGGACCCTACTGCTTGTTTGCCATCGAAGCCATCAACCAGTTGCGCAAGAAAGGCTTTCGCGCACGGCGCCTGGAAGAGGGCTTTCCGGAATGGAAAGCGGAGCGGCTGCCGGTGGAGGAAGGCGAATAAACCAACACTGAATGCAACAACTGGGATAGCGGCTCACGCGCAACTCCCCTTCACCCGTGAACTTCCGGCGCTCAAATGCCGGCGGCAATCTAAAACCTGCGCCGCATATTTTTTGGATGAAATCAAGACCGCGCCGCGGGAAAGTTTATACCCCTCCAGCGCCACGGGGACGTCATCAATCGTCCAGCCGAACCGCCCCCTCGACGATGTAGCAGTTGTTATGGCCTTTTTTCGGACAGGTACATTTGTCACCCAGGCGGGCGACATCTATCCCCATTACAGTGAAACGACTCCTTGCGCTCACGACATAACCGCCGTGGCTGGTCCGATCACCCAATCGAATGACTCGACGCATTTTTCTCATCTCCGCTAATAGTGCGATGTCATTGCACCGGAAAGGAAGTCGAGAATGCTATTGCGAAGTTTATGAAAGGGATGGCCGCGCGCCGCAGTGCAATTTCCCGCGTGCTGTTGGCCGATGCCTCTACGCCGTTAGCGGTGGCAGCCCACAGCCCCGAATACCTTAGCCTTGACACATGCCAAGCACATCGGCTATGCTTATTCAAGTAATCATTTGAATACTTGAATCACGCTTAGAGTACGAGATTGGAGCACCCATGTTTTTCAAGCAACTTGCGACAAAAGAATCGTCCCTCTCCTATTTTTTCGGCTGCGGCTCGTTGGGCAAGGCCGTGGCGGTGGATGTGGTGGCGGGCGACGAGGAATGGTTCATCGAAGAAGCGGCGAAGGCGAACGTCAAAATCAGCCATGTGATCGACACCCATGTGCACGCCGACCACTATTCCGGCGGACGCGTGCTGGCCAAGCTGGCCGGCGCGGACTATTGCCTGCACGCAAGCGATCAGGATGTAGTGCAATTCCCTTTCCACCCATTACACGACAACGATGTGATCGAGGCAGGCAACGTGGCCATCAAGGTGTTGCACACGCCGGGACATACGATGGACAGCATCTGCCTGGCGGTGGCCGACAAGCGCCGCAGCGAGCAGCCGTGGTTTGTCATCACCGGCGACACGCTGTTTGTCGGCAGCGTGGGCCGCCCCGATTTGGCGGGCCGCGAGAAAGCCATGGCCGGCATGCTGTTCGACTCACTCCACGCCAAGCTGCTGAGCTTGGCGGACGAAACCGAGATTTTCCCCGGCCATCAGGCGGGCAGCGTGTGCGGCGCGGGCATTTCCGGCAAACCATCTTCCACCATCGGTTTCGAGAAACGCTTCAACACCGGCCTGCACATCAACAACAAGGACGAGTTCGTGAACTACCTCACCAGCGAAATCCCGCCGCGCCCCGCGGAAATGGCGCGGATGGTGGCGGCGAATATCGCGGCATGAACGCCACTTTCACCACCGGCGAACGGGAATACCTGCGCGGCATCAGCGACAATCTGAACCAGTTCCTGCATCAATTGTTCCAGGTGTTCCTGGTGGGGTTGACGCTGGGCATGATGCGCACCGTGATCCCGGCGCTGGCCGAATCCGAATTCGGCGTGCCCAAGGGTTCATTCATGCTGCTGATGGCATTCGTGGTCGCCTTCGGCTTCGTCAAGGGCGCGCTCAATTTCGTCGCGGGACGGCTGTCCGAGCACTATGGGCGCAAGACGGTACTGCTCTTGGGCTGGGCGATCGCGCTGCCGATTCCGTTCATGATTTATTTCGCGCCAAGCTGGAACTGGATCGTCGCGGCGACGGTGCTGCTCGGCGTGAACCAGGGCTTCACTTGGTCGATGACGCAAACCTCCAAATTGGATCTCACCCGCGCCGACCAGCGCGGTCTGACCATCGGCCTCAACGAGTTTGCCGGGTATGTGGGCGTGGCCGTCGCCGGCATTCTCACCGGTTACCTGGCCACCGCCTTCGGGCCGCGCCTGGGACTATTCATGTTCGGCGCGGTAGTGACGCTGAGCGCGCTGGTGCTCACCGCGCTGTGGGTCAAGGAAACCCTGCCCTGGGCCAAGGCCGAAGGCGCGCGCCACGCCGCGGGCAAGAGCACCGGCCCGAAGCCGCGTTTTCCGAAAAACATTTCCGATAAACCCACGACCTGGGAAGTGTTCACGCTCATGTCGTGGCGCGATAAGCGCATGGCCGTCATCAGCCAAGCTGGCTTGGTGGAAAAATTCGTGGATGCGCTGATCTGGGTGTTCTATCCGCTGTTCTTCCACCAGCAGGGCATGAGTCTCACCCAAATCGGCTGGGTGGTGGGCGTATACGGCTTCGTGTGGGGCGGCTCGCAGTTGTTCACCGGCAAGCTCTCCGATCACATCGGCCGCCAAAAACCGATTGTGTGGGGCATGTGGCTGTGCGGCGCGGGCGTGGGCATGACGCTGCTCGGTAGTGGTGTCGCGTGGTGGTCGTTCTCGGCGGCGGTGACCGGTTTCGGCATGGCGCTCTTGTACCCGAATCTCTCCGCCGCGGTGGCCGACATCGCGCATCCTAACTGGCGTGGCTCCGCCATCGGCATCTATCGTTTTTGGCGCGACACCGGTTATGGCGTCGGCGCGCTGCTGCTGGGCGGCGTCGCGCATGTGAGCGGCAATATGAATGCCGGGTTCTGGTTCGTCGCTATTGCCATGTTTCTGTCGGGTCTTATCGTCTGGCTGTGGGGGGAGGAAACCCACCCGCGGCTCAATCCGGAAAAATGAATCTGCATATTGATGCCGGAACCGCCGAGCCCGCGCTACGGATGAAGTTGGGATAACCCGGACGCCTGCTACAGTTTCAAGGTGGCCTACGAAAAATAGGGGCTGCACAATTGACTTTAGGAGAACGGTAATGACGCATGCGCTCATCGTTCTGCACGCTGCGCCGGATGCGCCCGACCAGCGAGCACGCGGCTGGTCGATCCGAAACTGGCCGAGGATAACCCATGCCGGGCGCTGTTTTATGAATTGCTCGATGTCGGCCTGAATGTGCAGGTATGCGGCGCGACGCTGCGCAAGCTGAGCTGGGATGAGGGATACTTGCTCCCCGGCGTCCACAAAAGTTCCATGAAGGCTTTAAGCGGGTTGATGACCGCCGCCGATGAGATTGTGAACCTGTAGGAGTTAGCGGTATGTGTGAATTATTCGGCATGAGCAGTAACCGGCCAATTTCCGCGCTTACCTCGCTATCGCTGTTTGGAAAGCGCGGCGGGGAAACCGCGGACAACCCCGATGGTTGGGGCTTGGCCTATGTCGAAGGCGATGCATTCACCCTCCACAAAGCGCCCGAAGCGGCGGCTCGCAGCGTATTATTTTCTCAGTTAGCGCAACAGATTCATTCCCGGCTCATCATCGCCCACGTGCGCAAGGCCAATCCACCAACCGCACATACGTTGGAGAACACGCATCCGTTCATGCGCACGTGCTGCGGCCGGCGCTGGGTATTCGCGCATAATGGCCAGGTGCCGGAGGTCGTTGCCCCGCAGGGCTGCTGTCACCCGCGCCATTTCCATCCTGGGGGCGAGACCGATTCCGAGCATGCCTTCATCTACTTACTCGAAGAGATCGCCGCCACATTCCCCGGCATGTTTCATGGCGCGCCTCCCGAAATGATGAATGCCTGGTTTGAAACATTGGTGACTCGTAGCGCCGCCATTGCCGCATACGGCCAGTTCAATTTTCTGATGTCGGATGGGGAACACTTGATTGCCTACGGCCATGATCGGCTGCACAGCCAACAGCGAATCAAGGGCGATGTCCGATCGGTTGTGATCGCGTCCGCGCCCTTAGCGGGCGATGAACCGTGGGAAGCCTTTGCGCCCGGCGAGTTGCGAGTCTACCGGGACGGCCAGTTACTCGGGCGATGGTGCGCTGGGATAACAAAACTCTGCACCCCTGCCATTGCCTAACCCTAATGGTCATGACAAATGCCCACCCCGGAAAACGAAACTCGCCATGACCATCCCCCTCTCTCCTAACTCTCTACCCGCAGGGAGTACGCCGGTGGGTGCCCCGCTGCTTCGCAGCGACCCTTCCGCAGTCCCAGAGGGAGAGAGGGACGCAGGCTCGCTTCGCGAGTTTCACGTTAATGCAGCGAAGGTGTCCGATCGAGACGAAGCAAGCGCTTATGAAGCGTGGTACCACACGCCACGCGGCGCCTGGATCGGCGATACCGAATTTGATCTGCTCTATGCGAACTTGCGGCCCGTGCCGGGTGCGAGCGTGCTCGACGTGGGTTGCGGCAGCGGCTATTTCACCCGGCGTCTCGCCCGCGCTGGCCTGCGAGTAACCGGGATCGATGCGGATCCCGCCGCGATCCGCTACGCGAAATCAATGACGGTGGCGGACGAGCGCTATCTGGCCGGCGACGCCCGCGCCCTGCCGTTTCCCGACTGGCACTTCGATTTTGGCGTCGCCATTACCTCGTTTTGTTTCATCGCCGACCCGCTGCGCGCCCTCGCCGAACTAGCGCGCGTCACGCGCCGCCGTGTCGCGCTGGGGCTGCTCAACCGCCACAGCCTGTTATACCGGCACAAAGGCCGGCACGGCGGGCAGGGCGCTTACCGCGGCGCGCACTGGCACACGCCACAAGAAGTGCGCCATCTGTTTGAACAGTGTGGCATGCCGCGCGTGACGATCCGCAGCGCGATCTTTCTGCCCGATGGCGGCGGCATCGCTAAAGGGGTCGAGGCCATCACGCCGACCCGTGTGCCGCTGGGCGCTTTCCTGCTCGCGCTAAGCGAACCGGGCTAGCCGCCGCAACGACGCCG
>JANYAU010000085.1 GCA_025361165.1 Betaproteobacteria bacterium | reverse complement strand
TGGCTGGTGTAGGGGTCGAGGGCGACATCGGTGATAATGCCCAGTTCCGGCACTGCCTTTTTTAGCGCGGCTACGACACGCGGCACGAGACCATTCGGGTTATAGGCCTCTTCCGCACCAAGGCTTTTTAAGGGGGCGTCGATAACCGGAAAGAGTGCTAGCGCGGGAATGCCGAGCTGCGCGCACTCTTGCGCTAGCGGAATCAGCTTATCCAAAGTCATACGATTAACACCCGGCATTGACGCTACCGCCTCACTGCGATTCTCGCCATCGAGCACGAACACCGGATAGATCAAATCGTCGACCGTGAGCTGCGTTTCGCGCATCAAGCGCCGTGAGAAATCGTCGTGCCGCATACGGCGCATGCGCCGGGCGGGGAATTTTGCTAGCGTTTTCATGGTCTGAATTATACCTTGCGGCACTTGGGTGGCCAGCAATCCTAAATCCTTATAACAGAAGGGCTAAAATTTTTAGCTTTGCCCTGGAACTAAATGAAAACCTGCCTATCATAAGAAACAGACGGTAGCGATATCGTCTCCCGCTTCTCCTCCCTGAGCGGGAGCCTTAATCCCCATTAAGGCGTTTTCACCCCCGGTTTTTGCTCCCCTTTAACCGGGGGGTTTTTTTGTCCGGCAGAAACACCTAACCAACCCCCGATAATCGCTTCGGCGTCTTCTGCGCCGAGTTTTTTCAAGCTCGAAAACAATTGCACCGTGCATTGCGGATAGGTTTCTTGCAGCGCGGCGCGTACTTCGCTCAATACTGCGCCTGCTTGGCTTTTCGAGAGCTTGTCGGCCTTGGTCAGTAGAATATGGATCGGCCGTCCGCTGGGGCCAAACCAATCCAGCATTTTTCGATCGAGCGGCGTTAGTGGGTGCCGTACATCCATAATAAGCACCAGGCCTACCAGTTGTTCCCGGGTTTCCAGGTATTTTGCCAGGGTTGCTTGCCAGTGTGTGCGCACGGTTTCCGGCACTTCGGCATAACCATAGCCGGGTAGATCGACTAAATAATTACCGACGCTAATGCGAAAGAAATTGAGCAGCTGGGTACGCCCCGGCGTTTTACTGACATAGGCCAGCTTATGGTGCCGGGCGAGCGTATTGATTGCGCTTGATTTGCCGGCATTCGAGCGCCCAGCGAAGGCGATTTCGTGCGCAGTCAGGGGCAAAGTGGCGAGGTCGTGAACCGAGACCTCAAACGTAAGTTGGCTAAATAGCGACATGCGGATCCATTTTGAGCCTGGCGAGAAGGAGAATAGTTAGGTAGAATAAGGGTTTACTAATTTATATACAGATCCCAAAACCCTTGGATAAGAATAGCTTAAGGAGCTTTCCATGAAATCAATTCTGGCGCTGGTACTGCTCGCAGGAGCTGTCGTGACCGCCCAAGCCGAAACCGTAGTACCCGCCAAAGGCGACCCGGCTAAAGCGCAAGCCATCGTGACTCAAGTGTGCGCCGCCTGTCATGCTGCGGATGGGAATAGTGTCACCCCCGCTAACCCCAAGCTAGCCGGGCAGCATGCGGAGTATATCATCAAGCAATTGCGTAACTTTAAAGACGCGGTGAAAGATCCGAACAAGGATGGCGTGCGCAGAAGCGCGGTGATGGGCGGCATCGCGGGCGCACTGACCGACCAAGACATGCTCAACCTCGGCGCGTACTTTTCCGAAAAAACCATGAAGCCGGACAGCGCTAAATTGCCCTACGACTTAGGCCAAAAAGTGTATCGCGGTGGTAACGCCGGCACTGGTGTACCCGCTTGCGCAGCATGCCACGGCCCAACGGGCGCCGGTATCCCGACGCAATTCCCACGTCTCGGCGGCCAGCACGCGGATTACATTCTGGCGCAATTGAAAGCCTTTCGCGCCGGTGATCGCGCTAACGATGCAGGCAAAATGATGCGCATCATCGCCAACAAAATGTCGGATCAGGAAATGCTGGCTGTCGCGAACTACATCGCTGGTTTGAAGTAGCGCGGCGCCAAAAATCTAAAAGCAGGAGTTGAAAAAGGGAGGCTTTGCCTCCCTTTTTTATTTGCTGCGTATTTGTCCAAACACGCGTAGCGCGGCGTCCAGGGTAAATTGAATATCCGCATCCGTGTGGGCTGCCGAAACAAAGCCTGCTTCGAACGCCGAGGGGGCGAGATACACGCCGGCATCGAGCATGGCGTGGAAGAAACGGTTGAAGGCTTGTTTGTCGCACTGCATTACTTCGGCGTAGCTCGCTGGCGGCTGCGCAGTGAAATAAAGACCGAACATACCGCCTATGGATTGCGCGCTGAAAGTGACGCCTTGCGCTTGGGCGGCCGCGCTTAAACCTGCTACCAAGGCTTGGGTGCGGGCAGCCAATTGCGCATAGAAGCCTGGCGCTTGCACCAGTTTGAGTGTGGCCATGCCGGCCGCGACCGCCACCGGATTGCCCGAGAGGGTGCCCGCTTGATACACCGGGCCGTTGGGCGCGAGCTGTTCCATGATGGCGCGTTTACCGCCAAAAGCGCCTACGGGCAGGCCGCCGCCGATAATTTTGCCCAGTGTGGTGAGATCGGGGTCGATGTGATATAGCCCTTGCGCGCCGCCAAGCCCGACGCGAAATCCCGTCATCACTTCATCGAAAATCAGCAGCGCGCCATACTTCGTGCATTGCGTGCGTAAGGTTTGTAAAAAACCCGGCGCAGGTGCGATGAGATTCATATTGCCCGCCACCGGTTCGACAATCACGCAGGCGATTTCAGGGCCGAGTTGCGCGAATAAATTCTCTACACTGGTGCTGTCGTTGTAGGAAAGCGTCAGCGTATGCGCAGCGAGTTCCGGCGGCACACCAGCGGAACTGGGTTGGCCGAAAGTCAGCGCGCCGGAACCGGCCTTCACCAACAGTGAGTCGGCGTGACCGTGATAACAGCCTTCGAATTTCAGAATTTTGTTGCGCCCGGTATAACCCCGCGCCAAGCGAATCGCGCTCATCGTGGCTTCAGTGCCCGAGGACACCAGGCGCACCTCTTCCATGCTCGGCACCAATTTGACCAGCAGCTCCGCCATGTCCAATTCGCGCGCGGTGGGGGCGCCGAATGAGAGGCCCAGTGCTGCGGCTTCTTGCACTGCGCGCACAACATCCGGATGCGCGTGACCCGCGATCATCGGGCCCCAAGAGCCGACGTAATCAAGTAAGCGCTGATCGTCTTCGTCCCACACATAGGGGCCGAGCCCGCGTTTGAAGAAGCGCGGCACGCCGCCCACCGAACGGAAGGCGCGTACCGGTGAATTCACGCCGCCGGGAATCAGTTGTTGGGAACGCTGAAACAGTTCGTCGTTGCGGGAAGTCATGGTTTTCTCTTAATGGATAGTGGCGAAAAAACGCGCGAAATAATGCGCGGTCAATTCGATGTCCGGCGCGTCGAACAAAGCCGAAATCACCGCTATCGCATCGGCGCCGGCAGTGATCAACTCCTGCGCATTGCCGGGTGTGATGCCGCCGATCGCCACCACCGGCACGGCCAGTTTAGCTTTCGCGGCGCTCAGCAAGGGTAGCTCGCATGGCTGCGCCTGCGGCTTGGTGGGCGAGGCATAGAAGCTGCCGAAGGCGACGTAATCCGCGCCCGCCGCCGCTGAACGCAAGGCCAGTTCGATGTCTTGATAGCAGGACACGCCGATGATTTTATCCGGGCCCAGATTGATGCGTGCTTCTTTGAGCGGCGCATCGCCTGCGCCCAGATGCACGCCATCGGCATCGATGAGCGTGGCGAGACGCACGTCGTCGTTGATAATCAGCGGCACGCGATATTGGTGGCACAAGGTAAGCAGTTCCGAAGCTTGTTCGTGCTTGCGCGCCAGGTCCTGCGATTTAGTGCGGTATTGGACGGCTTGCGCCCCGCCGTGCAGCGCCTGCTTTACTTTTGCGAGCAAGGCGTGGGTGTCGGCGCTTTCAGGGGTGATGGCGTAGAGCCCCTTAATCGCGATTTTCATTCGGCTCGCGCGCCCAGAATAAACGATCGGGAATGAATTGGCCCATACCGGGGCGGAATCCGGCTTGCAGCGCATGCCAAGTGAAATCTTGGGCGTCTTTAGTGGCGTCGAGAATATCGAGGCCATGCGCAATCGACGCCGCAATGGCGGAAGCCAGCGTGCAACCGGAGCCGTGAAAGCTGCCCGGCAGGCGTTGCCACACATTGCTGGCTAGCATGCCCTCGCCGCCGTAGAGCGTATTAATGACTTGCGGGGTATTTTCGTGCGTGCCGGTGATCAACACAAATTCGCAACCGAGGCTAATCAGACGCGAGGCACATTCGTCCAGGCTGGGATTGTCTTCATCGTTATCTTCATCCATCGCCAGCCGCCGCGCTTCCAGGCTATTGGGCGTGAGTAGCGTGGTTTGCGGGATCAGCATGTCGATAAGCGCCGCGATCATATTTTCTGAAGCCAGCTCATCGCCGCGGCCGGAAGTGAGTACGGGGTCCAAGATCAGCGGAATATCAGGATAGTCGCCGACAATCTCGGCAATCGCCGCGATATTGTCTACGCTGCCCAGCATGCCGATTTTAAATGCGGCTACGGGCATATCTTCCAGCACCGCGCGCGCTTGATCCGCAACCCATTCCGAATCGAGCGCAAAAATATCGTCCACCCCCAGGCTGTCTTGCACCGTGATGGCGGTGATGACGGACAGTGGGTGGCAACCCATCGCAGCAATGGTCAATAGGTCAGCTTGAGCGCCGGCGCCACCGGAGGGATCGCTCGCAGCGAAGGAAAGTACGATAGGAGGAGTGTCGGCCATAGAAAAAATGCGTCGTGGTGATGGCCGGAAATCGCGTCAAACCGGCATTGCGGTTAAAATCGGATTTTAACCTAATCCAAAAATGCTTCCCATGAAAACCTATATGTGTTTGATTTGTGGCTTCATCTATGAAGAAGAAAAGGGGCTGCCGGACGAGGACATCGCCCCCGGCACACTCTGGGAGGATATCCCGCCGAACTGGACTTGCCCTGATTGCGGGGCACGAAAAGAAGATTTCGAGATGATCGAGATCTAAGTATTGATTTGCTGCGTCCCGTTGAAACTTCGGCGGCTACGTCGGGAAAGGGGATAAATCCTTCCTCTATCCCGGACGTAAAGAATTCCGACAAAGGGCCGATATTCCTCATTCAACGCATGTTTTGTGAAAATAATCAATTTGGCATAGAAATTGCCAGTATTTCTGCGGAGAGTCCGAATGGCTCGGGGCTTAGGCGCTGAACTTCCGGTGATTTATGAGAAATACCCTTTACCTTTATTGATTTTATTTTACAATACCTAAAATGGCCGGGGTTTGAAACGGCCAGGCAGGTGTGTTTGGGGGGTAATGTTCGTGGAGCAAAATAATTTAGCTGGCATTAAGGTGATGGTGATCGACGACAGCAACACCATACGCCGCAGTGCCGAAATTTTTCTGGTGCAGTCAGGCTGCGAAGTGATCCTGGCAGAGGATGGTTTTGACGCCATGTCCAAGATCGCCGACCATCAGCCGGACGTGATTTTCGTCGATATCATGATGCCGCGCCTGGATGGTTATCAAACCTGTATGCTGATCAAAAAGAATCAGCGTTGCCGTGATACGCCGGTAATCATGCTATCGAGCAAGGATGGCCTGTTTGACCGGGTGCGCGGACGCATGGTGGGTTCGGACGAATATCTGACCAAGCCGTTTACCAAGGAAAGCTTGCTGCAAGCCGTTAAAAAACACGTATTGAGCCGCAAAGCGGCGTAATTGAAAGAAGGATAAAGTCATGTCGATTAGCAAAGTTTTGGTGGTAGACGATTCGCCTACTGAGCGTCATTTTTTAGGCGAACTGCTCTCCAAACAGGGCTACCAAGTAGTGATGGCGGAAAGCGGTGAAGAGGCCATGAGCAAAGCCAAGCAGTTGAAGCCGGATTTGATTTTGATGGACGTGGTGATGCCGGGACTGAACGGTTTTCAGGCGACGCGAGCCATTACCAAAGATGCCGAAACCAAAAATATTCCCGTCATCATGTGTACCTCGAAAGGTCAGGAGACCGATAAGGTTTGGGGCATGCGCCAAGGCGCCCGCGATTACGTGGTGAAGCCAATTAATATCGATGAGTTGTTACGTAAAATTGCGGCCTTAGGCTAAGCCGGACGCTAAGCGCGATGGCAAAAAAAGTCAGCCTTAGGCAATTTCAAGAGGGTGTGGTTGCCCGCCTCAAGGAGGCGCAATCCGGCGCGGCTAACCAATCTGCCTCGAAAATGGGGGTGCAGGTTGGGCGCGAAAAATGGCTGGTAAATTTGCCCGATGTGAGCGAGGTGGTACCGTTGCCGTCTTTGCTGCCTGTGCCCTTGACCCAGCGCTGGTTTGCCGGTGTAGCGAATGTGCGAGGGGTGCTGTATAGCGCGATAGATTTTTCCCATTTTTTGGGCGGCGAACCGACGCAGACGAATATCGATAGCCGCTTGTTGTTGGCGAATAGCAAATATCACCTTAATGCCGGTATCATCGTGCACCATATGTTGGGCCTGAAACAGCCCGAGCAATTGCAGGCGGGTGACGCGAGCAATCTCCCGCCTTGGATCGTTGCCGAGTACCTCGACGCAGAGGGTAATATTTGGAAAGAACTGAACATGTCGGGCTTGATTAATCACCCCGATTTTTTGAACGTGGGCGCCTAACCCGCGCCTGTATTTTTTTAAGCGCAAACAACAGGCCTAAGCGAAAGCTAGGAACGGAGAAGACAATGGCACTCTTCAAGCTTCCCAAAAAAGACAAAAAACCGAAGGGCAGCGGCACCCCGGGCGGGCTGCATACTACTCTCATCATGCAGGGTCTGCGTAAGCTCTCCGGCAAAGAGGGCGCGCAAATTCCGATTATCGGCAAGCTGGCGCCGGAGAAACAAATCGCCTACACCGCCTTCGCCACATTGGCGTTCGTGTTGCTGACTGGTGCCTTACTCGGATACAGCAACTACCAAGTGGGCCGCAAGGCGGATTTCGTGGGAGCCGCGACGGAAATGCAGATGTTGTCGCAGCGCATCGCGAAGGGCGCTCAGCTCGCGGTGTTGGGCAACAAAGAAGCGTTCATACAATTGAAAGATAGCAAACGGCGCTTCGACGTCAATTTACAGCGGCTCACGCTTGACTCGCCTGCTTCTGCGCAGCCGATATTGGCCGCATTGAATAAGCAGTGGTCGAAGATGGCTAAAGACACAACGTCCATCATCAGCCAGCAACAAAGTTTGGAGAAGCTGAACAAGAGCGTGGCATCGATTAACGCCACCAACGTGCAAATGTTGGAGTTGGCGCAGCAGGTCGTGTCGTTGATGGTGCAAGCCGGCATTCCGCAGCGCGATGTGTCGATTGCCTCCGATCAAGTTATGTTAACGCAGCGCATGGCAAAAAATGCTAACAACCTATTGTCGTCCGATGTGATCGATGCCGAGGTAGCGTTCTTGTTGGGTAAAGACGCCACTTCTTTTCGCGATACCTTGAACGGCCTGTTGGTAGGTAGCGAAGACTTGCGTCTGGGCGCGGTACAAGACGCCGACATCAAGGAAAAGCTTGTCGAGTTGAACGGCGTGTTCAAAGATTTTGACACCAATGTAAAAGACATTCTGCAAAACATGCAGAACTTGGTAAATGCGAAGCAAGCCGGCCGCGATATTTTCGAAGCCTCCGACCCGATTCTGAAAAACACCCAGAAGCTGACCGACAATTATGAAAAACTCGGTGCCTTCAGCGGCTGGTTCGCGGTGATTTTTGGGTTTTTTGCCTTGCTCAGCGCCGTGTTCCTGTCCTGGTCCTTCATTAACGACGCGCGCCAACGCGCGGTGCGCAGCGAGGAAGAAAACAAGCGTAACCAGGAAGCGATTCTGCGGCTATTGAATGAAATGGGCGACTTGGCGGAAGGCGATTTGACGGTGAAGGCCTCGGTGACCGAAGACATCACGGGTGCGATCGCGGACTCCATCAACTACACCATTGACGAGCTGCGCATCCTGGTGGCGGAGATCAATAAAGCCACCGACCAGGTGACAACCGCGTCGCAGCAGGCGCAAGCGATTTCCGCGCAACTGCTAGACGCTGCGCAACGCCAATCGAAAGAGATTGAAGAGACCTCCGCCTCGGTGTTGAAAATGGCGGACTCGATTAACGAGGTCTCGGCGACTGCGGCCGAATCCGCCCGTGTGGCGCAAATGTCATTGGACGCAGCAGGAAAAGGTCAGTCGGCGGTGCAAAACTCCATCTCCGGCATGAACGAGATTCGCGAACAGATTCAAGAGACCGCGAAACGCATTAAGCGTCTGGGTGAATCGTCGCAAGAAATTTCCGAGATCGTGGAACTAATTTCGGATATTACCGAGCAAACCAACATTCTGGCCTTGAACGCGGCGATTCAAGCGGCCTCGGCTGGTGAAGCGGGGCGCGGTTTCACGGTGGTGGCGGAAGAGGTGCAGCGGCTGGCGGAACGCTCCGGCGAGGCGACCAAGCAGATCGGTGCCATTGTGAAAACGATTCAAACCGATACCCACGACGCGGTGGCCGCTATGGAAAAAAGCACCCAGGGGGTGGTGGAGGGCGCGAAGCTATCCGATGCCGCGGGCCAGGCCTTGTCCGAGATTGGTAGCGTGTCGCAAGAACTTGCGGGCCTGATTCAACGGATTTCCCAAACCACACAAGCCCAAACCGAAGTGGCCCAGACCGTGGCGAAAAACATGCAAGACATTCAGAACATTACTAACCAAACGACGGAAGGTACGAAGCGCACCGCCGTGTCCATCGGCCAGCTCGCCAATCTGGCGGCGGATCTGAAGGGCTCGGTGGCGGGCTTTAAACTTTCATAACGTATGAGCCAGAGTGAATTCGACATCGGCCCATTGACTTGGGTCAAAGGGGAAATCGACGCGGCTATCCTCCGCGCCAAGGAGCAGATCGCGCATTTCGCCGCCAATATCGGCGATACAACCTCTCTGCGCTTTGCCCAGCCGCACTTGCACCAAGTCAAAGGCGCAATTCAAATGGTGGGGCTGGACGGCTTGGCGCGCTTCGTCGAAGAAGTGGAGCGCTTCATGCAGGCGCTCGAAGCGCGCGAAGTCGAGCCGACCGCCGACACCTTGGATCTGCTCGATCAAGGCTTCAATACTATCGGGAAATACCTAGACGATCTCATGGGCGGCGCACCGGATGTGCCGCTCGCCTTGTTCCCGATGTACAAAAAATTATTGGCAGCGCGTAAAGTTGAGCGTGTATCCGAGAGCGATTTGTTCTTCCCCGATCTGTCGGTACGCGCACCGAAATCCGAAGAGAGCGTGCCCGTGGCGGAAGCCGATGTGCCGCGCTATGTGCGCACCGTTCGCACCAAATATCAAAAAGGATTGCTGAGCTACCTTAAGAATCCCGACGATCGCGCCGGCTTGTCCGCCATGCGCGAAGCCTTGGCGCAGATCGAATCGACGCAGACCCAGGCGGCGAGCCGTACCTTCTGGTGGAGCGCGGGGGCCTTTGTCGACGGCGTGCTCGAAGGTGGCGTGCCGCCGCAGTTTAATGTCAAAAGTCTGTGCGGCCGCATCGATCAGCAAATCCGCCGCGTAGCGGAAAACTCGGCCAAGGTGGCTGAAAAACTCAATCGCGATGTGCTGTACTACGTGGCCAGCGCGCAACCGGCGACCGAGCGCCTGGTGCAGGTCAAGCGCGCATTCGAATTAGCCGCGCATCTGCCGCAACAAACCGCTGCTAGCCCCACCGATCAAGCCATGGAGCGCACCAAGCCGATTTTGCGCGAGCTCTCCGATTTGGTTGCGGCAGCAAAAGAATCTTGGCTCAAATTCACTGCCGGTAACAAAGACATTCTCAAGATTTTCCAAGACCACACCCGGCGTGCGCTGACCAAGAGTCAGGCGCTGAGCTTCGAGCCTTTGACGGGATTAGTCGAAATAATTGCGAGTGGCGCAGACACGCTGGCCACGCGCGGCGAAGCTTCGGAGTCGGTGTCGATGGAAATGGCCACGGCGCTGCTGCTAACCGAAAGCGCGGCGCAAAATTTTGCGCGGCTGACACCCGAATTCGCGCATCAAGCCGAGGTGCAAGGACGGCGCTTACAAGCCAGCCTTAGCGGCCAGTCTATCGACGACATCGAAGAAGTGCCGCTACTCGATGAGATGGGTCGCAAAGCACAAGAGAAGCTGCTGCTGACCCAGGTGGGCACGGAGATTCAAACCAATTTGCGCCACATCGAGCAAGTGCTCGATGCCTTCTTCCGCAATCACGCCAAGCGCGCCGATATCCCCGGCCTGACTTCGTATATCCATCAAATTTTTGGTGCGCTCAGTATTTTGGAATTAGAGCGCGCTGCTGATCTGCTGAACGCAGTCCAGTTGATTATCGACAAATTCGCCGATTCTGCCCATGTGCCCGAAGCGGGCGACATGGAGTTGGTGGCGGAAGGCTTAAGCAGCCTCGGCTTCTATATCGAAGCGGTGCAACATGGCCGTAGCGATGCGTTCGAGATCATCGCGCCCGTAATCAAAACTTTCCCCGGTATTCAAAATCGCGGTGTGCGCGAGGCAGATGCCGCAGGTGCGGAAATCATCGAGGACACTGTCGCGCCGCGCGAAATACCGATCGCCAGCATTGAGGCCGGGATCGAAGAACAAAAGCGCCGCGCACAAATGTTGTATGACGCTTGGCAAGTCGCGCCGAGTGTGGAAACGCGCGGCGATCTGCGCACCCAACTCACCGTGCTAGCGCAAGACGCGGACTTGATCGACGACGCGCTCTTGAAAGAGCGCGCCAGCAAAGCCCTTGCCGCCTTGGACCAAGCCGGCGAAACGCCACACCCAGGTGTCGCGCAAGTGGTGATGGATTTGACCGCGCCTAAAGTTGCCGCCGTTGCGCCGTCGCAAGAAACCGCACGCTTAGCCGAAGCCAGTAAGGAAGTCGTCGACCACGAATTGCTGGATATCTATCTCGAAGAGGCGCAGGAAGTGCTCGTCACGATAAACGAGCACCTAGGCATTATGCGCCGCCGGCCGCACGACCATGAGGCGTTGATCACTATCCGCCGCGGCTTCCACACCTTGAAAGGTTCCGGCCGCATGGTGGGCTTGACCGATTTAGGTGAGGTGGCGTGGGGCATTGAGCAAACCATGAATCGCTGGCTGGAAGAGGAAAAAGATGCCACGCCGGAATTGATCGACATGATTCAGCATGCCCACGACGCTTTCGGCGGCTGGGTCGAAATATTAAAACTCGATGGTGCGGTGAAAGTGGACGCGAAAGTGCTACTCGCGGAAGCCGAAGCCCTGCGGGAGGACCCCTCCGGCCCTTTTGATTTGTCGGCCCGGCGCGAGGCGTTAATCGCCTCGCGTCAGGCCGGCTCTGAGGAAGAAACACCCGCGCCTTTCACGATTGAACTCATTGCCCCAGAAGTTGGCATAGAGGAAGAAATCAGCCTCAATGCTCCCACCGAAGAGTGGTTACTGGAACCCCTAGCAGATGACGCGTCGCTGACGTTCGAATTTGAACCAGAAGCCGAATCGCTGCCGGACGACACCCTTGAAATCATCGCTCAGCCGCTGACCGAATCGGATATCCAGGTTGGCGATATTCAGGTTAGCCCGGCCTTGTATCATTTGTTCCTGGACGAAGCGGCGAACCATATTGCGACCTTGGATCGCGGCGCGGCATTCCTCGAAGCTCACCTGAACCATCCGGTGGAAGACGATTTGATGCGCGCCGCACACACCTTGGCGGGCATTTCCAGCACGGTCGGTTTTGGTGCGCCGGCCGATCTGGCGCATGAGCTTGAACAGTGGCTGATGGATGTGATGCACAACCCACGCACGCTGGATGCAGGCGCGTTGCAAATGATGAATGGGGCACTGGCTGCCTTGAAAGCCATGGTGGCTACCATTCAAAGCTGTGCTATGCCAGCCGCCGCAAGCGAACTGCTTGAGCGTTTGCGGCAAATGGTGACTGATGCGCGGCACCTGCGTGAGCAGATCGAGACACAAACGGTGGAAGCACTCGCCCAGCCAGTTGCGCCCATCGTCACATCCGAACCCGAAATCCTATCTACGTCAGCGCCGCGAGAAGCAGCGCCATTCCCTAGCCTGAGGGTTGTACCGATGCCTGAAAAAAACGTCACCATCGAGATCGACAGCAGCATTAAAGACGACTTGGACGAACAACTCCTGCCCGTGTTTTTGGAAGAAGCGCAGGAGTTGATGCCGTTCATCGGTACCCAGTTGCGTGCCTGGCGCGACAAACCCACGGATAACACCGCGGCCCAAGCTTTGAATCGCGCCCTGCACACGCTAAAAGGTTCGGCGCGCATGGCCGGTGCGATGCGCCTCGGCGAACTCACGCACCGCATGGAAACCCGGGCGCTGGACGTGACCGAAGGCGAAGCACCGAGCAGCGCCTTGCTCGAAGAATTGGATAGCCATTTCGACGCTATTGGTGACATTCATGATGCACTGATTAAAGGGGAGAGCGAAACGGCGGCGGCCGCCTTGCCCGCTGCGACGCCCAGCGTTGCACCGGTAGTGCGGGGTGTTACGCCGCAAGCCACGCTGCCCCAAGCCGGCATGCTGGCGGAGATGGAGCAAGCGGCGGCGCGCGCCGTGTTGCGCGTGCGTGCCGACACGGTAGACCGGTTGGTGAACGAAGCGGGCGAGGTCAGTATCACGCGCTCACGCATCGAAGGCGAGATGCTGCACTTCAAGCAATCGCTGAAGGAGCTGACCGAAAACGTAATTCGGCTGCGCAATCAATTGCGCGAAATCGAGATTCAGGCCGAGTCGCAAATGCAATCGCGTATTTCGGCAGCGCAGGATACGCAATTTGATCCACTCGAATTTGATCGTTTCACGCGCCTGCAAGAAGTCACGCGGATGATGGCGGAAAGTGTGAACGACGTCGCCACCGTGCAACAAACCATGTTAAAAAACCTGGACGAAGCCGAAGCGGCGCTGATCGCCCAAAAGCGCTTGAATCGCGAATTGCAACAGGGGCTGATGCGTATCCGCATGGTGCCCTTGTCGAGTATTACCGAACGCCTGCATCGCATCGTGCGCCAGACTTCAAAAGAAGTAGCCAAAAAAGCCACGCTCATCGTTGAAGGCGAAGGCGTTGAACTCGACCGTTCGGTGCTGGAAAAAATGACCGCGCCGTTTGAACACTTGCTACGCAACGCGGTAGCGCATGGCATCGAAACGGAACAGGATCGCGAAATCGCCGGCAAGGCCGAAACCGGGGCGATTCAACTCCGAGCACGGCAAGAGGGCAACGAGGTGGTGTTGACCATTCGCGACGACGGTGGCGGTATCGACCTCGATCGCGTGCGCGCCAAAGCCATAGAGCTGGGCTTGATCGGCGCCACCGAAGAAGCGCCTACAGCGAAACTCACCGAGCTGATTTTCAATGCCGGTTTCTCCACCGCAACCGAAGTGACACAAGTAGCGGGCCGCGGTGTGGGTATGGATGTGGTGCGCAACGAAATCGCCGGCCTTGGCGGCCGGATCGAAGTCGCATCCAACAAAGGCCAAGGCACGACCTTCACGATTTATTTGCCGCTTACCTTAGCGGTAACCCAGGTCGTGATGGTACGTTCAGGCGACCGTCAATTCGCCGTTCCGGCGTCGATGGTGGAGCAGGTGCAAGAAATCAAAGCGGCCGTACTTAACGATGTTTATCAAAAAGGCCAGGTAGAGTGGCTCGGTAATATTTATCCGCTGCATTATCTGCCGCGCTTGCTCGGCGACGATGAGACCATGCCGGAAGCCAAACACTACACCTCTATGATGTTGCTGCGCAGCGGTACGCAACGTGCAGCGGTGCATGTGGATACCTTAGAGCGCAACCAAGAGGTAGTGGTTAAAAATATTGGGCCGCAGTTGGCGCGTGTCTCCGGCATTTCCGGCGCCACCGTGCTCGGTAACGGCCACATCGTACTCATTATCAACCCGGTACAGCTCGCGCATCGCGAAACCCCGCATGTCGCGGCGCAGCCCCGTGTCCCCGCCAAGCCGGCGGAGCTGGTTATCGCACCGGTCATCATGGTGGTGGACGATTCGCTCACCGTGCGCAAGATTACGGGCCGCTTGCTCTCGAAAGAGGGCTATACGGTCGTCACCGCGAAAGACGGCGTGGATGCCTTACAGCAACTGCAAGAGGTGCGCCCGGCAGTGATGCTGGTGGATATCGAAATGCCGCGTATGGATGGTTTCGAATTGACCAAGAACGTGCGCAGCGATGCCGCCACGGCGCATATTCCGATCATTATGATTACCTCGCGCACCGCGGAGAAACATCGCAACTACGCGCGCGAGTTAGGGGTGAACGTCTATCTGGGTAAACCTTACCAGGAAGAAGAATTGCTCACCCATATCGCGCATTTCCTCCAGCAAAATGCGAAGGTGGCGGCACCAGTCTAGCGTTCTTTCGTTGGGAAAAACCACCATGGCCGCGATTGCGGCCATGAGTGTTTTAGGACATCGCTTGGAACAATTGCTCGCGGTAGTAAATCAGCAACAGCACACCGAAAATAATCCGATACCAGGCGAACACCACGAAGTTGTGATGCGCCACATATTTAAGCAAGGCGCGCACCGCGAAGAAGGCGCTGACAAAGGCCGTAATAAAACCCACGGCGAAGGTAGCGAAATCGTGTGCGTGCAGCAAGTCCCAGTGTTTGAAGAGATCATAAAAGGTCGCGGCGAACATGGTAGGGATAGCGAGGAAGAAGGAAAATTCCGTGGCCGCCTTGCGCGATAGGCCGAACAGCATGCCGCCCATAATGGTCGCGCCCGAGCGCGAGGTGCCGGGAATCAAGGAAAAGCACTGCGCCAGGCCGACCTTCAAGGCGTCGCGCCAAGTCATGTCGTCCGCGCTCTCGATACGCGGCGTGCGCTGTTTCGCTTCGACTGCAAAAATCACCAGCCCACCGACGATGAAAGCAATCGCCACCGAAAACGGATTGAACAAATGCACTTTAATCGCCTTGATGAACAACAGCCCCAGAATCGCCGCCGGTAAAAACGCGACGAACAAGTTAAATACAAAGCGCTGCGCGCGCGTGTCATGCTGCGCGAGCCCAGCGGTCACTTGGCCGATCTTGGCGCGATATTCCCAACATATCGCGAGAATCGCGCCGAGTTGAATCACGATTTCGAATACCTTGCCGACTTCATCGTTGAAGTTCAACAAATCGCCCACGATGATCAAATGACCGGTGCTGGAGACGGGCAGAAATTCGGTGAGACCCTCGACGATGCCGAGGATAAACGCTTTAAACAGCAGAATAAAATCCATGGAATAACCTAGCAGGGAAAGGCAGCATTATACAGACAGTCCCCCTGGGTGGCTTGAGGTGCCTGCGCTACGGCAAATCTACCCAGTAGATAGGCCAGGCGGTTAGAATAGCGCGTAGGTTTTGAGGCAAGCCCGGCCCAAATAATTATTGCCAAAGAAAATCCATGCCGCTTTCCTGGAACGAAATCCGCAGCCGCGCCCACGCCTTCTCCCGCAAGTGGGCCGAAGAAACATCCGAGCGCGCCGAAGCGCAAAGTTTCTGGAACGACTTCTTCGCCGTGTTCGGCATCGAGCGCAAGCGCGTGGCCATTTTCGAGAAGCAAGTACAAATCGCCCGTGCCGGCGAGAAGCTCAAGCAGGGCCGCATCGACGCCTTCTGGAAAGGCACGCTGCTGATCGAGCACAAAAGCCGCGGCCAGGATTTAAGCCGCGCTTTCGCGCAAGCCGCAGATTATTTCGACGGCCTCGCCGAGCGCGATCTTCCGCGTTACATCCTGGTGTCGGATTTCGAGCGCTTCCACCTCTACGATCTGGAAGACGATACGCAAGTCGAGTTCCGCCTTGCCGATCTGCACAAACGCATCAAGCACTTCGCCTTTATCGCCGGGTACCGCACCCAGGTCATCCAGCCGCAGAATCCCGTCAACATCAAAGCCGCCGAGCGCATGGGGCGGCTGCACGATCAACTCAAGGCCAGCGGCTACACCGGCCACCCGCTGGAAGTATTGCTGGTGCGCTTGTTGTTCTGTTTATTCGCGGAGGATACGGGAATCTTCCAGCCCGCCGGCAGCTTCCGCCTGTGGCTTGACGAACGCACCGCGGCGGATGGCGCCGATCTTGGCCCGCAACTCGCGCAGTTTTTCCAAGTGCTGAATACGCCGGAAGATAAGCGCTCGAAAAATCTCGACGAGCAGATTGCCGCCTTCCCCTATGTGAACGGCAAGCTGTTCGAAGAAATGCTGCCCATCGCCGATTTCGACGCCGCCATGCGCGACGCGCTGCTCGATTGCTGCGCGCTGGATTGGGCCGCCATCTCGCCCGCCATTTTCGGCGCGCTGTTTCAAAGCATCATGGACGGCAAAGCGCGGCGCAATCTCGGCGCGCACTACACCAGCGAGGAAAATATCCTCAAGCTGATTAAGCCGCTGTTCCTGGATGAACTGCGCGCCGAATTCCAGCGCGTGCGCAACAACAAGAACAAGTTATTCGAATTCCACAAAAAGCTGCGCACGCTTACTTTCTTCGATCCCGCCTGCGGCTGCGGCAATTTCCTGGTCATCGCCTACCGCGAACTGCGCGCACTGGAACTGGACGTGCTGCGCGTTTCTCTTGAGATTGAGATGAAAAGCGGTCAGCGCCTTGTGGACGTGCAACAGCTCATCGGCGTGGACGTGGACCAGTTCTACGGCATCGAAATCGAAGAGTTCCCCGCCCAGATTGCGCAAGTCGCCTTATGGCTGATGGATCACCAAATGAACGTGCGCGTGTCCGAAGAATTCGGCATGTACTTCGCGCGCATCCCGCTCAAGCGCACGCCGCATATTTATCACGGCAATGCGCTGACATTGGATTGGAATGCGGTGCTACCGGCGGAGCGCGCGAGTTTCGTGTTCGGCAATCCGCCGTTTGTGGGCGCGAAATACATGAGCGACGCACAACGCGAAGAAACGCGCCTTGTATTCGAGGGGATAGACGGTGGCGGCCTGCTAGATTTTGTCGCCGCCTGGTACGTCAAAGCAGCAAACTACATCACCTCCCCTCGCCCGCAAGCGGGAGAGGGGCCGGGGGAGAGGGCGCGCACCCGCTGCGCCTTCGTCTCCACCAACAGCATTACGCAAGGCGAGCAAGTCGGTGTGCTGTGGAGCTGGCTATTGAGCAAAGGCATGCACATCCACTTCGCCCACCGTACTTTCCAGTGGAGCAACGAAGCGCGGGGTATGGCGGCGGTTCATTGCGTCATCATCGGTTTTGGTGCATTCGACGTGGACCAGAAAACGATTCACGAATATGAAGACATTCGCGGCGAACCGCACGCGCTACGCGTAGCTAACATCAACCCGTACCTTGTCGATGCGGCGGATATTCTGTTGCCACGGCGAGCAAAAC
>JANYAU010000030.1 GCA_025361165.1 Betaproteobacteria bacterium | reverse complement strand
CAGGCAGGCAAGAGCAACCAGAAAAGCGGCGGTGTTGATATAAGCGGCAATGACGGCGCTAAGCAGTTTAGCGTGGGCTTTGACCACGCCATGTCCAAGCGCACCAACGTGTACGCCTTGTACACCAAGCTTCGGAACGATAGCAACGGCACCTATTCCTTGGGTGGCGGCGGTACCGGGATCGCGGCTGTTAACCCAGCGTCTATTGGCGCAGATCCGCAAGGCATCTCTATCGGTATGGTGCACAAGTTCTAATTTAGCCTTTAGCTAAAGTAGCAGTCTGTATTGAAACGGGCGTCTTCGGACGCCCGTTTTTTTTGGTTGACGTAGCAGCGTGAATAACCTATCTTTTAGTAATGCAGTATTACGTATTACGGAGAGAAAAATGCAGACGAGCAAAGTGACGAGTAAATATCAGGCAACCATTCCGGCCGAAATACGCAAGAAGCTCGGTATCCAGGGTGGCGATACGCTGGCATTCGAGGTGGTCAACGATGAGGTCAGGTTGCGCCGCGCCACACCGCTGGATATCCAGTATGCGCAGGCGCTGGCTGGCACCTTGAATGAATGGAGCTCAGACAATGACGCTGAGGCCTACTGTGAGCTATGAACGCTTCGACGTAGTCAAAGTACCTTTCCCTTTCACCGACAAAGCGCGGGCAAAGAAACGGCCAGCATTGATCTTGTCTGCTAACGCAGCATTTAATACGCCCGCTGGGCATAGCGTGTTGGCGATGATTACCAGCGCGAAGAATGCCGCTTGGCCCCTGGATGTCGCCGTAAGCGACTTGACTGCGGCCGGTTTGCCTGCACCGTCAGTGGTGCGCATGAAGTTGTTTACCCTGGATCATCGTCTGGTGCTGGGTAAAATAGGCCGCCTGGCCGCTGCTGATGAAGCGGCCGTGACGCGGACGCTGAAAAAATTATGCTAGCAAACTGATTATTGAATTCGACAAAGGTTTGCATACCCTGCTGGCACCGGCGCAGGCTAAATTAAACTTTTAACGGGCGTCCGTTTTTTTTGGTTGACGCACCACACCACGTCTCATAGAATGCTTAGTCATATTCTTAGCTAATATGAGGTGTGGCATGACCACCAAAACTGTCAACATCCACGAAGCGAAAACCCAACTCTCTGCATTGTTGGCCGCCGTGCAGGCCGGGGATGAGGTGATTATCGCCAAGGCGAATAAGCCGGTGGCGCGCTTGGTGCCCATCGAGGCCAAGCCGAAACAGCGCACATTTGGCCTGCATAAGGGGAATGTGATCTACATCAGCGACGATTTTGATGCGCCGCTGACAGATGAATTCTGGCTGGGTAATAGCCCGGTATGAAGTTGCTGCTAGATACCCATGTTTTTTTGTGGCTGGACGAGGGCGCGCCGGCGTTTCCCGCGTCGGTGCGTGAGTCGTGTGAGTCTGCGGATAACGAGGTGTATCTGAGTGTTGCCAGTGTGTGGGAAATGCAAATCAAGACTATGCTGGGCAAGCTGAAAACACGAACGCCATTGCAGCGCATGGTTACGGAATATTTGCCCGAAAAAACGTTCTCCATCCTGCCCATCCAGTTGGAGCATGTCTGGGGTTTGGATGCGCTACCCCGTTTACATGGCGACCCTTTTGATCGCATGCTGATTTCTCAGGCTCGCTGCGAGGGGCTGACTCTGGTGACGGCGGATGAGATCATCCGTCAGTATGCTGTCGAGGTGTTATGGGCATGACGCTGGATAAACTGATTATCGAATTCGACAAAGGCCTGCGTACCCTACTGGCGCCAGCGCAGAGTGCGCGCCCTTTACCCGGCCGCGATTTGAGCGAGCCGGAACTGGGTGCGGCGGAGAAAAAACACGCGGCAGGTTTGATGCGGGTGAACCATGTGGGGGAAGTGTGTGCGCAGGCGCTGTATCAGGGGCAGGCGTTGACCGCGCGTGACCCGGTGGCCAGGGCCGCGCTGGAACACGCGGCGCGCGAGGAAACCGAGCACCTGGCCTGGTGCGAATCGCGCATTCACGCGCTGGGCGGGCGCAAGAGTCTGTTGAACCCGGTGTGGTACGCCAGCTCGCTCGCGCTGGGCATGGCAGCGGGGGCGTTGGGCGATAAGTGGAGTCTGGGTTTTCTAGCCGAAACCGAGCGCCAAGTCGAAGCGCATCTGGGCGGCCATCTGGATACGCTGCCAGAGGCCGATTCCAAGAGCCGCGCGGTGGTCGCGCAAATGCAGGAAGACGAGGCGCGTCATGCCGAGACTGCAATAGCGCATGGTGGTGCGAAACTACCGGTGCCGATTCAGCGTTTGATGGCGCTGATGTCGAAGGCGATGACGCGCACTGCGTATTGGGTATAAATCTAGCGCTTAGCCTTGCCGACTCAATCGGTTTCCTGAATTTCAAAATCATGCGTGATGGCCGCCGTTTTGCCGAGCATGATGGAGGCCGAGCAATATTTTTCCGCTGAGAGTTTAATCGCACGTTCCACTTGCTCGGGTTTCAACGCTTTGCCGGTCACGACGAAATGCATGTGAATCTTGGTGAAGACTTTGGGGTCCGTATCGGCGCGTTCGGCTTCTAGTTCCACCACACAATCGCTTACCGCTTGCCGCGCTTTCTTGAGAATGTGGACGACATCGAATGCGGTGCAGCCGCCGGTGCCGATTAGCACCACTTCCATCGGCCGCGGCCCGATATTTCGGCCACCTGCATCCGGTGCGCCATCCATCACGATGGCGTGGCTGGTTTCGGTTTCTCCTACGAAGCTGACATTGTCTAGCCACTTGATCGTTGCGCGCATACGCTTACCCTGTGCAGTGTGTCGATAGCTGGTATTTTAAACATGCAAGGCCAGCTTGCGGAAAACTTCAGTAAACCCAACGATACCAGAGCAAGCCGATGCCCTCATGCAGGGCGTAATAGCTTTTTTGCAGCGCACGCGGTTGCGGCAAGAGCTTGAGGATGGGATCGGCGGCTTTGTTTTTGGACGCATGCGCGAAGCGGGTGGGCGCGGCAATCATTTCCAATCCAGCTTTTTCGAACGCGAGGCGGGCGCGGGGCAAGTGCCATGCGTGGCTGACGACCAACACTTTGCGAATGCCTTGCGCTTTGAGAATTACCGCGCTGAATTGCGCATTTTGTGCGGTGTTAAACGAGCGGTCCTCTACCCACTTTACCGGTACGCCAAATTCATCTTGTAGCGTTTTTAGCATTGCAATCGCTTCAGGCGTTCCGCTCTCGGGGTTACCGCCGGTCACCAGAATAGGCAAGCCGGTTTGGCGATGTAAATAGGCGCCATATTGCAATCGTTCTAAGGTGAGGCTGCTGACCACGTCACGATCATGATATTCCGGCGCATCGTGATAAATTCCGCCGCCGAGTATGATGATTGCGCCAGCGCCGCGGGTGTCTTCCATCCGCAGCGGGTGGATGTTTTTTTCCAGTAAGCCCATCAGATAATCTGCGACTACGGGTGTAGAGAGCGTGTAGAGCAGCACCAGGCTGGCTGCGACGAGGCTTTTTCCTAGCTTGGGTTTGCGCTTTAGAAGCAGGAAACCCACCGCGCCTAAGATAAGGAGGTTAAACGGCGGCAGCAGGACGCTAGCAGCGAGATTAGTGAGCAGCCAGCTCGTATGTGGATTCATGGCAAGCAAAGGGAGAGTGGGTGATGTTGGATTTTAACGTGGCCGGGTGAGGTTTATGGCAACTGTTTTAGGCTATGCGCGTTGTGGTCTGGCGGGATTGAACCGCTCGGCTCTCCGTTTAGAGCCGCTGGGATTTGACAGCAAGGCGGTAAATCCTATATAGTTCACGGCTTTCGCAATTTCAGCAATTGGATCCTGGATGGGAACGTACTCCGCAAAACCGCAAGACATTCGCCGCGATTGGTTTATCGTGGATGCCGCCGACAAGGTGTTGGGTCGCGTGGCTACCCAGATCGCCCACCGTTTGCGTGGCAAACATAAAACGATTTTCACCCCGCATATGGATACGGGTGATTATATCGTCGTGGTCAATGTCGAAAAAATTCGCGTCACCGGCAATAAAGCCGAGGACAAGTTGTATCACCGCCACTCCGGCTATCCCGGCGGTATTTACACGACCAATTTCACTAAACTGCAAGCCAAGCATCCCGAGCGTATTCTCGAGAAAGCGGTCAAGGGGATGTTGCCCAAAGGCCCGCTAGGCTATGCCATGATCAAGAAGCTGAAGGTCTATGCCGGTACGGATCATCCGCATATCGCGCAACAACCTCAAGTGCTGGAAATTTAAGGAACGCTCATGATTGGAACTTGGTATTACGGCACAGGCCGGCGCAAAAGCTCGATAGCCCGCGTTTTTCTGAAGCCTGGCAAGGGCGACATTATCGTCAACGATAAGCCGGTGGATGACTATTTCGCGCGCGAAACCGGCCGTATGATTGTGCGCCAGCCGCTCGTGCTCACCGACAACCAAGCCAAGTTCGACATTAAAGTGAACGTGCTCGGCGGCGGTGAATCGGGTCAAGCCGGTGCAGTGCGCCACGGCATTACCCGTGCC
>JANYAU010000026.1 GCA_025361165.1 Betaproteobacteria bacterium | reverse complement strand
GGCGCCGATTTCTCGTGGTACCGCGTTCCGGAAACGATTGACATTGACGTGTCAGGTCGGCCCAAGATCAACATACCGCCCAGCAAAGCCGGCACGAGCTCGGCCACGCTGACGGTTCGTACCCTTGGCGCGCTGGTCTATTACTCGGTTCTGGTTGAAGAGGACTCTATTGTTCCGATGGCTGCGGAATTGAACCGTAAGGCCAATCTCGAAGCGCAGGAACAGATTGAAAACGTGGTGTTCAACGGGGACACTGCAACCGGTACGACGAACATCAACTACAAAAACGGTACGCTGTCGGCAACGGACGTGACCAACTTCACCGTGGCTGACGGTATGCTCAAAGCTGGTATTTACGGCAACGCTGGCTTAAATGCCCGGCAGTCAAGCGGGTTGTCGGAACTCGATTACCAGCTGCTGTTTGCGCTGTTGAACAACAACGGTATCACCGGCAGTGATCCTTCCAAGCTGTTGTTTGTGGTTGACCCGTACACCGGGCTGGCCTCGGATCGGCTGCCCATCTTCAAAACGCCTGACGTGGCCAATCCGGCAACCATTCTGAACGGTAAGGTGATGGAAGCGTGGGGTGTGAAGATCGCACGGTCCGGACAAATCCTACCGGCGGATGTGACTGGCTACATCGATAGCGTGACGCCAGCCAACAACAAATACGGGCGTATTTTGCTCGTTCGGCCTGACCAGTGGGTTATCGGTTTCAAACGGCAGATCACCATGGAATTCTTCCGGGATGTACCATCGCAGAGCAACGGCATGACGCTCACCTTGCGAGTTGGTCTGCAAAACCGTGATGCCACGCAGGCAGCTTCTGCTTCGTACGCTGTCGTTATCAAGTAATAAGGGGGACTGACTATGCCAGCAAATTTCAGTACGCCCTCAACCGCAACACAGGTGGCCCACGACGGGCTGCCTTTTGCGCACATCAAGCCGATCCAGGTGCTGTCGTTGGCAGCGGATCGGGTAACAATGAAGTCCGGCAATGTGCATATCACGGCAACCAGTGCCGGCGCCTATACGATAGCAGCCCCTGACATCGATGGCCAGGTGATTACTATCATCAGCGAAACCGCTTTTGCTCATGTTTTCACCTGCCCGATCGGATTCAACGGCAAGAACAGCAGCGGCACGGCTACGTTTGCTGCTGCTGTCGACAACGGTATGCAGCTCAATTCCCGAAACGGTCAATGGTGGGCCTCGGGTACGGCAAACGTCACCTACGCCTGAGCGCAATTAGTGCGCTATCTTGCGCCTAAAGAGCGCCTAAAGGAACTAAGAATATGCCGAATTTCACAGCTAACGCAAACACGTTCACCGTCGCTGGTAAGCCGGTTGCGGCGGATGTTCTCGAAGATACTCAGGCACTGGCCGCTAGCGGTGCTATCACCATCATTTCTGGGGTGGTGCGCCTGACCACAGGTTTGATTGCTGCAACGCTGCAAGTACCTTACTACACCGGCCAGCGCCTGACCATCGTCAGCGAGTTTGCGGCACAGCACACCATCACCACTCTGGCACCTGGATATAACGGTGTAGGCACTGCGTTGGTGCTCACCATGTCGCCACTGATTGGCGACTCGATCAGGCTGGAGTCGGCAGACGGTGCCTGGTATGTCGTAAAGGGCAGCGCGAACGCCCCTTCAGGAACCGGGCAGCCGCAAGTCCTTGCCGCTAACGGCGCCATCACCATCAAAAACGGATCGGTACAGTTGACCAAGGGCAGCATCGGCGCTTACACGATCGCTGCACCGACCGCGCTCGTGGACGACGGGCTGACACTGTATATCAACAGTACTACAGCCTTTGCTCACGTGATCACTTCGGGAGTTGACGGGTTCAACGCCAAGGGATCGAGCGGTACTGCCACGTTCAGCGGTACGTTGCCAAACTCGTTTGTTATTCAGGCCTATAACGGGCACTGGTATCAAATGGGCACAAACCTCGGCGTGACTATCGCCTAATAACGGCCTGATAACGGCCTAAAGGGGACGGCATAACTATGCAAGTCA
>JANYAU010000010.1 GCA_025361165.1 Betaproteobacteria bacterium | reverse complement strand
AAGGCAGTATCCGCAGGATGGAAGGCAGCAACGCAGAATCGCTGGCAGATTTCATCATCATTGCCCGCCCCAATTGCTCGTTGTCACCCGCAAGCCGGTTTCTTTTCCTGTGCTTGATCGCCTCGCTTACGTTTGGAATTGCGCTGGTTTTTGCGTGGATGGGTGCGTGGCCGATATTGCCTTTTGCCGGCTTGGAGATTGGCGTCTTGGCGTGGGCGTTCCGGCATGTCGCGCGCCACGCGCAAGACTATGAAAAAATAACGATACAGGGCGATTGCCTGACGGTGGAATGCCGAAGCGCGGAGCGAATGTCTCGCCATGAATTCAACCGTTGCTGGGCGCGAGTCGTGTTGGAACCCGCCGCGCACGGAGAGTGCCACTTAGCGTTGCGCTCGCATGGTCGGCAGTTGGAATTGGGCCGATATTTAAATAGCACACAGCGCCAAGCGCTGGCGAAAGAATTGCGAATTCAGTTAAGTCGCTAAAATTTTTCTGGAATTGGAATTTTAGGTTTAACCATCTCGAGGGGTAGCTAATGATAAGCAAGTTGAGGAGTATGGGATCGGGCGCGATGATGGCCCTGATGTCCATGGCCGTGTGGGCGGAGGATTCGAAATACAACCTGCAAACGCCGCAAACCGCAGTAGCGCGTGAAATTTACGGTTTGCACGTCCTCATTATGTGGGTGTGCGTGGCGATTTTTGTTGTGGTGTTTGGTTTTATGTTTTACGCCATATGGAAACACCGCAAAGCGGCTGGTCATAAAGCGGCAAATTTCCATGAGAACACCCAGGTCGAAATCATTTGGACGGTTATCCCCTTTGCCATATTGATTGCGATGGCCATTCCTGCTTCCAAGGGTATCTTGGATATGCGCGATACGAGTAACCCGGATATGACGGTCAAGGTCACCGGCTATCAGTGGAAATGGGAATACGACTATCCAGCCGAGGGCATCAAATTCCTTTCCACCTTGTCTACTCCGCGCGAGCAGATCGAGAATAAGCAAACCAAAGGCGAACACTATTTGCTTGAAGTCGACCACCCTCTGGTCGTGCCGGTTGGCAAAAAAGTGCGCATGCTGATTACCGCAAACGATGTGATCCATTCGTGGTCGGTGCCGGCTTTTGGCATCAAACAAGACGCGATTCCCGGGTATATCAAAGATGCTTGGTTCAGAGCAGAAACACCCGGCACTTACCGTGGTCAATGTTCCGAATTGTGCGGTAAAGATCATGGCTTCATGCCAGTTGTGGTTGAAGTAAAATCGCAAGAAGATTACGCCAAGTGGATAGCCGAGCAGAAAGCCACCAAAGTGGCTGTCGCGCTAGACCCCAACAAGACCTACAGTGTGGATGAGTTAAAAGCGCACGGTGAGAAAGTGTATGCAGCCAACTGTGCTGCCTGTCATCAACCGACGGGCGCCGGTATGCCACCGGTGTTTCCGGCGCTGACGGGTTCTCCCGTGGCGACCGGTCCGAAGGCAGCGCATATCGATATCGTCATGAATGGCGGCAAGAAAAATCCGGCGATGGCCGCGTGGGCCAAGGTGCTGAACGATGTGGATATTGCCTCGGTAATTACCTACGAACGCAACGCGCTGGGTAACAAGACAGGCGATGCGGTCCAACCCGCCGAAATTAAAGCATTACGGAAATAATCTTAGGAGCCGACAATGGAAGCGACACACGCACACGATCATGGGCACGACCACGGTCATCCGACCGGTTTAATGCGCTGGATCACCACCACCAATCACAAGGACATCGGTACGCTGTACTTGTGGTTTAGTTTCATTATGTTTTTGACGGGGGGCACGCTCGCGCTTTTGATCCGCGCTGAACTGTTCGAGCCCGGTTTGCAAATCGTGCAGCCGGAGTTCTTTAATCAGCTCACCACGATGCATGGTCTGATCATGATTTTTGGCGCGATCATGCCGGGTTTCGTCGGCTTTGCCAACTGGCAAGTGCCGATGATGATCGGTGCGCCCGACATGGCGTTTCCGCGTATGAATAACTGGAGCTTCTGGTTGTTGCCGGTAGCGGCCAGCTTGCTGATTGGTTCGTTCTTCGTGCCGGGTGGCGCACCGGCCGGTGGTTGGACGATGTATCCGCCTTTATCCCTGCAAGGGGGTATTTCCCAAGATATGGCGATCTTTGCGATCCATATTCTGGGTATCTCCTCGATCATGGGCGCCATCAACATTGTCACCACGATTCTCAATATGCGCGCACCTGGCATGACGCTGATGAAAATGCCACTGTTTGTGTGGACTTGGTTGATCACCGCCTATCTTTTGATCGGTGATGCCGGTGCTGGCGGGCGCGGTGACTATGCTGCTCACTGACCGTCATTTCGGTACACACTTCTTTAATGCGGCTGGCGGCGGCGATCCCGTGATGTTCCAGCACATCTTCTGGTTCTTCGGCCACCCCGAGGTGTACATCATGATTCTGCCAGCGTTCGGTATTGTCTCGCAGGTCATCCCGGCCTTCGCGCGCAAGCCCTTGTTCGGCTATGCGTCGATGGTGTACGCGACATCGTCGATCGCGATCTTGTCCTTCATCGTCTGGGCGCACCATATGTTCACGGTCGGCATGCCGCTCGCCGGTCAGATGTTCTTCATGATGAGCACCATGCTGATCGCCGTGCCGACCGGCGTTAAGGTGTTCAACTGGACCATGACGATGTGGAGGGGCTCGCTGTCGTTCGAGCCGCCGATGCTGTTCGCGCTCGCGTTCCTGTTCCTGTTCACGATCGGCAGCTTCTCTGGGCTGATGCTCGCGATCGCGCCGGCCGACTACCAGTACCAGGACACCTACTTCGTGGTGGCGCACTTTCATTACGTACTGGTGCCGGGCGCGGTGTTCGCGATCATGGCCGGCGTCTACTACTGGCTGACGAAGTGGACCGGCCACATGCTGCCGATGACGCTTGCCAAGTGGCACTTCTGGCTGTCGGCGGTGTCGGTCAACGTGCTCTTTTTCCCGCAGCACTTCCTCGGTCT
>JANYAU010000131.1 GCA_025361165.1 Betaproteobacteria bacterium | reverse complement strand
CCTTTCAGAAACCCGCGTGCATCTTTGGTTGGGCGCACCAGAACCAGTTCGATCCGGTCGCCCAGCTGAATGGCTCGCAGCTTTTGGCCTGGCCGCAAGCCGAGTGCAGCCCGAATCGCCACAGGAATGACCACTTGAAATTTAGGTGAAACAGTAACCGTATCCATACCAAAACCCCCATCGATAGCAATCGATACCATTTTAGTATGGCGGAATGCGCTTGTCACGCGCCAGATAGCCCGACGACCACCCTCTTAGTCAATGCACCCGCTTAATCCGCGCGCCGAGTTGCGACAGCTTTTCCTCGATGCATTCGTAACCGCGGTCGATGTGATAAATACGCTCGACCGTGGTTTCGCCTTGCGCGACTAAACCGGCGATGACCAGGCTGGCGGAGGCGCGCAAGTCAGTGGCCATCACAATCGCGCCATCCAGCCGCGGCACGCCGCGCACCACGGCGGTATTGCCTTGGGTTTCAATGCTCGCGCCGAGGCGGATTAGCTCTTGCACATGCATGAAGCGGTTTTCGAAAATGGTCTCGATAATGGTGGCGCTGCCGTCGGCGATGCAATTCAAGGCCATGAACTGCGCTTGCATATCGGTGGGAAAAGCCGGATGCGGTGCGGTACGGATATTCACCGCTTTGAGCGGGCCGCTGCGCTCGATCTCCACCCAATCTTCGCCTAAAGTAATGTGAGCGCCCGCTTCGCGCAGTTTTTCCAGCACGGCATCAAGGGTGTCGTGGCGGGTGTCTTTCACTTTGACGCGCCCGCCGCATGCGGCGGCGGCCACCAAGTAAGTGCCGGTTTCGATGCGATCCGGAATCACATGATGGCTTGCCCCGTGCAATTTTTCCACGCCGTGGATGGTGATGATATCGCCGCCCGCGCCTTCGACCCGCGCGCCCATGGCATTTAAACACACCGCGAGATCCACCACCTCTGGCTCGCGCGCAGCGTTTTCGATGACGGTTACGCCGTCCGCCAGCGCCGCCGCCATCATCAAATTCTCCGTGCCGGTAACCGACACCAGATCCATGAAAATGCGCGCGCCCTTGAGGCGCTTGGCGTGCGCCACGATGTAGCCGTGTTCGATGTCGATTTCCGCGCCCATGGCTTGCAGGCCTTTGATATGCAGATCGACCGGGCGCGAACCGATGGCGCAACCGCCCGGCAGCGATACGCGCGCTTCGCCGCAGCGCGCCAGCAGCGGCCCCAGCACCAAGATCGAGGCGCGCATGGTCTTCACCATTTCATACGGCGCGAGGGGATTATGAATATTGCCGCCGCCAAGCGATAAGCCGTTTTTCTCGTCCAGCGACACCTGCACGCCCATCTGTCCAAGCAGTTTGAGCATGGTGGTGACATCGTGTAAATGCGGCACGTTGGTCAGCGTAAGCGTGCTCTCGGTGAGCAAACCGGCGCAGAGTATCGGCAGCGCCGCGTTCTTAGCGCCGGAGATGCGAATTTCGCCAGATAGCGGCACGCCGCCTTGAATCAGGAGTTTATCCATCGATACTATGTGCAAGTTGGGCTGAAAGGCTGACATGCCCACAGCCTACCGGCCCTCTTATTTGAATGGGTGGCAAAACCAGGATGAATTCTGGCAAAAGCCTAGCGCTTCGCCCAATCTTCAGGGCTGAAGGTCTTCATCGACAAAGCGTGGATTTCTGCATGCATGCGGTCGCCCAGCGCCTGATACACGCGTTGGTGCTGCTGCACCATATTCTTGCCGCTAAATTCTGCGCTGACGATGACGGCTTCGAAATGCTGGCCGTCGCCGCTTACTTCTAAGTGGTCGCAGGGCAGGCCGTCTTCGATATAACGTTTTACTTGTTCGGGAGTGACCATGAGTGTCCTAATGACGTAATTTGCAACGGGTTTTATGAGATTTGCGCAGTGCGCCATGATACGGCCAAACAAGTAGCCAGGACAATATCTAGCCTGGCACGCAACGGGTAGTCTATGCCGAAGAATCTACGCGGTCAGGAGATAAGGGGTAAGGTCAGCCCGGACTTATTGCGGAATTAAATCGGTCACGCCATATAAATCGGCGAGACTTTTGAGCGCAGCCGGCAGTTGGGCGAAGCGCAAGGTGGGGTTTTGCGCTTGGCGCCGCCATTCCAAGAGCAAGCTAACCGCGGCGGAATCGATCTCGGTCACGCCAGCCAAATCCACCACCGCAACGCCACTCAACATACCGCTACTCTGCGTCAGCAGCGCCGGCACGCTTTCGATATTGAGAGGGCCGGCAACCTTGAGTTGATCGCCTTCGCGCGTCAGCATCTTAATTTTTCTTGGTATCGGGAGCAGCGCCGTTATTCTTCGCTTGCAAGGTGTGAACCAACTGATCTATACCACCTTGTTGAATTTCGTGCGCGAACGAAGATCGGTAATTCACGACTAAACTGACGCCATCCACCACGATGTCGTAAACCTTCCAGCCATCCGCGGTCTTGGCCAGGCTGTAATCGATGGGAATGGATTGACCGCCGTTCGACTGATGCACCACCGTTTTCACCACCACGTCGATGTCGGCTGGACTCATCTTGAGCGGCTTATAATCGATCCTCTGATCCCGGTAAGTGCTAAGAGAAGCCGAATAGGTGCGTACCAGGAGCGAGCGAAATTCGTTCACCAAGGCTTGTTGTTGCACTGGGGTCGCTTGGTTCCAGAAACGTCCCACTGCAAGCCGCGTCATGCGGGTGAAATCGAAATGCGGCAGCACCTTGGCTTCCACCAATTCCTTGATCTTCTTTTTGTTGCCGGCCTGAATATCTTTATCTTTCTTGATAATCTCCAGCACTTCTGTGGCGTTGGCTTTGACCAACTCGTCAGGGGGAGTGACATCAGCTGCGAACACGAGCGAACTCAGCAACAGCATCATCAGACCGGCGAAAAATTGTTTCATATTCATCATGCGCTCTCTAATAAAGTGAATTAGGTGACGGTCACGGTTTCTTGGCGTTGGCGTCGCCCTCTGCCGCCTTGTTATACATAAACGAACTAATCAAGCTCTCCAGCACTACCGCCGATTGGGTCTTGGCGATCTTGTCGCCACCCTTGAGCATCACCTCATCGCCGCCTGGATCCAGACCGAGGTACTGTTCACCGAGCAAGCCGGCCGTCAAGATTTTGCCAAAAGTATCTTTCGGGAATTTATAGCGCTTGTCGATCACCATCGACACCCGTGCGCGGTAAGTGGCGTTATCAAAGGTGATCGCTGTCACCCGCCCCACCACCACGCCCGCACTTTTTACCGGTGCGCGTGCTTTGAGGCCGCCAATATTATCGAAGTCGGCTTGCAAGATATACGACTCAGACATATTAAAGGTACTTAAGTTTCCCACCTTCATCGCCAGTACCAGCACGGCCGCCAGCCCTGCCACCACGAATAAGCCCACCCACAAGTCTAAAGTAGTACGTTCCATCAGGTCTAAATCCCCCGAAACATAAAAGCGGTCAAAAGAAAATCCAGCACCAACACCGCCAGAGACGACGTCACCACAGTGCGCGTCGTGGCCCGCGATACGCCTTCTGCCGTGGGCGGGGCGTCATAGCCTTCGAACAAGGCGATTGCGGTCACTGCGACACCGAACACACCGCTCTTGATCACGCCGTTGAGCACATCGCGGCGAAAATCGACCGCCGACTGCATTTGCGACCAAAATTGGCCGTCATCCACGCCAATCATCACCACCCCGACCAAATAGCCACCGAACACGCCCATGGCAGAGAACATCGCCGCCAACAAGGGCATCGAAATTACCCCGCCCCAAAAGCGCGGCGCCACCACGCGCGCGATGGGATTCACCGCCATCATTTCCATCGCGGTGATTTGTTCGGTCGCTTTCATCAGACCGATCTCGGCGGTAATCGCGGAACCGGCACGGCTTGCGAACAATAGCGCCGCCAGCACCGGCCCCAATTCGCGTACCAGGGATAACGCGACCAGGGTGCCCAGGGCCGACTCGGAACCATATTTTTGCAGCGTCTCATAGCCTTGCAGCCCGAGCACCATGCCCACGAACAACCCCGACACCAAAATGATGATGAGCGACAATACGCCGGCGAAATAAATCTCTTTGACGGTCAGGTAAAAGCGGCGAAAGCTCATCCCCGAATGCGTCAGCACCGCGAAAAAAAACCGGCTCGCGTATCCCATGCGCCAAATCGCGTTTACCACACGATGGCCGGTGCCGCGTATCGCGGCGAGACCACGCTCAAGCATGGACCGCCTCCAACGCCAGATCCGCGGCATAGGTCGCGCCCGGATAATGGAACGGCATCGGACCATCGATTTCGCCATGCACGAATTGGCGCACAAAACCGGTATCGACGGCGCGAATTTCCGCCGGCGTGCCTTGCGCAATCACCCGCCCTTCGGACATGAAATACACATAATCCACGATTTTCAAAGACTCCTGTATATCATGCGTCACCACAATCGAAGTGGCGCCTAAAGCATCATTCAGATGGCGAATTAAATTTCCAATCACCCCCAGCGAGATCGTATCCAGCCCGGCGAAGGGTTCGTCATACATTATCAGCATCGGGTCTAAAGCAATGGCGCGCGCCAAGGCCACACGCCGCGCCATGCCGCCCGAAAGCTCCGCCGGCATTAAATCATGTGCGCCGCGCAAACCCACTGCTTCTAATTTCAACAACACCAAATCGCGTATCAGCGACTCCGGCAGATCCGTATGCTCGCGCATTTGAAACGCCACATTGTCGAACACCGATATATCGGTAAACAAAGCGCCGAATTGAAACAGCATGCCCATGCGGCGGCGCATGCGATACAACGCATCGGAGTCAAGCTCATGCACCGTTTGTCCGGCGACTTTCGCTGCTCCTTGACTAGGCTTTAGCTGGCCACCAATCAAGCGCAACAGCGTGGTCTTGCCGCAACCGGAAAGGCCCATGATCGCCACCACTTTGCCGCGCGGAATATCCATATTGATGCCCTGCAACACCGGACGCACGTCATAGGTGAAGTTAAGGTCGCGGATTTCGACAAGGTTTTCGGAAGGCATGCAGTATTAGCGTTATGCGAGACGGCGCATTTTAACCTGAACGCCGCGCTATTAAAACCACACGCCGCTAATATCCCAACACATCAAGCAAGGTGCGGGCTTGGTCCAACTGCGCATAATCACCGCTCACCGACACCAGGAACACCGGCGGCGGGGCGATCTGCGCTTGCAGCGTTTGGGCGAGCTGCTTCAAGTCTGCGCCGGGCTCGAGCCAGATAATGGCCGGGCCAGCATGCGGAGTGGCGGTAAGCGCCTTCTCTCCCAATGCGGCAATGCGCTCCTTATCTGCGCTGGATGCCGCCGCCGTCGGCTCAAGCAGGAAACGAAAACGCTCCAACGTCTCCTCGCGCCACGCCGCCAGGGTTTCCAGCGGCGTTTTGCTCCACAGTGCATACGGCAGATACACGCACTCGAACCCGGTGTTGTAATAGCTCAAGCGCCACTCCGGCGGCATATCCTCCGGGTAAAACGCGCCCAGCCAGGCGGGGTGGTCCCAGCCGATGGCGCCGAGATAGCAGCGGTAAGTTGGCGTGGTGTGCATGGGCTGGCATTATAGCGGTTCACCCTCTCCACTGCTTCCATGCGTATCGATCTTTTCTTTGAACTCCCCATGCCGCCGCAGCTTGCGCGCACCGAATCCCAAGCGGTTGCGGATTGGCTGGATGAAATCGCCTTGGCCGATAGCCTCGGCTTCGGCTGCGCTTGGCTGGTGGAACACCATTTCATGCGCGGCTATTCGCACTGCTCTAAACCGGAAATTTTGCTCGCCGCCGCCACGCAGCGCACGCAGCGCCTGCGCCTAGGCTTGGGCGTGATTCCCGCGCCGTATCATCACCCCGTGCATCTCGCGGAGCGGGTGGCGATGCTGGATGTGGTATCTCAAGGCCGCTTGGAAGTCGGCCTGGGGCGCGGTTTCTCGCCGCGGGAATACCAAGCCTTGGGCGTGAACATGGAACACAGCCGTAGCCTCACCCAAGAAGCGCTGGAGATATTGCGCTTGAGTTTTACGCGCCGACCCGTCAGCTATCAGGGACAACATACGACGCTAGAGAACGTGGATATCTTGCCGCATGTCGTGCAGCAGCCGCACCCGCCGCTATGGAGCGCGGCGGTGAGCCCGGAAACTTTCGAATGGAGCGCGCACCAAGGCTTAGGCGTGCTGGCTGGGCCATTCAAGCCTTGGTTCATGACGCACGCGGATATTCAGCGCTACCAAGCCGCATGGAACAACGCCACGCTACCCCGCGTCGGCATGACCCTCGGCATATTGTGTTTGCCCGACGGCAAGCGCGCCAAGCAATTAGCCCAGCCTGCATTTGAATGGTTTTATAAGGCGCTGTATCAAACCACACTGCCGGTGCTGGAGAAGCTCTATCCCAGTTACGAACACTTTCGCGAGCTGGGAAAATTCCGCCACCTGCTCGCGCTCGGCGTGAATTTAGGACTGTTGCAAACCTTCGGCATGGCCGTGGCCGGCTCGCCTGCTGAATGCATTGCGGAATTGGCGAAGTACCGCGCAGCCGGCGTCACGCATTTACTGCTGGCGATAGGCGCCGGCGCTGTATCCACCGAGATCGTGCGCGAATCCATGCAATGCATTGCGGAAGAAGTCATGCCAGCGCTGCAAGATTCAAAGGCGTAGGGGCGAGGCACGCCTCGCCCACTCCCCATGCGTATTTTTGTCAGTGGTTCATCCTCGCATCTCGCGCAAGCACTTTTGCCCAAGCTGTGCGCCCATCCCGCTATCGGCGCCATCACCGGCATCGACCTGCAAGCAAGCCGCTTCGCGCACCCCAAATTCACCCACCATATCGCCGATATCCGCAGCCCCGAAATCGCCACCCTCATGCAAGACTGCGATGCATTGGTACACCTCGCCTTCGTCGTACTGCGCGGCAAGATGAATGCGCTAACCATGCGCAACATCAATGTACAGGGCACGCAAAATATTTTCGCGGCAGCACACAAAGCCGGGGTTGCGCGACTGGTGCATCTCTCCAGCGCAGCGGTGTATGGCGACGGCGAAGCCTTGAGTGAGGCCGCGCCCATGCGGCCTTTACCTGGTTTTCTCTACGGCCAACACAAAGCGGAAGTGGAAGCCTGGCTGGCGCAACAATATCCGCAAGCGCTGCGGTTACGCCCGCACATTATTCTCGGCCCGCATTGCCAGCCGCTGCTGGTCAAACTGCTGCGCCAGCCGTGTTATATCGCCCTGCCCGAGCCGCAACCGCGCATGCAATGCGTGCATGAAGACGATGTGGCGGATGCGATTATCGCTAGCTTATTTAGTCCGGCGAGCGGGCCGCTTAACTTGGCGGCACCTGGCGATTACAGCTTTAAAGAAGCTATCGCGCAACGCCACCCGCATCCGCTTCCCATGGCCTTCGGTACCGCCAAATTAGCGCTGAATGTCGCATGGCGCCTCACCGGTTTTGGCGGCGAACCAGCGTGGCTCGACGGCATCCGCCACACCCTGACGCTGGATTGCAGCCTGGCAAAGCAGACATTGGCGTGGCAGCCCAAATTCGACGCCCATGCCGCGCTCGCTTCGGTGAAATAGCCGTGCCTGCTATGATGCTATAAACGGCGTTTCACCACGGAGTACACAGAGGACACGGAGTTTCAAAGCGCTTGAACCGCGAAGGACGCAAAGGTACGCGAAGTAAATCCGTTCTTGATTTTCCTTTGCGTACCTTTGCGTCCTTTGCGGTATAAATGGTTTTGCTTTTCCTCCGTGTACTCTGTGGTTCAATAGTTTTTCTAGGATGATGCAAGACAATCATGCATAGCCAGACGCTCCCGCCCGCGCTCGACATCCAACAGCTTGCCAAACACTACGGCAAGTTGCGCGTATTGCAGCCGCTAAGCCTCACCATACAGCGCGGCGAATGCTTCGGCCTGGTGGGTATGAACGGTGCAGGCAAGACCACGCTGATCAAATGCCTGCTCGATTTTTGCGATATCGACGGCGGCGCAATCCGCATCTTAGGCACGCCCCATACCGAAACCCGCGCCCGCCGGCCGCTGGCCTTTCTGCCGGAAAATTTCCTGCCGCCGCATTCCCTCACCGGGCGTGATTTCGTGCAATACATGCTGGCGCTACGTGAATTACCCTATTCGGAGGACGCCGCGCGCGCCCTGTGTACTGCCCTCGATCTGGATAAGCAAGCCCTAGACCGCCAGGCGCGCAGCTACTCCAAAGGCATGACGCAAAAACTGGGACTGGCAGCATGCTTCCTGAGCCAAGCGGAATTATTCGTGCTGGACGAACCGATGAGCGGCCTCGACCCCAAAGCACGCGCGCTACTCAAACGCAAACTGGCTGAACTTAAACAAGCGGGAAAGACCGTGTTCTTCAGCTCCCACGTACTGGCCGACGTAGAGGAAATCTGCGACCGCATGGCGATCTTGCACGAAGGCAAACTGGCTTTCACCGGCACGCCTGCCGAGTGCCGCGCGCACTATCAGGCCGACACGCTAGAAGCAGCGTACCTGGCCTGCATCGGATAGCGCCTCCAGTATGCAAATTTTTCTTAAATGTTTAAAATGGGCGGGAATAACGCTGGGCGTATTGCTCGCGCTTTTCATCGGTATTAACGCGTTCGACGAAAAACTGGATCCGGACGCGGCGGCGATCTTGAATGCGCAGCCCAAAGTGAAGGCCGATGACAATGCGTATTTTTATTGGGAAGGCATGTATACCGCAGCTTCAAACAACCCCATCGAGGTAGGCAAAAAATGCGTGCTCGCTCAAATTAAAATTGCTGAAGCTGGTACATTGCTTGGCAGCCCGAATAGCGCGCCCGAATGTCATGAACAAAATGAATTTAAACCGATAGATGGAAAATTAATCGCTTGCGATTGGCGGCAGAAGCCTTGTTTGAAGCAATACATTGAACAGCGTCCAACGATTGATAAGCTCGCCGCACAAAATCGAATTCTAATGGGGCGATATGGGCGACTACTAGAATTTAAGCAATTTGAAAATACCCGCCCCTTTCCGCTACTCACCGTTTTCCCAAAAGCGCCGCCCACCACGCTTTATCAGGCAATAGGCGCCACGCAGCTTCAAGATGGCGATAGTTCGGGTTTTATTCGCCGCACCCAAACTGAAACTGGGTTCTATCGAATGGTACTCAGTGGTGACAGTAGCCTGATACCAAAAATGATAGGAATAGCCTGGTTAGAGCGCTCGGCACGACTGGTAAGCGATGCAGTGTTGGCGTATCCAATACTCGCGCAGAAAAATCAGTCGCAACTATTAGCAATTACGCGGCCAATGACTGTTGCCGAACGCAGTCTTGGAAAGACAATCGAGGGGGAATATCGATTTTCCGTGTCTTTGATGCGCTCGATACCCGCCGACAAGTTTTCACTTCTAGAGCGCTTGTCATATCCGCTGGTATACAAACAAAATGCCACAGAAAATTATTATTATCACGAAATGTCCGTCTGGCGCGACTTATCCCAACTCCCGACCGAACAATATTTGTCCGCCGAAAAATCCGCCTTGGAACGATTGAACCCTTGGCGCGATGGATATCTACACTTGGTATATAACCCGATGGGAAAAATATTGGCCGGGATCGGAACAACAGCTTACGCAAGCTACCCGAGACGCATCATCGATGCCGACGGCTTGCTGCGCCTGGTCTCGCTCCAAATTCAAATCGCCGCCCAGAAAATCCCAGAATCCGAAATCCTGGCCTTCCTCAAGAGCGCCGATTCCCAATTCCGCGACCCTTATACCGGCCGGCCGATGCAATGGGATAAAACCCGCGGCTTGTATTTCCGTGGGTACAGTGAGCGCATCACGGACAAAGACGGGTTTGTCTCGGTCAAACTCTGAGCCGTCATAGCATGCCAGCGCCATCTCTGGCACAATGTCAATTCTTCGACACCGGTTCGCGCTAAGGGAGTAATAAGAAATGGCGATATCCGTAGACAAGCCCAGCCTGTTGATCATTGATGATGACCCGCTCATCACTGACACCTTAAGTTTCGTGCTCGATAAATACTTCGAAGTGCATGTGGCGGATTCGCGCGCCAAGGCGCAAACCGTGCTTGCCAGTCTAGCCACCCCGCCGCAACTCGCTTTGGTGGATTTGGGTTTGCCGCCCTTGCAACATTTACCGGACGAAGGTTTTCGCCTGATCTCCGAATTACTCGCTTATTCCACCACCATCAAGATTTTGGTGCTGTCGGGCCAGAACGATGAGATTAATGCGCGTCATGCGCGCACCTTGGGCGCAATCGATTTCATCGCCAAGCCTTGCGATCCCGAGACCTTACGGCAACATCTAACCAATGCCTTGCGCGCACGCAATGCGGAAGTGGCGGCATCCGCCGAAACCGCGGGCGATACGAGTTGCGGCTTGGTGGGCGATAGCCCGGCGGTATTGAAGCTGCGCCAGCAAATCGCGCAATTCGCCGATTCGCCCTTCCCGGTATTGATCGAAGGGGAATCCGGCAGCGGCAAAGAACTCGTCGCGAGTTGTTTGCACCGCATGAGCAACCGCGCCAAAAAACCTTTCCTCGCCTTGAATTGCGCGGCGATCTCACCCACTCTGGTGGAACCGACGCTCTTTGGCTACAGCAAGGGCGCGTTTACCGGCGCCAACACCGCGCGCTCCGGTTATTTCGAAGACGCTAACGATGGCACCTTATTCCTGGACGAAATCGGTGAGTTGCCGTTCGAGTTGCAAGCGAAGTTATTGCGCGTATTGGAGAACGGCGAGTTCCAGCGCGTGGGCGAAACCCAAACGCGCCACAGCAATGCGCGCATCGTCGCCGCCACCAATCGCGATTTGCGCGCGGAAGTGCGCGCCAGCCGTTTCCGCGCCGATCTGTATCACCGCTTAAGCGTGTTCACCGTAAGCGTGCCGCCGCTGCGTGAATTGAATGGAGATAAGAGCGGGTTATTGCAGCACTTCCGCGCCTTCTACGCCAAGCAAGTGAACGCCAAGCCGTTCGAGTTCGATAAAAGCGCCAACGCGCGTTGGCTGGGCTATCACTTCCCCGGCAATGTGCGCGAATTGCGCAATATCGTGATTCGGCTCACGACCAAATACGGCGGCCAAAGCGTCACCCAACAACAGTTAGAGGACGAACTGGATTCGGAAATTTATTCGCCCAACGGCTTGGAAATGCCGACCGACAACAAAGCCTTGGAAGAAATGGCAAAGAAGCATCTGCAAAGCCAAACCAACTTTAGCTTGGACCAAACCTTAAAACAGTGGGAACAAAGCTACGTCGAAGCGGCGCTGAAAATCACCCACGGCAATTTGAGCCAAGCCGCGAAAATGCTCGGCGTGAATCGCACCACACTGTATTCGCGCATGCAGGCGTATCAACCGGGCGCTGAAGAATAAGCGTGTACAACGAGCACTTCGGCCTCGCCCAACCGCCTTTCAAGATCACTCCCAACACCGCGTTTTTCTTTCCCGGCGGCAATCGCGGGCCGATTCTCGACGCCCTGGTGTACGCCATCACCCAAGGCGAAGGCATCGTCAAAGTCACCGGCGAAGTCGGCAGCGGCAAGACCATGCTCTGCCGCATGCTGGAGTCGAGCCTGCCGGATACGGTGGAAACTATTTATCTGGCCAATCCCAGCGTCGAACCCGGCGAGATATTGCACGCCATCGCCTTTGAATTGCACCTGACGATCGCGCCGCAAGCGAGCCGCTTGCAGGTGATGCAGCAACTCCAAGAGCACCTGGTACAGCGCCATGCGGAAGGCAAGCAAGTCGTGATTTTCGTCGAAGAGGCGCAAGCCACGCCGATTGCCACGCTGGAAGAAATTCGCCTGCTTTCCAACTTGGAAACTCAGCATCACAAGCTGTTGCAGATCGTGCTGTTCGGCCAGCCGGAGTTGGACGAGATTCTCGCCGACCCCAATATTCGCCAACTCAAAGAGCGCATCACGCACAGCTTCCGCCTGGATCCGCTCAACACCACGGACATCCGCGCCTATCTCAATTTCCGCATGCGCCAAGCGGGGTACAAAGGCCCGGATGTATTTAGCGTCGGCGCGGTGCGCGAAATTGCTCGCGCCTCGCTCGGACTCACGCGCCGCATCAACATCATCGCCGATAAAGCGCTGCTCGCCGCCTACACCGAACACACCCACGACATTAGCGCGCGCCATGTGCTCGCGGCGGCGAAGGATGCCGAGTTTATCGATTTTGTTCCGCGCAAGCTCTGGGGCATCGGGCTCGGCGCGCTGGGTTTGCTGGCGTTGGGCATTGGCATTGGCATGGCGCTGTCCGCATGGCAAAAGCCGCCGCTGCCTACGCTGCAATCCGCGCCGCCGGTGGCCGCACAGCCTACGCCCGTGGTGCCCGCGCCACTTGCAGCACCCGTCGCAACGGTATCCGCTAAAGACATCGTCAGCGCGCGACTCACTGCAACCGAACAATGGCTAGCCAGCGCCAAACCCGGAACCATCGGCATCCATATCGAATTGCTCGGCGCGCTGGACCCGAAGCGGCTCGAAAATTACCTCGTCGATCTAGGCAAACTCGTTGATATCGAGCAGGTTTTTGTGTACCGTACCAAGGCCAGTGGCAAGCCCGCGTATAGCGTGATTTACGGCAGCTACCCGGATCGGGCGAGCGCTAACGCGGCGCTCGAAAAACTACCGGCGAAGCTGCGCGCACAGCGCCCCTACTTGCGCACTGTGCAAGGCATGCGCGCCGAAACCGGCGCAACGCGATAAACGCCAAGGACTACTTTGAAACGAGCCTCTGTCATTGCATTTACGAATTCATTCTTGGGTGCGCTGCTCGCACTCGGCGGTTGCGCGAGTGACGTCGTCCGCTTCCCTCCCTCGCAAGGCCATATCAGCCAAAAACCCCAGGCCGACGCCGTAAACGACATCCCCGCACCAGTGCAAGTGCCGACGCAATTGCCACCGCCCAGAGTGCAGCCAAAACCGCTTACCTATAACGTGGTGGTAACCGAAGTACCGGTGAAAGAATTGTTGTTTTCATTGGCGCGCGATACCAAACTCAACATCGATGTGCATCCTAATATTCAAGGCGTGGTGACCTTGAACGCGATCAATGAAACCCTGCCTGCCATTCTCGACCGCATCGCCAACCAAGTGAACATCCGCTATAGGCTGGAAGGCAATACGCTGATCGTCACCCCGGACACGCCGTTTTTGAAGTCCTATCAGGTCAACTATGTAAACCTGTCGCGCAAGACCACTTCCAGCATCGGTGTCGCGACCCAAGTCGCCACTACCGGCACGGCGGCGTCCGCAAGCACCTCAGGCGCAAGCAACAATAGCTCCACCACGACGGTGACGAGCACCTCCAACAATGAATTTTGGGACGTGCTTACCGCCAATATTCGCGACATTTTAAAATCCACGCGCTCGGTCAGCTTGTCTGCGGAGGATAGAAATGCCCGCGTCGAAGCCCTTCGCACCTCGCGCGAAGAACGCTTGCAGCAAGCGAGCGCTGTTGCCCGTGCCGGCCAGGCCGCACCACAATTATTCAGTACCGTGTTCGGCCAGGGACAACCCAATCCCTTCGGCGAAAATAAGGACGATGTGATCGTCAATCCCGTCTCGGGCACGGTGTTGGTGATGGGCACCGAAGCGCAACACAAGTTGGTGAGCCAATATCTGGATAGCGTGATGTCGGCTGCGGATCGCCAAGTATTGATCGAAGCCACCATCGTCGAGGTCACGCTCAAAGATCAATTTCGCGCCGGTATCGACTGGTCGCGCGTGGTGGCCTTAGGCACGAGTACCGGGTTCGATTTCAAATCCGCCACTAATTTAGCTGGAAGCCTCACCGGTTTCCAAACCCTCACCTACCAAAATGCACACAGCAACTTCGGCGCCGCGATCAAGCTGCTCGAATCCTTTGGCGATACCCGTGTGCTGTCGAGTCCGAAGCTGCTCGTCCTCAACAATCAAACCTCGATGCTCAAAGTGGTGGACAACCTCGTGTACTTCTCGGTACAGGTGACGCCAGGATCGACTACCGGCAGCACCATTACCCCCGCCACTTATTCCACCACCGCTAACACGGTGCCGGTGGGCGTCATCATGGCCGTGACGCCGCAGATTAACGGCAGCGGTCGTGTGACGCTGGTGGTGCGGCCGACCATCTCGCGCCAAAATGGTGAAGCCAAAGATCCTAACCCCGACCTCGCGAAAGCGGGGGTGACCAACACGATTCCGATCATCCAAGTACGCGAAATGGAATCCGTGCTGCAAGTCACCAGCGGCGAAACGGTCGTACTCGGTGGACTCATGCAAGACGATACCGCGAAAAATCGCGATGGCCTGCCTGGGCTCACCGATAACGCCGTGACCAATATTTTGTTCGGCACCCGCGATCGCCGAGCATCTCAAACCGAACTCGTTATTTTCTTGCGCCCGACCGTTATCACCAACCCCAGCTTGTCGAGTGATGAGTTGTCGTTTTATAAACGCTACTTGCCTAAGTCAGACGCCCGCCCATGAGCTTGCTGCTGAAGGCGCTCAAGCAAGCTGACCGCGGCTCGCATCTCAGCCTCGAGCCGATGGAACAACGCCAAGCCACCGCTTCCGCGCCGCCAGCCTCCGCCAAAGCAGCAGCCGATCTGATGTTCGAAAAGCAGGCCGCTGCGGAAAAACGCCGTATGGTACTTTTGCTCGGCGCCTTGGCGGCCGTCGTTGTGGGCATGGGTATTTATTTTTACCTCGCTATTTTTATGCCCTGGGTGTTCCTGCCTAAACCACCCCTCGCGCCACCGCCGACGACGCAATCCACGCCTACTCGTCCTGTAGAAATACTCCCGCCACTAATACAAGCCGCGCCGCAAGTGCCCCGCGTAAATCCTCCCACACCCATAGCGCCGACGCCACCGCCGCGTCAAACACCGTCCGGCAAGCCGCATCCGCAGACAACGCCTTCCGCCCGCGACGATGCGCCGCGCGTAGCCCACCCAGATGATGGTATCCAGATCAGCGGTGGCAGCGCCTCCCCGGCCAACGCCATCATGGCGGCGTATCAGTCCTTACAAGAAGGCCGGTTGGATGAAGCGCGCCGCGCTTACGAAAAACTGCACGCGCTCGAACCACGCAACCCCGATGTGTTGCTCGGTCTTGCGCTGATTGCGCAACGCCAAGGCCGCAGCGATGACGCGGTGCAGTTCTATCTTAAAACCTTGGATGCCGATCCCAAGAACGCTTTTGCCCAAGCCAGCCTCACGGGCATGATCGCGCGCGCCGACCCGGCTGCGGCCGAAACGAAATTCAAGTCGCTCATTGCGCAACAACCCGCTGCGTTTTTGTACTTGGGCCTGGGCAATGTGTATGCGGGGCGGAATCGGTGGAATGAAGCACAGAACGCCTATTTTGAAGCACAGCAACTGGAGCCGGATTCTCCCGATTATGCCTTCAACCTGGCGGTCAGCCTGGAGCACATCAAGCAGACGCACGCCGCGTTGGATTACTACCAGCGCGCGCTCAGGCTGGCGCAAGCGAAGGGTGGCGCGGCGTTTGATGTGGCGCAGGTGAGAGCACGCGTTCAGCAGTTAAGCGGTGCAAAATAAACGGGGTTACGGATTCACGCAGTTTTTAAAATCCCCCTACCCCCTTTTCCAAAGGGGGAGTCTTCTAGCAGGCCTTTGCAGTAGGTTCCCCCTTTGGAAAAGGGGATAGGGGGATTTGTATAGCGCGCATCAAAGCGATGGGTTATCACTATTTAGACACGTATTCAAAATGGCCGAACAACGAAAAAAACTGCGCTTGGGCGATCTGCTGGTTCAGCAAGGGTTGATCACGCAGGACCAACTGCGCATCGCGCTGATCGAGCAAGAGAGCAGCAAACTACCGCTGGGCCGGCAGATGGTATTGCTGGGCTTCATCACCGAAGCCATGATTCGCGACATCGTGGCCCACACCATCGGCCAAGAGAGCGTGGATCTCGCCAGCGTGGCTCCTGATGTAGAAGCAATGCGCCTGGTGCCGGAAGAATTTGCGCGCCGCCATAATCTGCTGCCGATCGCACTTGATGTCGAACGGCAAATGCTGGTGGTGGCGATGTCGGACATGTTCAATGTCGTCGCGCTCGACCAGTTGCGTGCCATGATCGATGCGCAACTCGAAATCAAGACCGTGCTCGCGGGCCTGGCGCAACTGCAAGAACATATCGACCGCTTTTACGGTTATGAACTCTCGGTCGACGGCATTCTGCGCGAAATCGAAACCGGCGAGATCGATTACCAAAGTCTGCAAACGCCGAGCGGTGAAACGGAATACACCCAGCCGGTAGTGCGGCTGGTCAACTCGTTGCTGGTGGATGCGGTAAAACACGGCGCTTCAGACATTCACTTCGAACCGGAATTCGCTTTTCTGCGCATCCGCTATCGCATCGACGGCGTGCTGGAGCAAGTGCGCAGTTTGCACAAGACGTATTGGCCAAGCATCGCGGTGCGCTTGAAAGTGATGAGCGGTGTCAACATCGCCGAAACGCGCGCGGCGCAGGACGGCCGCTTCTCACTCAATCTTTCCGGCCGCCCCATCGATTTTCGCGTTTCCACCCAGCCGACGATATATGGCGAGAACATCGTGCTGCGGATTTTGGATCGCGAACGTTCCATCATCCCGCTCGAACGCATGGACTTGGCGGCGGATACCCTCGCCACGCTGCGCCTGATGATGGCGCGGCCGGAGGGCATACTGATCGTGACCGGCCCCACCGGCTCAGGCAAAACCACCACACTTTATTCGCTGGTTCGCAGTAGTGATCTGGCCCGCAAAAACGTCGTGACGATCGAAGACCCGGTCGAAGTGCAGTTGGAAGGTGTCACGCAGATTCAGGTGGATGAAGGGCAGGACAAAACATTTTCCGCGTTGCTGCGATCGGTGCTTCGGCAGGATCCGGATGCGATTCTCGTTGGTGAAATTCGCGATTCAGAAACCGCGCGCATCGCGATGCAGGCCGCCATCACCGGGCATCTGGTGTTCTCGACGGTCCACACGACCAACTGCATCGGATCGATCTTCCGCCTGCTGGATCTGGGAGTCGAGCCTTATCTGGTGGCCCAGGGTCTCCACGTCG
>JANYAU010000101.1 GCA_025361165.1 Betaproteobacteria bacterium | reverse complement strand
ATGGCTTTGACATGCAAATGTAATGCCAGGTTCGATTCATTACTATTTTGTTAATTTTAGCATAGCCAGCACATAAGTTGCCGTCCCTATGAATCAATGGCTTCAGGCATTTCAGGTTTTTTACTGCGCAGCGTTAAACGCGTTCGCGAACAAAAATCCTTTAAACCTAAATCGTCATGAGATCGACAGCTTGCACGAAGCTTCATCGCCGTTTCCGCCAATTCCGCATAATGTTTAATTTCGGTATAATTTATCCTTTTTTGGAACATGCATGGCTCTGATCGTACAAAAATACGGCGGCACCTCGGTCGGCACGACCGAGCGCATCAAAAACGTCGCCCAGCGTGTCGCCCGGTTCAAAGCGCAAGGCCATCAAGTCGTGGTCGTGGTCTCCGCCATGTCGGGCGAGACCAATCGTCTCATCGGCTTAGCCAAGGGCATTCAGTCCAACCCCGACCCGCGTGAAATGGATGTGTTGGTTGCCACCGGTGAGCAGGTCACCATTGCGCTGCTTTCCATGGCGCTGATGGAAATGGGCCTTAAAGCCAAGAGCTACACCGGCGCGCAAGTGCGCATTTTGACCGACAACGCGTTTACCAAGGCGCGGATTCTTTCCATCGACGAAGAAAACTTGCGACGCGATCTGAATGCCGGTTACGTAGCCGTCGTGGCCGGGTTTCAGGGCGTGGACGAGCGCGGCAATATCACCACCCTGGGCCGGGGCGGCTCGGATACCACCGGCGTGGCGCTCGCCGCCGCACTCAAAGCCGACGAATGCCAGATCTACACCGACGTCGACGGCGTCTACACCACCGACCCGCGCATCGTGCCCGAGGCGCGCAAGCTCAAAACCATCACCTTCGAAGAAATGCTGGAGATGGCGAGCCTAGGCTCTAAAGTACTGCAAATCCGCTCGGTGGAATTCGCCGGCAAATATAAAGTTAAGTTGCGCGTGCTTTCCAGCTTCGAAGAAGAAGGCGAAGGCACGCTCATCACATTCGAGGAAGACGCCATGGAACAACCCATCATCTCCGGTATCGCCTTCAACCGCGACGAGGCCAAAGTCACCGTGCTCGGCGTCCCCGACCGCCCCGGCATCGCCTACGCGATTCTGGGTCCGGTGGCGGAAGCCAACATCGACGTCGACATGATCATCCAAAACGTCGGCGCCGACGGCACCACCACCGACTTCACCTTCACCGTGCATCGCAACGAATTCGCCAAGGCGCTCGGCATTCTCAAAGCGGCTCAAGGCAGCATCGGCGCACGCGAAGTCAAAGGCGACGACAAAATCACCAAAGTATCGCTGGTCGGCGTTGGCATGCGCTCCCATTCAGGCATTGCATCGTCGATGTTCAAGACGCTTGCCGCCGAAGGAATCAACATCCAAATGATTTCCACCTCTGAAATTAAGATCTCGGTGGTGATTGACGAAAAATACCTGGAACTCGCGGTGCGCGTGCTGCACAAAGCATTTAACCTGGAGCATGCCGCATAAAGGTTTGCCGTGACTTGGATTCGCTAGTATCCTTGCCACCCTTGGAGAGATGGCCGAGTGGTCGAAGGCGCTCCCCTGCTAAGGGAGTATGCGGGCTTAAACCTGCATCGAGGGTTCGAATCCCTCTCTCTCCGCCATTGTTTAGCCTGGCGTTTTTATCTATAATCTCGCCTCTCGCGCCCGTAGCTCAGCTGGATAGAGTACTTGGCTACGAACCAAGGGGTCAGGGGTTCGAATCCCTTCGGGCGCACCATTATTAAAGCTACAAATCAAGCGGTTGCAGCGATTGCTGTAGCCGCTTTTTGTTTCAGCATTACCAGCGCGGGACTTTTGCGGGACTTCGTCTCACACACTCTATTTGCAGCTTCAATTAGGCCCTCCAGCTCGGCCGCTGAATAGTGTGTGGTGATCTTTTGCCCGTCTTGTGTCCCAGCAGGTCCTGTCGGTCTTCAAATGAGACGCCAGCAGCGCGCAGCCTACGGCCAAAAGTATGCTTCAGGTCATGAACCCTCACATGCTCCAAACCAACGCGTTTTCTAGCACATGCTGCCAGCCAGGGTTGTTCATGGTCTCAATCGGCTTTTCACGGTAGGTAAAAACATAATCGGGATGCTTTCCCCTCATACTTTCGATTACCGACTTTGCTACTTGATTGAGAACCACCAGACGCTCATGCCATTTTTGACGTAAACATCGGGGATAATGAACACATAATGGCAATATTCCTTAATCGACGACAGCAGTCCGTGCAGCTGCCACTCTAATTAGTTGGGCGCGGTGGTTCACCCGCACGCTGTAGCAGGCTCCAGATCAGTACATCGGCCATGCTTCGCAAGACAAGAAAGTTTCAGCAGCGCTATTCTTTCGTGTCGCAACGTGCATTCCCGGTACGAGACAGAAAGCTTGAAAATAAGCCAGAACCTCGGCTTCGAGGACATTCAAATCCCGGCGGTGATTGCGGCGTCCGCTAGCCGGCGGTGGACTATCCAGCCGAGGTTCCCACTTTGGAGGTAAACATGGACAACAATATCGAAGGTAAGATCGTCGTCATCACAGGTGCAAGCAGTGGGCTGGGCGAGGCGACCGCGCGTCATCTGTCTGAACTGGGTGCCGTGGTGGTACTGGGTGCCCGCCGTATTGATCGGATTCGCGCGCTGGCGCAAGCGTTGGCGGGCAGCGAAGGAAAAGCCATTGCCGTGCAAACCGATGTCACG
>JANYAU010000070.1 GCA_025361165.1 Betaproteobacteria bacterium | reverse complement strand
TTAAATTTTAATCAGATTCTCGCGAATGGCATATTGCGTGAGTTCCGCGATATTGTGCAGGTCAAGCTTACGCATGATATTGCGGCGATGGACTTCAACGGTGCTCGGCGCAATGTACAGCCGTTCGGCGATGTTCTGAGTGCGGTTGCCCTCCGCCATCAGAGACAGCACCTCGCGCTCGCGGCGCGTGAGACTGCTTTTGTCGGAGCGGCGGCTCAGGGTGTCATCGCGGCGCACCGACGCCACCAAAGCCGAGGCGATTTCCGGACACACGTAGGGCTGATTCGCGGCCACCGCGCGGATCGCGTTCAGCAGTTCGTCGCCTGCAGAGGTCTTGGCGACATAGGCGGATGCGCCGGCATTCAGCATTTCGCTGACGAAGCGCCGATCGGAATAGGTGGAGAGCGCGATCACTTTGATTTCCGGGTGCGCCGCACGCAACTTGCGCGTGGCTTCTACACCACCCAGGATAGGTAAGCCTATATCCATCACGACGATGTTCGGACGAAGTTTTTCCGCCAACTCGATTGCCGACTGGCCGTCGCCCGTTTCGCCCACTACTTCAATATCGGATTCTTGATCCAGGAGCAGGCGGCGTAAGGCTTCCCGTACCATTTTGTGATCGTCAACGAGTAACACACGCAAAGTCATTTTCGCCCTTCCTGAGCTGAGAAGCCGGGCGCCAAGGGGGCCGTCAATAGCACGCGGGTACCGCGCCCCGGGGCGCTCTCGACGCGCGAATTTCCGCCGATATAAAACAGCCGTTCACGTATGCTTAATATGCCAAAGCCACTGGGCTTGGCGCGTGTGGTTTCTGCGTCAAAACCAATTCCACCATCGGTCACGGCAATTTCGATATGCTCGTCGCAAAGCTTTGCTGCTATCGAAGCCGACTGAACTTCGGCATGCTTTGCCACGTTGATTAACAACTCGCGTACGGCGCGAAACAAAATCGTGCACACCGCCGTGTCCAAGGGTTTAGACTGGCCATCGTCCTCCAGCGCAACCTCGAGATTATAGCGGCTGCGCATTTCTTCACTGAGCCACTCCAGCCCTGCTACCAAGCCCAGTTCATACAGCACCGGCGGGCACAATTGGAAAGCCAAGGAACGCACTGATTGATTGGCTTGATTCAACAGAGCGTCGATTTTTCCCAGCAGTTCTTTGATGGTAGCGGAGCGATTCGCTTTACGCGCCACCGCCAGTTTGATCGAAGCCAGTGCCAGGACTTGCCCCAGGTCGTCGTGTAAATCCTGGGCCAGCGTACGGCGCTCTCGTTCCTCCGTTACCGACAGGGCCATGGTCAAGGTTCGAAGTTGGGCGGTGCGCTCCAATACCCGCAGTTCCAGCGCCTCGGCCATTTGCTGCTTCACCTGAAGTGCGGTCTCGGCGGCGCGTTTGCTTTCCGTAATATCGGTGTAGGCAATGACGACGCCCACGACATGATTATCGTCGGTACGATAGGGAAGCATGCGCCGAAAATACCATCGGCCTTGCGGCGATGGTAGCTCGCTATGCGTCGGCGCCAGCGTTTTCAGCACGGTACTAGCCTCATCGACGAGGGAAGTACCCGAAAGCGCTTCCGAGAAATCAGTGATCGGACGGCCGAGATCGGACGGCATGAGCTTGAAGACTTTTTGCAACGCCGGGGTGAACCACTTGATGCGCATCTCGGTATTCAGGCAGAGCGTGGCAATATCACTCGAGGCCAGCAGATTATTCAAATCGTCGTTTGCCGCCTCGAGTTCGAACACCTTACTCTCGAGCTGCTGATTGACGGTGTACAGTTCTTCGTTGAGCAATTGCAATTCTTCTTTAGAACTCTCAAGTTCCTCGTTGACGGATTGCAGCTCTTCGTTGACCGATACCACTTCCGCATTAGAAACGCGAAGTTCTTCGTTGGAGATCTCCAGACGTCCTATGGCGCGTTGCAGATCGCATCGAGTCGCATGCAACTCTTCTTCCATTTGTCGCATGAGCGTGCTTTCCACGCTCTGGTCGCCCGTTGCGGGTTCGATCCTAGGAATGTCTTCAAATACCACCAGCAGCAACTTGCCCAACTCAGCGCTGTCTTTGACTGGCGTGACGGTGAGTTTGACTGGTTCAAAGGTGTCACCGCGCTTGATCCGCGCGTCCGTCGCCACCACGGTTTCGCCACTGTTCAGCGCCGCGGTCAGCGCAGCCCGTAAACCCGAGCGCAGGCCATTGCGCGCCTGCGCAAACAGATCGTGGGTGGGAGCGCCGCGCGGCCGCATTAAAAACCGCTCTGTCGGACCGCAAAAATAGAGTATTTCGTGTTTACTGTTGACCATGACCGAGGCGGGTACGAAGCGATCCAAAAGCAGTTGCTGCGCAAGATCGCTGGCATGCGCCAGGGGCGTATGTTCCTGGCGCGGCGGCGTCTTTGCATTTGCAATAGGGCGCTCGCCACTGGGTAATGGAAATAACGCAGCCGTGCTGCCGCCTACGCAGGTCGCGGTGTTCGCCGTGGCTGACGAACTTTTCGCGGCAGCACGGGACTTAGGTTTATGCATAGCGGATTTATGCAAAGGCGGGTGTGCTTTCGACATCAATAAATGATCCCCATAGATGCGCAAGGAGTATTTCCGCGCTTTATTATGCCGTACGCGCCGATCATTATGCGCATGTAATTGTAGTTTGATCTACAACAGAAGCGAAATCAACCGCTTTACCGGTGCATCTACTGTGTCCCTTACCGTTGCAGTTTCCACTGAAAAGGCTACAATTTTACGACAGCCTATTGTTCGATAGATTTGAGTTCGAATATCGCGCTTCCCTGGTCAGGCATTCGGAGAAAGTGATGCAAACAAATACCTCATGGAAAGAAGTTCTCACACAACCTAAGGCTGGAAATCATATGGTACAGGTGTATCAAAATGAGAGATTTTTGTCCGAAGCGGTGAGTTACTTTGTGGGTGAGGGGCTACAGCGCGGCGAAGCGGTTATCGTCATCGCCACACCGGAGCACCAAGACGCTTTTACCGAGCGCTTGACGCGTCTCGGGTGCGATGTGCAAACAGCCGTCCAACACCACCAACTCTACTTAATTGATGCGCAAGCCATACTGAGCACTTTTATGCAGGACGGGATGCCGCAATGGGGTGCGTTCCAGGAATCTGTAGGCAGTCTGATTAGAGAAGCGCAGTTATCTTATCCCCGCGTCCGTGCCTATGGCGAGATGGTGAATCTGCTGTGGCAAAAAGGGGAGCGCGACGCCGCAATCAGCCTGGAAGAGTTTTGGAATAGGCTCGCCCGCCACCAAAGCTTTTCTCTGCTGTGCGCCTATTTGCTGGACCCGTTGAATCCTGACGCCTATGACGGTTCTCTGCAATGCATATGTAACAGCCACTCCCATCTGATTCCGAGCGAAAACTATGATTTACTCGAAGCGGCGGTGTCAGAGGCCGGGCATGAAATCCTGGGCGAGTCGCTGACTGAAATGCTGAAGCTGCTCTCGGCATCCCATCAAATATCAACGAAAATGCCGCAGGCGCAAGCGACACTCTTATATTTAAGCAACAATATGCCTCTTACCACCGAAAAAATCCTTTCCCACGCACGGCTGCGTTACCACGGCCAAAACGCCAGTAGTTTTGCAAACGATCCTGTTTGACAGCAGCCCTGGCGGGGCTGTTTTTCTACAGTGGTTTTCCCAGACGATACGATAGACTACCGCTGCGCCGCGACGCGGTCGCAGCGAATTACGCCTTCCGTTACGCGCTGCGGCACGTTGAAATAATCAGAGATGAGTGATTCGCTATATTCCAGAGTGGTATAGCCGGTGCACCCTTGTACGCCGGAAATTTCCTCTGCGCGGCGTTGGAAATAAATGCGCGCTTCGCCCTGACCGGTACTCTTGAGCTTGCCTTGCTTCACGGTGAGACGATAGGTGTCTTTGCCGATCAGCCGGTCTTCGACCTCCCAAATAAATCCATCTTTGGCGTAATAGAGGACGATGGCGCCAATCACTACCTGCTTCAAGGTGAGTGCGCTGCCGATCCCCAGTTGTTGTTTTACATCAACGCCGCTCGGTAAGGAGGTATTGCATGCCGTTAACAGCACAGCCAGCGCAAGTGCAGTAGCGGAAGTGATTTTCATGCGCGGGCCTTGGCAGATTTCTTTGCCATCATTTTTTCAATTAGCGGCGTGCAAATAAATGCCAACGCCAGCCGCATTTTGCCGCCCGGAACGACCATGGTGTTGGGGCGCGACATGAAGGCGCCGTTAAGGCGCTGCAGCAGATCCGGAAAATCAAATTGGTGCGGATCGCGAAAATGGATGATGACGATGCTTTCGTCGGATGCGGGTATATCGCGCGCGATGAAGGGATTGGACGTATCTACCAGGGGCATGCGCTGGAAGTTGATATCGGTGAGCGCGAATTGCGGCACGATAAAGTGGGTGTAATCGCGCATGCGCCGCAAAATGGTGGCGGTGGCTTCTTCGACCGAACAACCCTCGCGGCTGCAATCGCGATGGATTTTTTGTATCCATTCCAAGTTGACCGCGGGTGCGACGCCAATCAACAAATCCACATGCTGTGCGGCATTGACGCCCTTGCCGCCTTTGCCGCGCCGCTCTGTGCCTTGGGGTAGATGAGCGGGGTTTACCTTGCGCCGGGTCCAGCTATACGCGGCGGCGCCGCCGTGCATGCCTTCATAAAACAACAAATCGGAACCTTGCGCCATTTTCTGCCACGGGGTGAAGCTGCCGATGGGCAGGCCGAAGTGTTTGGCGTCGTCGTCATCTTTGATGTAGTGGCGCATTTCGCCGCTGCCGCTTTTTCCATACTGTGTGAATAGGGTTTCGAGTTTGTCGAACAAATTCGCTTCTGGGCCGAAGTGGCTGATGGAGTGTGCGTGCTTGCCCGAGCCGGCGATGAGTTTCTGCATTTCGGCTTGTTCATAGCGGTAGAAGCTCTCGCCTTTGACGATCTGGGCTTGGATGCCCTGACGACGGAAAATATCGCTGAACGCGTGGCGCACGGTGGTGGTGCCTGCACCTGCGGAACCGGTGACGGCGACGATCGGATGTTTGTTCGACATATCCCTCTACCCCTAATGGTTTGCGCAAAGGATAGGCCGCTTAAGGCCCATTTTCAAGGCGCTGCGCTAATCGCGAAAATACAGTTTGAGAATGAGGACGGCCAAAGCCAGTGCGAATGTGACGATATTGGCGAGAATTACCGGTAGTGAGCCGATGATAAAACCATACACGATCCACAAGGCAACGCCGGTGCTAAAGATCGCGAACATGGCGAGCGAGACGTCCTGTGCGTGTTTGGATTTCCAGATTTTCACCACTTGTGGCACGAAGGCGATAGTGGTGAATAAGCCCGCGATTAGACCCAACAGTTCAGTGCCATGCATGCGTAAGCAGTTTCAACGTGTATAGGGTAGCGCAGTATAGCCGAAGGACCTGTAGTCCCGTACGTTTGACGTTTATCAAGCCGCTGCTGAATCTGCCGCTATTCATTCTGAAGCCATCATCGATGGATCGGGAGTAGTAGTGCAAAGGCTTAGCATTTTTCTCTTTTTATTGGGTGTGATCGGCACCGCGGCGGCACAGGAACAGACTGCGGCGCACGATGCCTACATGCCGCTTTTCCTCATGTATTCTGGCGATCCCTCGCCCGAACGGCTACAAGGCTTGCAGCAATTTCTTAACGCCAACCATACGCCCAAGGAAGTCATCAAAGACACGCTCGATACCGTGATCTATAAATTGAAGACCTTCAAGACGGGATTTGCTTACCCCGTGTATTTTTCCGAGACCGCCACCAGCGGTAATGCTTGCGTGGTCGCGGACAGCCATCATAGCGATCTCACTCAACCCATCGCGTTGCTGACCAGCCCGCGCATTTTCAGGTATGTGTTGGGCAACCGTGCACCGGCCATAGATTCGCTGGCGCTGCAAGACAGCGTGCTCAATCACGAGATTTTTCATTGTTACGACCTCATGAAACAATCGCAAACCGAGATCGGCATGCAAGTAGCACGCGACGGCTCAGCCTATTTTTCTTACTGGAGCGAAGTCGGTGCGGACGCGTTTGCCGCCCTCAAACACTTGCGCAGCGGTGGCGACAAACAATTGGTACGCCAGATTCGCGACTTTCGCACCTTGAACTTGCTCAATGACGATGCGGTGCACTACACCGCAGACACCTTGGACTATATTATTTGGCATTACGACCGGCAGCGCTTGAGTGCGTTTAACACCCGGCAATTGCTGGAGCTGGCGTATGCGATTCGCGCACAGACCGCGCTCACACCGGATGAGTTTGGCGCGGTCGATATCGCGGCCGGGCGTTTCGATACACAATTGAAAATGTTGACTGGCAGTGCGGCCCAGCCCAGCGGCGCTTGGCTGCAACAGCCGGGAAACACTACGCCCGACCCGGAATATTTCTCGCAACTGATCCTCCAGTTGCGATCCGCGCTCTACGCATTGGGTGGAGATATTTCTGCGTCCAATACCTCCTTTTATCCCCTTATGAAAAAGTATTACCTGCCGATGCAATTTCGCCTCGACACCGCAGAACTTGCGCCTTATTGATCAAAAAATAGCGCAGGCACCCTCGCCTGCAATGCCTGGCTAATTTGTAGGCGAGGGCGCCTGCGCTACGCTGCTTGCTTGCGCGCGCCAATCTCACTAGCATGGGGCCATGCGTCAATATTTATTACTCTGGTTGCTGTGTGGGTCACCGCTGGCTTCTGCCGCGGATATACGGATCACGCGCGAGGGTTTGGATTTTTTCATTTCGGTGCGCACGCCGGAGCAAACCGGCGCATTTTATGCGGCGCGCGGTCTCCCGCCCATGGCAGTGCAAGAAATCACGAAAACCTGTTTTCTGACGGTAGGTCTGCATAACCGGCGCACGGATACGCTGTGGCTGGATTTGGCGGCATGGCGCTTGACTGACGCCAGCGGGCAGGTTGTAGCGCGCATTTCGCGACCGGAATGGACGGCGCGCTGGAACGCGCTACACGTGCCGCTCGCCGCACAATCGACTTTCGGCTGGACACAATTGCCCGAGACACGCGACATGCAGCCGGATGAAACCGTGGGCGGCAATGTCCCTATCGTGCCGCCGGCGGGCAAGTTTACCTTGACTGCGCGCTTTCGTACCGGCGTGACAGGCGCGGGCCGGCCAGTCGAGATCAGCGTGCCGGGCTTGTCCTGCGCGCCAGCGGGTGCGCCAAAATGAAACGGCGCGCGTTCGGCTTCGGACTTTTATTTTTACTGGGCACGGCGCTCGCCACAGAGCCGCCACCCGGCCAGTTGTTGAAGCTGGATGGCCGTCCCGCCCCGGCCTTGCGGCTTGCCGACATGGATGGCAAAACAGTAGATCTCGCGCAACTCAAAGGGCGCTGGGTGCTGGTGCATTTCTGGGCCAGTTGGTGCGGCCCGTGCCGGCGCGAAATGCCGACCTTGCCGCAATTGATCAAAACTTTTCCCGCCGAGCGCTTGACCGTGTTGCTGGTCAACACTGCTGAAAGTGATGACGAAGTGTTTTCTTTTCTGGCTTCGGTGTCGCCCGAATTAGTCACGCTCATGGATCGCGATGGTCAAGTGACAGAACGCTGGCAACCGCGGGGCTTACCTTCTACTTTCTTTGTCGATCCGCAAGGACGGCTGCAATATTTGGCGCTGGGCGGCCGCGATTGGGGTTCGAAATCCTACCTCGATTTTTTGCACGCCTTGATCCACTAGCGCGCGTTGCATCAGCCTAGCAATACGGGTAGGCTTGAAGCCCTTCATTTCCTGTAGCACACCCATGTTAGAAGACACACAGCCCCACGCAGAACAGGGGCATGCTGGTTGCGGTGCGCCGCCGCCGGCCACTCAGCAGCGCTTTAATCTGGTACTCATTAATCCCTATGAGCTCGGACGGCAGCCGTTTGCCTTGGCGCAGGCAAGCGCGTGGTTGAAACGTGCGGGTTGCGCGGTGCGTTGCCTCGATTTGGCCTTGCAAAAATTGGAACCGGCGATAGTGGCCGAGGCCGATGCCATCGCGATCTATCTCGGCATGCATACCGCTACGCGCATCGCGCTCGAGGCTCTGCCGCGTATCCGTCAGCTAGCACCGCAAGCCGCTTTGGCCGCATTCGGTTTGTATGCGTCCATGAACGAATCATTGTTGCGCGACTTGGGCGTGAGCGCGTTTTTCGGCGGCGAGTCGGAGCCGGATTTAGTGGAATGGACCAACGCACTGCGTACGGGTAAGGGATCGGTGATGCAGCAAGTGGCCATGGTGCGCCGCGATAAAATCGACTTTCTGACGCCAGATCGTACTGATCTGCCGCCACTCACCCGCTATGCGCATTTGGTGTTGCCCGACGGCGCTACTCGCGTGGCGGGCTTTGTGGATAGCACGCGTGGTTGTAAACATTTGTGCCGCCATTGCCCGGTGGTGCCGGTGTACGAAGGCAAATTCCGGGTGGTGCCGGTGGAGGTGGTGCTGGCCGATATCGCGCAGCAAATCGAGGCCGGGGCGCAACACATTTCTTTCGGCGACCACGATTTTTTCAACGGCCCAACGCACGCACTGAATGTCGTGCGCACGCTGCACGAACGCTGGCCGCATCTTACTTACGATGCCACGATCAAAATTCAACACCTGATCAATCACGCGGCGTTGTTGCCGGAGTTGAAACGCACCGGCTGCTTGTTCATTATTGCCGCAGTGGAGTCGGTGGATGACCGGGTGCTCGATTATTTGGCCAAGCACCACACCCGTGCCGATTTTTATCGTGCGACGGTCTTGGTGCATGCAGCAGGCATCGCGCTCGCGCCGACCTGGGTGGCATTTCATCCTTGGTCTACGCTCGATAGCTATCTTGATCTGCTGACGAGTATGGTCGAATTGCGTTTGGTGGAAGCGGTGCCGCCGGTGCAACTCTCGATTCGCTTGTTGGTGCCTGCCGGCTCCAAACTACTCGAACTTCCCGGTTTCGACGCGCTGATCGGGCCGTTCGATCCGAAACTATTGGGTTATCCCTGGCGCAATCCCGATGCGCGGGTCGATGCCTTGCAGCGCGAAATCCAACGCTATGTGGCGGAAGCGGACAAAAACAATACGCCTCGTCGCGCCACTTTTGAGCACGTTTGGCGTTTAGTGCATGCCGCGCTAGGCAAGTCTGCACCGTCATTGGCGCGCGATCTCGGTCAACCGATACCGCACATGTCGGAGCCGTGGTATTGCTGCGCCGAACCGACCGAAGCGCAGTTGGAAAGTTTTTGATCGTGAAGCGCGTTTTGCTATTGCTGCCGGTCGCGAGTTATCGCAACGAAGACTTTCTCGCGGCGGCGGATAAGCTCGGCGTCGACGTCATCCCGGTCGCCGATTACTGCCCGCAACTTGCGCCGGGCTGGGGCATGGGGGCGCTCGCCGCCGTGCATTTCGATCAACCCTTGCAAGCTGCGCAAACCATTCTCGACCATCTGCCCGCTGCGCCGGATGCGGTGCTGGCGGTGGACGATCACGGTTTGGAATTGGCCGCATTGTTGCGCGAACGCTTGGAGCTAGCCGGAAATGCGGTCGCGGCGGTGGGGCTCACGCGCGACAAATTGGCGTTTCGGCATTTGTTGCAAGCTCACGCTTTTCGCTGTCCCGATTTTCAAGCTGTGGCGGATGATGCGGACCTGCCAGCCGTGGCCCGGTCGATCAACTATCCGGTGGTGGTGAAAGCGCGCCGCCTGTCCGCCAGCCGCGGCGTGGTACGCGCGGACAATGCCGGGGAATTCATCACCGCCGTGCGCTGGGTACGCGCGATTCAAGCGCGCGCCGACCGCGAGGGCGCCGAACTGGGCGTAGTTGTGGAGTCTTTTATCCCCGGCCAAGAATACGCGCTCGAAGGTTTGCTTACCGAAGGCGAATTGAAAGTGCTGGCCTTGTTCGATAAACCCGATCCGCTCGACGGCCCGTATTTCGAAGAGACGATATATGTCACGCCCTCGCGCTTGCCGCAATCGATGCAAGCCTTGATCGTGGAGCAGGTAGCGCGCGCATGTCGCTTAGCCGGATTAAACACCGGGCCGGTACACGCTGAAATGCGCGTCAACCAGCACGGCGTATGGTTGCTGGAAGTGGCGGCGCGTTCCATTGGCGGTTTATGCGGGCGTATGTTGAACCACGCGCTGGGCATGAGTTTGGAAGAAGTAGTGCTGCGCCACGCTTTAGGCGAATCGGTGCCGGATGCCGCCGCACGCGATGCAGCGGCAGTGATGATGATCCCCATCCCCAAGCGCGGCATCTATCAACGCGTGCATCATCTGGACGCGGCGCGGGCCGTGCCACACATTAGCCATATTCAGATCACCGCCGAACCCGGCGCGCTATTGTTGCCTGCCCCCGAAGGCGCGAGTTATCTCGGTTTTATTTTCGCTCAAGCCGCGTCGCCCCAAGCGGCGGAGCGCGCCTTGCGTGAGGCGCAGCGCTTACTGCGGTTCGATATCGAAACCGAAGTTCCGCTAGTGAGTGTCTAGCCGAAAAAAATGGCCTGGTTGTTCACCAGGCCATCAGTTCATCTTCCCCCAATCAGGGGACGGGATTATTTATCGTTGTTGTCGTGGCCCTCATTTTCTTGGACGTGCTCATGCTCGAAATCGAACATCGACATGAGATCGCTGACCGCGGGCCGATTGAGTGGCGCGTAGGGATTGTCGCGGCTGGCGATGGGGTTGGGTAAGCTATCACGGCTGCGTTTCGAGAGCGGTTTTAACATCCAGTTTTTCTCGATGAATTTCAGAATGGAGGCGTGATCGCTGTAGCGGTGATCCACGTGGCCTTTCTTGGCATAAGGCGAGACCACGACGAGCGGGATGCGCGTGCCGTCGCCGAAGAAATCGACGGCTTGGATGTAGCCGGAATCATAGTAGCCGCCGCCTTCATCGGTGGTGACGATGATCGCCGTTTTCGCCCAGACTTGCTTATTGCTCTGCACGCGTTTGATCACGTCTGCGACAAAATGCTCGAAGTCGGGCATGGTGGCGTTGGCCGGATGGCCTGCCATGCTTTCCGGCGGACGAATAAAGGAAACCGCCGGCAAGGTGCTGTCGCTGGCCACGTCTTGATAAAACTGCGTGATGTCTTGCAGATTGTTTTTCAGCGAAGTGGTCATCACGCCCTTGAAAAAGGTGAAGGGATCGCAAATCGTGCAATATTCGTGCGTGGTGGCGACACCGTCATTGCGGCCACCGCTATACCATTTCCAGGAGATACGCTTCGCAGATAAGGTGTCGGCAATGGTGGGCAGCGTTTGCGGCGGCAGGGTGAAGTAGGACGCCCCCAGGGGTTTTAATGCCCCCGTTGGCGTATAGCCTGGACCGTAGTTGTTCAGCAGGTAGTAGGTGTGGGGTGCGCAGTTGCCGGCGTTGAATGCGTTACCCGGCAAGGTATGGATGTACTCCATAATCGGCGCCACACCTGGCTGCATTGGGTCGGAGCAATTTACGTAAGAACCGCCGCCGTATCCGTCCTGAGTATAAAAGTTATTGGTGCCAGGTTGCGGATTGGGATTCTCGATCTGATTCGCGGGCGGCATGTCGGGTACGCCATCCAGATTATGTAAACCGACATCGCCGCTCACGATCGCGATGAAGTTCGCGCCGGTACCGCCCATGATCGATTGATGATAATTGTCACTGATCGCATAGTCGTCCGCCATCGCCTTGAAGTCGGGCGCATCCCCGGTATTCATATTGTAGAAACCCATCGCTTCGCCACCTTGGTGGGTATTGCCGGGCGTCGGTGAATAGCTGCCGTTTTGCGGGCCGATGCCGGCGGTTTGTGCCACCCAGGGGAAGAGGTCCAGCCGGCCTTTGTCGCTTTGCTGCCACATCTGGAAGAAACGATGGATCGGGTCGCCGGTGTGCGCGTCGTAACTCACATATTTAGTGATTTGAAACGGGCCATTCGGCAGGTTAGCCGGAAAGCGTGCATCAACCACGCCCGGGGGTTGGCCTGTGGCATAGGTGGTTTGCGGTTGTGGCAAGGTGGCATAGGGGCCAGTCAATTGCGGATCGAGGTTATAGCTATTGAGATCGGAAGCCTGTTGCTGCGCCGCCTTGTTGAAGTGCGGGCCGGGCGTGCCATCGGCTTTAATGATGCCCTTGGATAATAAGTTGGAGATGGTTTGTCCCGGCGCTGGGCGATAAGCACCAAACAGATTATCGAAAGTGTGATTTTCGCCGATGATCACAATCACGTGTTCGATGGGTGTAGTGGTTTTAGTGTGTTGCCATTTTTCGTCGCCGTCATTGGCGCGGACTGCGCTCGCATTACCGATTAAGGCGATGCTTAAAGCCATGAGCGTTAATGTGTGGCCGTGATTCGTCATCATAGTTAAATCTCCTCAATGAAAGATTGCAGGTGAGGCGTGGCTCGTCTCGCTAAAAACCCGGGGCATGTGAGCGGTCGCCCCGGAAAGGCGGTGCGAGATCCAATGCGCGACCGAGCGCGCACCAGCAAAGTTATTCCTGTTGCATGACAGTTAAGCGACGCACGGCGCATTTCGGCGCGAAAATAAAATTAAATTTTTGTGGGGAGAGTGCGGTTGGACGTTTTAGCTAAAACAGCCAACTATTTAGTGCGATTTCAGCTGCGCAAGGCGGGGCCATTTTAGGCGGGGGACGAAATATATCTGCAACAAGTGTCTGTTAGCGTGAGGTCTCCGCTGCTGCGGTGCCTGCTTGTCGTCCACCATTTACTCGTAAAGGATTCACTCATGCCTACTAATCATTTGAAAATCAGTTTTGCCGTCGCTGCGGCTTTGGCTGCCGGGGCCGCACATAGCGCCGATCTCACTGCTGTCCCGTTTGCCAATCCTAAAGTAACGGGCATGGTTGCCCCCACGATCTTATCGCCCGAGCTTGCGCAAATCGTGCTGGCGCAGGGCGCAACGAAATTAGAAAATGCGAGCAACACGTTTGCCTTCTACGGCTATAACGGTGATGGCACGATGCTGCCGGCGCCCGGCGCAGTGCAAGCCAGCGGCAGCAACGTCGAAGCGACCAAGACCGAACCGGATAAGAATGTCTATCTGGTGTTGCCGGGCCAGCACGGTGCTGACGCGCGTTACGATTACGGAAAACGTTTCTTGTATCAAGTGCACGAGGGCGGCGTGAAAAATTCTTCGACCGGTCAAAAAATGGGTTTTCTCAGCCGCATCAATTTAGATGCTGATGGCGCGCATCGGGTGACGCTACTCGCCAGCCAAGACGTGCAAGGCAACGCACTGCCGACATTCGACGGCATTACCTGGAACCCGTTTGCACAGCGCTTATTGCTGACGGCGGAGCTCGGCGCCAAGGGCGGCGTATGGCAGGCCACGGCCGACTTCCCTGCGATGGTGGTAGATGTATCCGGCGCCTTGGGTCGCGGCGGTTATGAAGGCATTCAAAATGATGGTGATGGAAATGTGTGGATCGTTGAGGATGCGGGCGGTGTTTCGGGTGCGGTGAATAAGCACGCCAAGCAAGCCAATAGTTTCGTCTATCGCTTCGTGCCAAAAAACAAAGCGGATCTGACCCAAGGCGGAAAACTGCAAGCGCTGCAAGTGATGTCTTTGGCCCACCCCGGGCACCCTATCGTCTTTCATGCTGGCCAGGCCGATGCCGACATTCTGTCGCAGGACACGAAAGATCTGCACACCTATGGCAAAGAGTTCGATACGTTATGGGTGACGATACACGATACCGATGTTGATGGTAGCGCGCCATTCAACGCCAATGCCCTGGCCAAAGCCAAACTTGCGACGCCGTTTAAGCGTCCCGAGAATGGTCAGTTTCGGCCCGGCACGAAGTTCGGCGAATTTTATTTCGACGAAACCGGCGATACCGATCTGTTGGGCGAAGCGGGCAGTGCCTACGGTGGTTTCGGCGCGGTGCAGAAATTGACCCAAACCAGCCCCTCCGCCAACACCGGTAAGCTCGCTCTATTTTATCTGGGCGATGCAGCGCACTCCGGTTTCGATAACGTGGCCTTCTGGAGCAAGGACGAAATCGTGTTCGTCGAGGACGCGGGCGACAAACTACACAGCCAACGCAATGCTTTCGACTCGGGGTATTTGTTCAACGTGCACCTCAACTATGCGGATGCCGCCAATCAGCCACTGCGCTGGTTGGCGCAAGGACGTGATCCCTCGGCCACCATCGACTCCGATCTCTCGGCCAGCAGCAATAACGGCTTCCAAAACGATGGCGATAATGAAATTACCGGGATCCATATTTCCGATGGCGATGCCACGGCGCGTGGCTTGCTGGGCACGAAGTTGCCCCATCCGTTCCACGACGGTTGGCGTGTTTTCTACACACAGCAACATGGCGATAACGTCACCTACGAGATCATTCGCGCAAAAAAGCCGGAGGTCGAGGGCACCCGTGACAGCGACAGCGATGATCAGGAATAGTCTCCCCTAGCCTACGCAAAGTAGGCATTTACCGCCCCGCCAGAGCGGTTGGGGCGGTTTTTTTATGCCTGTCGCCGCGTAATCGCCAAGCAAACCTTGAACGGATAGCTTGAGTCGCTTAGCATAGGGCATCTGATTCGAGACTAGCCATGCGATTTTATTTTCTCATTCCCGCGTTTGTCCTAGGTATTGCTGGCGTCGCGCAGGCCGACATCTTTGGCTACACCGACGAGTCCGGCACGCTGGTGCTGTCCGATGTGCAGCAAGACAATCGCTATGCTTTGTTATTGCGCACCGAGATTGGTAAAAATCCGGCACTGGCGGTGCCGCTGACAGGCGGCCGCATCAATTGGGCGAATCAGAAGCGCTATGCGCCCATGGTGGCGCAAGCCGCACAGGCTTATCACATCGACGAGGCCTTGTTGCATGCAGTGATTTCCACCGAATCCGGCTATGAGCCGGGCGCGATATCGCGCAAAGGCGCGATCGGTTTGATGCAAGTGATGCCCGATACCGGCAAGCGCTATGGCGTAAAAAATTTGAATGACCCGCGGCAAAACGTGAACGCCGGCGCGCGTTATTTGCACCATTTGTTGCGCCAATTCGATAATGATTTATCTTTAGTGCTGGCGGCTTATAACGCCGGCGAGAACGCCGTGCTGCGCTATGGCAAGCACATTCCACCGTATCGCGAAACTATCCAATACGTGCCGCGGGTGCTGGCGCTGTACAAGAAATTTCAAGCCAAGACTTAGATCGAGTTATTGATGATTATTACCCCCACTGCCTTGCCCGATGTTTTATTGATCGAACCCAAAGTGTTCGGCGATGCGCGCGGCTTTTTTTTCGAGAGCTATAACCGGCGCGCTTTCGCCGAAGCCGCCGGATTGGATGTGGATTTCGTTCAAGATAATCACTCGCGTTCCGCGCAGGGCGTGCTGCGCGGATTGCATTACCAAATCCAGCAGCCGCAGGGTAAATTGGTGCGCGTGGTGGCGGGAGCGGTGTTCGATGTCGCGGTGGATATTCGCAAAGCGTCGCCCACTTTCGGTCAGTGGGTGGGAATAGAACTTTCCGCCGAAAACAAAAAAATGGTTTGGGTGCCGCCGGGTTTTGCGCACGGTTTTCTGGTGCTCTCCGAGGTCGCTGAATTCTTGTATAAGACCACGGATTACTACGCGCCCAGCCATGAGCGCACCATTGCTTGGAATGATCCGGATATCGGTATTGCTTGGCCACTCGCCGGCGCGCCACTGCTTTCTGCCAAAGACCAAGCGGCTGTGGAGCTCAAAGCGGCGGAAGCGTTTCCATGAAGATTTTGATTACTGGCGCCAGTGGCCAAGTGGGTTGGGAATTACAGCGCACGCTCGCACCTCTAGGTGAAGTCGTGGCGCTGGGGCATGCCGCCTTGGATTTAGCTAACCCCGATGCGATTCGGCATGTGCTACGCCAAGTCGCGCCGGATTTGATCGTAAACGCCGCGGCCTATACGGCGGTGGATCGTGCGGAGCAAGAATGTGATCTGGCACACGCGGTGAATGGTGTTGCGCCTGGGGTGTTGGCGGAAGAGGCGAAACATCTTAATGCTGCGCTGGTGCATTACTCCACCGATTATATTTTCGATGGCGCTAAAGGTTCGCCTTACGCCGAGATCGACGCGCCACATCCCATGAGCGTGTACGGGACGACCAAGCTGGCCGGGGAGAAAGCCGTCGTGGCGACAGGTTGCCCGCATCTGATTCTGCGCACCAGTTGGGTCTATGGCGCGCGCGGTAAAAATTTCCTGCTCACCATCCAGCGGCTGGCGCAAGAGCGCGAGGAATTGCGCGTGGTGGACGATCAGTTCGGTGCGCCCACCTGGGGCCGCATGATCGCCGAGTCGACCGCGGTCATCTTGAGCCAATGTCTGCACAAAGGCAGCGTGGCGGGTGTGTTGCGCGACAAGGGCGGCTTATATCATCTCACCGCTGCCGGGCAGACCAGTTGGTTCGGCTTCGCCAGCGAGATTGTGAAGCACGCGGATAAACCACCGCGCATGACGCCGATTACCACCGCCGAGTATCCGCTGCCGGCGCCGCGCCCGGCGTATTCGGTGATGTCCAACAGCAAGCTCACACGCGTATTCGGTATTGCCTTGCCGGATTGGAAAGTCAGTCTCGCGTTATGCGCGGCAGAACAATCAAAGTAGGTACCGGCGAGCAAAATGTCGCGTAGTAAGTTGATATTTCAGTAAGTCAATACTCGTTTAAAAAAAGGGGGGGTATATGTTCGAAAATATTGCATGGCCGATAAAGACCCGGGAATTGCACAATCATCACTTTGATTCGACGATCTGGAATGATTTCCAATTTCGAGACGACGACATCATCATTGCTACCTATGCCAAATCCGGCACCACTTGGATGCAGCAAATCGTGGCTCAGATGTTGTTCAACGGCGACCCGAATCTGGCGGTGGCCGAAATGTCGCCCTGGCTGGATCTGCGCATCCCGCCCAAGCAGGTGAAATTACCGCTGGTAGAAGCACAGACACACCGTAGAATTCTGAAAACGCATCTTCCGGCCGATGCGCTGGTTTACTCCTCGAAGGCAAAATATATTTACATCGCGCGCGATGGCCGGGATGTCGTCTGGAGCATGTATAACCACCACGCCAACGCCAACCAAGCCTGGTATGCGGCGTTAAATGACACCCCCGGCCGGATAGGGCCACCCATCGAGCAGCCACCCGCGGATATCCGTGAGTATTGGCGCGAATGGATGGACAAAGATGGCCATCCATTCTGGCCGTTCTGGGAAAACATCCGCGCTTGGTGGCAGCTGCGCACGCTGCCGAATATTCTGTTCGTTCACTTCAACGACCTGAAGCGCGACATGCCTGGGGAAATGCGCCGTATTGCCCAGTTCCTTCATCTCCCCATCGACGAGGCGCGATGGGCTGACATCCTAGAATACTGTTCATTCGACTGGATGAAAAAGAACGCAAGCAAGAGCGTGCCGCTGGGCGGTGCATTCTGGGACGGCGGCGCCGAAGTCTTCATCAACAAAGGGATCAATGGCCGCTGGGCAGACACACTCAGTGTGGACGCATCCGCTGAATATGAAGCGCGCGCCGTGAGCGAGTTAGGGCCGGAATGCGCGCGTTGGCTTGCCAGTGGGCAAGGTGCATGAGGGACTAGGCTCCCCCGGGCCCCAATGCCAGTCGCGCCTTCACGTACTCGCTAATGCTTTTCTACAGTTGCTTAAACTGTTTGGCTAACTTAAGGCTCTGTCCTTGATAGTTCGAGTTGATGTCTTGCCCGTACAAAAGGTCGGGCCGAGCTGCCATACGCTCATAGCGCAGCCATCCGACCGTTTGTCCATGTTCGAGCAAGAAGGGTACCTCATGCGAGCGCACTTCCAGAACGCCTCTGCTGCTTCCGGCTTTATTTGTCGTGGCATCCCAACCGAATCCAGGATCAAAAAAACCGGCATAATGGACGCGGAATTCTCCAGCGCGGGTGTCGTATGGCAGCATCTCAGCCGCATATTCCGGCGGCACTGCGATTGCTTCTTTCGTCATGAGGATATAGAACTCATCGGGATCTAATATCAGTGAAGATGCTTTGTGAAAAGGGATGGGTTCCCAGAAATCCAAGGGATCATAATCCCGTCTTTCCAGGTCAATACGCTTGGCATGTTTCTTTGAACGATAGCCGATTATGTCGCCTTCTTTTCCGGTGCCTTTCAAATCAACCGTGAACGGCAATAATCCCGTTTTGATTGATCTCGCGTTTGTCTCGTGGTCGCTGGAATTGACAATTTGGCCTTCATCGAGAAGCTGTTTCCAGTCTACGGACGGGATAGCTTTTGCCTCCTCTCCTCGTGTGCGGCGAAATCTTAACTGGTTCAGGCGGGTGCCAGTTTTTACCACCACACTGAAACTTCGAGGCGCAACCTCAATATATAGCTCGCCCTTATAACCCTCGGTTACCCGGTCAAAACTAGTAGCTTCATCGGCAATTAAGCGCGTCAAAATATCAAGCCTGCCGGTTGAGCTCTTTGGGTTAGCAAAGGCAGCCACATCACTTCTCAAATTAATGGCTTCCAAAAGAGGGATGACATATACACGCCCCTTTTCAAGAACCGCGCCGTTGCTAAGATCGATTTTGAAGTCGGCAAACCGATCATCAAGTTGCCGCATTTTATCGAGAACTCTCATTCCCTTGCCGGGAAGAAAACTCGTATCCACGGGATAAGCATAATGGCCAAGGCGCAGGTCTATACTGGCGGGCTGGACTTGATCGTCATCAATCTTTGCTAGCACCGTCTTGATCTCGCCGTTACTCAGCATCTCCTTGATCTTCTGGCTCGGAAGGATTCCGGTATAGTCGCCCACGCGCGGCGAAGCTGTCAGCGCAGGATTGGCCGTTGAATCGGTCTTCGTTATCACTTCATTCATCGGACTTGTTCTTCTGTATCTTGTCAAGGAGGGCGACTAGAAATAGCGCACCATTATAAGCGCGTGACTTCCGTTGATCCAGGCCATGGGAAAATAGGTATTTCAAGCGCACGGCTCAACATGTCCTTGACTGCTTCACCGCACCATGTCGATAAGTAATGGTCATGCCTTACATTTGACATCCATCGCCGCGCTGCCCCGGCAGTTGCTTCTATGCGGGTTTCAAGCTTGTGCCGACCCTATATTTATGTGAAATATTCGGGCTAGATGCGCCGCCTCACCTTGATGGCGAGGGTGCCAACTCCCAGGAAAGCGACGCCCATGAGTACCAGCGTGACAGGCCAACCCAGAGAATTGGCGAAATGCTTTGCGCTGTAATACCCGATAAAGCCGAGCATGGCGATGACCGTGGTAAACAGCAGCGCCCGGCTTTGCAACACCACGCAGGCATAGAGCATGGAGGCAGTCACCGCAAGGTAGACGAGTTCGAAGGACGTGTCATGCACGAGGTCGAACAAGCCACTGTAGGCCATGATGGCCCCGATGAAATAGCCGAGACTGGTCAGACCAGAATACCGCTCCGCCTTGTGCAGGCCATAGGCGGCGGACATCACGCACATGCCGGTGAGCAGGCTCGCCCAGCTGACGGAGGTGGCAAGCGCGATGCGGTCAAACAGCCCGCTGTTCATCCAGCAGATGCCGATCAGCAAAGCGGGTGCTGCGAGCACACGGTGTGGCGTGTCTTCGAGCGCAGTCGCCACCAGAAACAGCGAGGCGCCCAGCACGATGGCAATGTAAGTGAACGGCACGTCGAGCAGATCAAGCCCGACCTGCATGAATCCGTAAACGAAAAACAGCGCCGTGAAGGCCAGCACCGTGCCCCGGTATTTGCCGAACAGTACGCCTTGGTGCAGGGACATCACGCCGAATACGAAGAGCGCGGCGAGGCGCCAGTTGTCGCCGCGCGGGAACACCTCGTGGATCAGCACGAACCAGCCGCTGGTCATCATTAACACCGAGGCGAGCGCCAGCGGCAGGATGAGTTTCGGATATTTCTTCTCATGCAGCGCGGAAACCAGCACGATGAGCAGGATGTAGCCCACACCCAGCGTCACGACCACCCGCATCACACTGCCCATGCTCTGCCAGAACGTGCCGATATAGGTGCCGATGCCCGCGAGGATGAAGATCGCGCCGAGATAGGTGAACAGCGTCTTCGCGATATCGCCCCTGCTGCGCCGCGCGGCCTCAGGCCGGGCAGCGGCAGGCGCATGCAAGGCGGCTTCCGCTTCGGTGGGCGTGATGTCGTAGTTGCGCATGAGCTGCACGATGTGCTCCAGCGCGCTGGCCTTATCCGTTACGCCTGACGCGCCAATGATTCCGGCCAGCAGCGACCAGCCCCACCAGCCGCCGCCGATCAGCACGACAATAATGATGAGAGCCAGCAGCCAGATCATGGCGCCACGACCCAGCCGACGAAGTGGGTCAAATTGCTATAGTACATATTGCCGGCATTCGGCAGGCGGATGCTGCGCCCCTGTTTCGTCAGCACCGCCACATTGCCATAGCGCGAGGAATCGAACAGACCGGTGAAGACATCGCCCCGGTAGCCATTCGTTCCCGCGCTGAATGCGTATCCATCCGGTGCAACGCTGGACGAATCGACCGTCAGCCCGGCAAGATCGGGAACATCGATTGGCGTAACTTTTGCTGCAGCTTCGGGCGTAGCGGGTTTTTGTCCGGGCGATGCGAGGTCGGGTGGCAGTATGATGGGAATCTCCTGCACCCCACCGGTTTTAGGGCTGTAACGCCAGAGACGCGGCCGCTGGTAGCCCTGCGTGCTGCCCAGGTAGACGGCCTGGACCTTTTTGTTTACGACGGATATCTGCACACCGTTCGGATAATTGTAGTACTCCGTCGCATACAGCACATCGTATTGCGGCGGCGCCACCAGCAGGGCGGGAATCCCCGAAATCAGCAGGAACACAACAACCAGCAACAGCGGCAAACCCAGCCCAAAAGCAATAGTGGGATTCTCGCGGAAAAAGGATTTCATGCCTGCCTCTCCTTGTATATTGATACGGCCCGTTAGTTTTTCTGCTGTCCATTTCCGGATTGCTGCGCCCTGCACTGACCTCTTCCAGCGTGCTCAACAGCGTTGCTGCATCGTCTGTTGAATTGACGATGTACAGTAAAGTGTATCCCACAGTCAACAAGACAATAATACGCTGAGACGGTCACGGCGGGAACGCGCAACTCCAGGCGCTACTTGCCAAGCACCCGAATAATTTGCCCGCTTTATCGGAGGTGGCATCGCAGGTACCATCGCTCTTTTTTCCTGGCATCGCCTCCGAATTTTTGAGCACTTCAGCGTCTTATCGAAATCAACCCCACATTACGGATACCCGGTTAAAATAGCCCTTTTCCCATGCGATTTTCATCATGAGTATTCTGGTTAATAAAAATACTAAAGTGCTGTGCCAGGGGTTTACCGGCAAGCAGGGCACGTTCCATTCGGAACAGGCGCTCGCCTACGGCACGCACATGGTGGGCGGCGTGACGCCGGGCAAGGGCGGGCAAACGCATCTGAATCTGCCGGTGTTCAACACCATGCGCGAGGCGGTGAACGCGACCGGCGCGAATGCGAGCGTGATCTATGTGCCCTCGCCGTATGCGGCGGATTCCATCATGGAGGCGGCGGATGCGGGGATCGAAGTCATCGTCTGCATCACCGAAGGCATTCCGGTGCTGGATATGCTGAAGGTGAAAGCGGCGTTGCAAGCCAATGGTGCGAAGTTGATCGGCCCGAATTGCCCCGGCATTATCACTGCCGGCGAATGCAAAATCGGCATCATGCCCGGCTTTATTCATCAGCCGGGAAAAGTCGGCATCGTGTCGCGTTCCGGTACGCTGACTTACGAAGCGGTGCATCAAACGACGCGGCTCAATCTCGGCCAAACCACCTGCGTCGGCATCGGTGGCGATCCGATCAAGGGCTTGGATTTCATCGATTGCCTGGAAATGTTTCAGAATGATCCAGCCACCGAAGCCATCGTGATGGTGGGCGAAATCGGCGGCACGCGCGAGGAAGAAGCCGCGGATTATATTCAAGCCCACGTCAAAAAACCGGTCGCGGCTTATATCGCAGGCCAAACCGCGCCCAAGGGTAAACGCATGGGTCACGCCGGGGCGATCATCAGCGGCGGCAAGGGCCAAGCGGAAGATAAAATTCGCGCCCTGGAAAAAGCTGGAGTAGTGGTGGCACGCTCGCCGGCGGAAATCGGCGAAGCCCTGATGATGGCGATGGGGCGCGCTTAACAATGAAAATCGCGCTCGCACAAATCAACTGCACCGTGGGTGATTTGGCGGGCAACGCCGCGCAGATTCTCGATTGCGCCCACCGCGCTAAAGCGCAGGGCGCAACGCTGCTGGTGACACCGGAACTCGCGCTGAGCGGCTATCCTCCGGAAGACTTGTTGCTGCGGGATGGTTTTCTCAGCAATGGTTTGGAAGTCTTGCACGCGCTTGCGGCGCAAATCAGCGGCATTACCCTGGTGGTAGGGCACCCCGACCAAGTCGGGCGCCACCGCTTCAATGCGGCGTCGGTGCTGCGCGACGGCAAGATCAGCGCGACTTATCATAAATTCAAACTACCGAATCACACGGTGTTCGATGAAGTGCGCTATTTCACACCGGGCACGGAGCCCTGCGTGTTCGAGCATGAAGGGGTGAAGTTCGGTATCAATATTTGCGCCGACATTTGGGAGCAAGCGCCGGCGCAGCAAGCCAAGCTTGCCGGCGCGCAAGTGTTGCTGGCGTTGAATGCCTCGCCTTATCACATGAACAAGCAGCCGACTCGACATGCCGCGATTGCCGAGCGCATTCGCGAGACCGGCATGCCCATGCTGTACACCAATATGGTGGGCGGGCAGGATGAATTGGTGTTCGATGGTATGTCCTTCGTCATGAACCGCGATGGCCAATTGGCATATCAGTTGCCCGCGTTTGAAACCGCGTTGGGCTTGGTCGAACTCGATGCGCAGGGCTTTGTGTCCGGAACCGTGGCGCAAGAAATATCCCCGGAAGCGGAAGTGTATGGCGCGCTCACCCTCGGGGTGCGCGATTACGTGGACAAGAACGGCTTCACAGGCGTGGAATTGGGCTTGTCCGGCGGCATCGATTCGGCGCTGACGCTGGCGATTGCCGTCGATGCGCTGGGTAAAGAGCAGGTGCATGCGGTGATGATGCCGTCCGAGTTTACCGCCAACATCAGCCTGGAGGATGCGCGCGAATTGGCGCGGTGCTTGGACGTGCGTTACTCGGAAATCACCATCAAGCCGATATATGATGTTTTCCTGAATAGCCTGGCGGATGAATTCAACGATCTGCCTTTCGACACCACGGAAGAAAATATCCAAGCCCGTATTCGCGGCACGCTGCTGATGGCCTTGTCGAACAAATACGGCACGCTGGTGCTGACCACCGGCAACAAAAGCGAAATGGCCGTGGGTTATGCCACACTCTACGGCGATATGGCGGGCGGCTTTGGCGTGCTGAAGGATATTCCCAAGACTTTGGTGTATCGTCTAGCGCATTACCGCAACAGCGTGAGCCGGGTGATTCCGGAGCGGGTGATTACCCGCGCGCCGAGCGCGGAGTTGCGCGCCAATCAGACCGATCAGGATTCATTGCCGCCGTATGAGATACTGGATGGCATCATGGAGGCCTACGTGGAACACGATCTTTGCCCGACCGAGATTATCGCCTTAGGTTTTAAGGAGCAGGATGTGCGGCGCGTAGTGACGCTGATCGACCGCAATGAATACAAGCGGCGTCAGGCGCCAGTCGGGGTACGCGTCACCCAGCGCGGATTTGGCAAAGATAGGCGCTATCCGATAACATCCAAATATCGACCGAAATTTTGAACGGAAAGGAGTAAGAATGAAAAAAATCGAGGCCATCATCAAGCCGTTCAAGCTCGACGAAGTGCGCGAGGCGCTCGCCGAAGTCGGCGTCACCGGGCTCACCGTGACCGAGGAAAAAGGTTTCGGGCGGCAAAAGGGGCATACCGAACTCTATCGCGGCGCGGAATATGTAGTGGATTTTCTGCCCAAGGTCAAAATCGAAGTGGTGGTCAGCAGCGATAAGCTCGAAGCGGTGCTCGACGCTATTGTCAAAGCCGCGCGCACCGGCAAGATCGGCGACGGCAAAATTTTTGTCATGAGCGTTGAACAAGTAGTGCGGATACGCACCGGTGAAACTAATGAAGCCGCCATTTAGGTGTTCTACCTTGAATTATTCCGAACTTTAAACCAACACGATGTTCGTTATCTTTTGGTAGGTGGGGTCGCGATGAATTTGCATGGCGTACCGCGCATGACAATGGACATCGACTTGATGCTGGCGCTAGATGGGGAGAATTTGTCGCGATTTTCCCAGTCTAGCGTGGAGTTAAATCTACAACCTGTTCTTCCGGTGCCTATTTCCGATTTTTTGGATCCCATTAAACGCGCTGGCTGGATCAATGAGCGGCATATGCTTGCCTTTGCTTTGCGCGGGAGCAATCCTAGTACGCCTACCCTCGATATTCTGATTAACCCGGTCATTTCATTTGATGCTGCGTATGCACGGCGATTAATCCGAAACGTGGGCGATACCCAAATTTCACTGGCGCACGTGAACGATTTGATCGCATTGAAATCCGCGGCCAACCGCACCCAAGATCAAGCCGATATTTTGCACTTGCGGAAGCTGAGCCAAGATGAGTAAGGTACAGGGTTTTTCTTATTTCGTCAGCGATGAGCAGCTGGCCTTATTCGCACGGCTTTCCGATTTTGAGCGGCTCCAGTGGTTGGACGAAGCGCGTATATTTGCGCTACTTGCGCGGACAGCGGAAACGGCGGAAAGGCAGGAACGGTTGCGGCAGGGTTTATCTATTGTCCCCGATTTGGCCGAGGCGAATCAACGGGCTTCAAGTTGATTCCCGCAGCGCGTCTAAGCACCTACCAGAATTCATACCACGATTTGCCGAGGCCGACGCGGGCGCCTTTTAGATAGGGGCTATTCGGAAAAGTCTTTTCCAGCACGCGTTGCGCGTCTTTGGAGAGATCGGGCAGGCCCATTTTGTCATAGGCGCGTACCAGCACCGCCAGCGCCGCTTCCGTGGCCGGCGTTTCCGGATAAGTCTTGAGTAGATTTTGCGCGCGGTTCACCGCCGCGACATAGGCGCCGCGCCGGTAGTAATACTGTGCTACATGCGACTCATAGGAGGCGAGGGCGTTGACCAGATACTTCATGCGCTTTAGCGCGTCCGGCGTGTACTTGCTCTCGGGATATTTGGTGACCAATTCCTTGAAGGCTTCAAACGATTCGCGCGCCGCTTTCGGGTCGCGGTCGGTGAGATCCTGTTTGACCACATAACCGAGGTAGCCCAATTCACCGTTGAAGTTGACCAAGCCTTTCAGGTAATAGGCATAGTCCACATTCGGGTGGTTCGGGTGCAGCTTGATGAAGCGGTCGCAGGCGGCGATAGCCGAGGCCGGTTCGTTTTCTTTGTAATAAGCGTAGGCGACTTCCAGTTGCGCCTGCTGCGCGTACCGGCCGTAAGGGTAGCGCGCTTCGAGCTTCTCGTAATATTTCACAGCTTGATCGTAGCCGCCATCGGCCATCGCTTCTTTGGCCGCGCTATATAGCTTTTGCGCCGACCAGCCTTTGGTCTCGTCTTGTAAATCGGGTAGCAAGCTGCAGCCAGCCAGCCACAGAGCGAGGAATAAAGCTAAACTTACGCGCATGTCGAAACCCCAAGTGAATTCGTCCGATTATACCCAATCCGCGGGCGCCCAGCAGCCGCTGATGCTGGCGATCCCGCCCCATCTTTCCGGTGTGCGGCTGGATCAGGCGCTGGCCGAGTTGTTGCCGCAGTATTCGCGCAGCCGCTTGCAAGCCTGGATTGCCGAGGGCGCCATCACCTTGGACGGCGCGGCTGCTACAGCCAAACGCAAAGTGTGGGGCGGCGAGCAAGTGCAGGTTGCACCTATGCTGCATCCATCAGAAACTTCGCCGCAAGCGGAAGCAATCGGTCTCGATATCGTGTTTGAAGATGCGGCGATTTTGGTCATCAACAAACCGGCGGGCTTGGTGGTGCACCCCGGTAGCGGCAATTGGTCGGGCACGCTGATGAATGCGCTGTTGCATCACGCGCCGCAATTGCAGGCTTTGCCGCGCGCCGGCATCGTGCATCGGCTGGATAAAGAAACCAGTGGGCTGTTGGTGGTGGCGAAAACGCTGGAAGCGCAAACCGATCTGGTGCGTCAACTGCAAGCGCGCACGGTGAAGCGTCATTACCTGGCTGTGGTCGAAGGGCAAGTGGCGCAAAATGGCCGGGTCGAAGCGCCGATCGGGCGTCACCCCACGGCGCGCATCAAAATGGCGGTGGTGAGCCGGGGCAAGCCGGCGGTCACCCACTATCAGGTGCTGGAGCGCTTTGCGCGCCACACCTTGATCGAGTGCCGTTTGGAGACCGGGCGCACGCATCAGATCCGCGTGCATATGCAATCGATAGGCTATCCTTTGGTGGGTGATCCTAGCTACGGTGCGAAGCACACACCGCGTCTATTGCAACGCCAAGCCTTACATGCGGCGCAGCTCGGACTCATGCATCCGGTATCGCATCAAGCGCTGGAATGGGAAGCGCCGGTGCCGGACGATCTGCGCACTTTGATCGAAACTTTACGCAAACCGTAGGGGCGGGGCATGCCTCGCCCGCGTTGGAACACGCAGCAATGACCCTTAACCGCGCTGATTGGATATCCCCCGACTGGCCTGCGCCGGCAATGGTGCGGGCGCTCATCACCACGCGCAGCGGCGGTGTCAGCTTAGGCGCTTATGCCAGCATGAACCCGGCCGACCATGTGGGCGATGATCCGGAAGCAGTGCGCCGCAATCGCGCATTACTGCGCACCCACTTGCCGCAGGAGCCGCATTGGCTGACCCAAGTGCACGGCACGCAAGTGCTGCAGGTGACAGCCGATGCACGCGGTGCCTTGGAGGCTGATGCCGCGGTCACCCAATTACCCAATCATGTCTGCGCGGTGCTCACCGCCGATTGTTTGCCGGTGTTGTTCTGTGCGGAAGATAGTTCAAGAGTGGCGGTAGCGCATGCCGGTTGGCGCGGTCTGGCGGCCGGCGTGCTGGAGCGCACGGTGCAAGCCATGGCGCTACCCGGCGAGCGCGTGCTGGCTTATCTCGGCCCGGCGATCGGCCCGCGCGCATTCGAAGTCGGACCCGAAGTGCGCGCGGCATTTATGGCAGTGGACGCGCACGCGGTGGGCGCGTTTCAACGCATTGCGGGCAGCGATAAATATCTCGCCGATTTGTATCTGCTCGCGCGTCAGCGCTTGGTGCGCGCCGGGGTGGTGCGTGTGTACGGCGGCGATTTTTGTACCCATTCCGATCCCGAACGTTTCTTTTCCTATCGCCGCGACGGTGCTACGGGGCGCATGGCCGCGCTGATGTGGTTAGCGGGCGCCTAACGCTAAAAGTTTCATCTTAAGGAATAGCCGCTTATGCCGATAATCTCGTTCTATAGGGAGAAATTAAGGCAGGTAAAACTAGGCCACCTGGTACCTAGCGCCGGAAAACACCATGAAGCTGAATATTTTCTCAAGTTTGCGCTCGCGCTTGCTGCTATTGATGCTGATCGCCATCACACCGTGGGTTGCGGCGATGAGCTATCAGTTATGGATGGCGCGGCAGCATGCCATCGACGATGCGGTCGGCGATGCCTTGGATCTGGTGCGCGCAGTTGCTTCGACGCAGAGTCAGGCGGTTTCTAATGCGTACAGCCTAGCGCAAGTCTTGTCTGCGCTGCCCGAAATTCGGGAAGGCAACCCCGAGGTTTGCCGGCAGCGCTTGGTGGAAATTTATCGGCATGCGGCCGACTATGCCAATCTCGTGGTCACGGATGTACGCGGGAAAATGCTGTGCGCCGCCAAGGGAGCCGGCGCCACCGATTTTAGCGACCGCGATTGGTATCAGCGCGCCGTCAAGGAACGGCATTTCGTCACTGGACGTTTCGTTATCGGCAAGATACAGGGGCTAGCAATATTGCCTACCGCACAGCCGATTCTTAATCAGCAAGGGCAGGTCGAGCGCATCGTTTTGGTGCCAATCAGCGTTGCTTGGCTTGAACGCTTATTAAAACAAGCGCGCATCGGCGAGGATGCCGTGATTACTGTGCTCGATCGTCACGCTATCGTCATCGCGCGCCAACCCGCCGATCCGCAACGCGTCGGCAAACCCTATCCGCTTAGACCGTTGGTCGATGCCATCGCATTAGGTAAGGAGGAAGGCACCGGAGAAGCCATTGACGGAAATCACATTCCAATACTCTTTGCCTATGCGCGCTTGCCGGGAGAGGGCAAAGCCAGCAGCCATGTCTATGTCAGTGTCAGCATTCCCAAACAGCGCGTGTTGGCGCAAGCCTATCGAAATTTCAGCGTCAACCTCGGCTTGCTTGGCGCGCTGACGCTGTTGGCGGTGATCGGCATCTGGGTTTTTACCGAGGCATTTGTGTTGCGCAAGGTACGCGCACTGATCATCGTGGCAGAGCGCATCGCGACAGGTGATTTCAGTGCACGCGCTGCATTGCTGGATGGCGGGCGCAGCGAGTTGGGCGAATTGGCGCGCGCTTTCGACGACATGGCAGCGTCTATCGAGCAAAATTTTCAGCAGACCATAGGCGTGATGGAAGTGGCGCCGGAGGCGATCATTATTTCCGACGCGCAAGGCCGGATTACCCGAGCGAATGCACAAACTCAGAAATTGTTCGGCTATAGCGCGGATGAATTGCTTGGCCAGCCGATCGAAATGCTGGTGTCGGAGGGGCTGCGCAAAGACTATGTGGATTATCGTCGCGACTACGTATATTCGCCTACAGCGCGCGATATGAGCACCCGCAATGATGTCTTCGCCTGCCGTAAGGATGGCGCCGAGTTTCCGGTTGACGTTAGGCGGGGAACACTCAACACCGCGCAAGGTCTGCTGGTTATCAGCGCGGTGCGCGATATTAGCGAGCGTAAGCAATTCGAAGCCCAAATCATCCAGCAAGCTACTCATGACGCACTGACGGGCTTGCCGAACCGCGCATTTTTTCGCGAGTTGCTTGGCCGTGCGATGGGGCAGGCAGAGCGTTCGGAAAAGCTCCTCGCCGTAATATTCCTGGATTTGGATGGATTCAAGAACATCAACGATACCCTGGGCCACGAAGCGGGCGATGCTTTACTCGGCATCATCGCGCGCCGCCTGGTCGAGACGCTGCGCAAGGACGATGTGGTAGCGCGGCAGGGTGGGGATGAATTCACGATTTTGCTTCAGGGCATCAATGTGTACCAGGATATCGTGCAGGTCGCCGAAAAAATATTGGTGGCCATTGCCCTCCCGGTTCCATACGAAACATACGAAATGCATATCACTGCCAGCATCGGCATCACCATTTATCCCTTCGATGATGTCGAGCCGGAGAATTTATTGCGTAATGCCGATACCGCCATGTATGAGGCGAAGCAAGCCGGTAAAAACGATTTCCGCTTCTATACCGCTGAAATGAATTCCGCCATACGCGAGCGCATGGAGATCGAGCAGGGCTTGCGCCGCGCCTTACAGGAAAATCAATTCGAGTTGTACTATCAACCCCAGGCCGAGATCCAGCATTTAGAGACGATTGGCATGGAGGCATTGATACGTTGGCATCATCCCAAGCTCGGTATGATTCCACCCGCGAAATTTATTCCGGTGGCTGAAGAGAGTGGTTTGATTGTGCCGATCGGCGAATGGGTGCTGCGCACCGCCTGCAGTCAAATCAGTGCTTGGCGCGCCGCCGGTTTACCTTCTGTCAAAGTGGCGGTCAATTTGTCGGCGCGCCAATTCCGCGAAGCCAAGCTCCTCGATACGATCAAGACCATATTGGACGAATGCGGTCTCAGCGCGCATGCCGATGCGCTGGAGTTGGAATTGACCGAGAGTATGGTGATGCAGCATGTGGAAGAGCATGTGATCACACTGAATAAGCTGCATGCCATGGGGGTG
>JANYAU010000050.1 GCA_025361165.1 Betaproteobacteria bacterium | reverse complement strand
CTATCTCAAATCCAATTTCTTGAACTTCAGTATAGGTACTTCAATACTTCAATCTAGCTAAACTCAAATTTGCATCTGAATTCAGCCCCCGAAGCACTAAGCACCCACACCTATCGGCTGTTTATGTTTTTAAAGAACAGGCGCTGCCCGGACCATTTAAATCCGGATGGCGAGGTAAATCTTCGTTGGTTGCGGGGGCAGGATTTGAACCTACGACCTTCGGGTTATGAGCCCGACGAGCTGCCAGACTGCTCCACCCCGCGTCGAGCCAGAAACTATAACAGTCTTTCCCCTCACCGTCAATTCCGCCGCCGCATTAACCCCATGGTCGGCAGAATCCCCGGCACTGGATTGCAATTTCGCGCTAGCCAGATCATGCTAAGCCCATGCAGGAACACGCTTTAACCATTGAGCAATTAAGGGAAATGCTGGGTGCGCGACTACGCTATCGCGGCCTAAGCTATACCGTGATTGAAATACTAGACGACCGATTTGAGTTGGTACTGGAAGCGGATCTACCCACCTCTCAAATTCAAACCGATGCGCATGGTAATGCGCGGCGAGAAATGCGCGAGCTTGTTACCGTGCCGGCTCTCAGCACAGATCGCAGTGTATTGCATCCAGAATTTCTCGAGATCACCCTCTTATAGATCAAGATTTTATATCCACGCATAAGCAAAACTAGACAAAACAGCCAAACACAAGGAAGATTTAGTCCTCTTCTACACTCAAGCAAGACGGAGAAAGTAATGGACCCGCTGGATTTTACACACTTCAATTTTGGCAAGCGGCTAAATGATTACATCTATGAAGTGTTTCATCATGGTGGCGCGAATCGCACCGAGGCGGATCTCACCGATGGTCAACGTACTTTTCTGAATGCGCTGCGACGTGAATTGGTGAAATACGCGGACCCGACGCGTAAAGGCTATCCTCATAATCAATTGGAGCAAATGGAATCGTTTGCCCGTACCTTGGGCGATTTGCACAATTCCTATCACGATAGCGGACAAAACAAGGTGGCCGATTGTTTGTTTAACCGCTGGAAAATGGTGCGCGAAGAAGTGAAAAAGCTCGCAGCCGCCGGCGGGACCAACCTCCCACCCTGGGTGGGTGTTATCAAAGTTGAAACCAGCGACATGCCCGCCTTTTTCGACGCATAAAAATACCCCCTGCCCCCGCCGCCATCAAAAGGCGGCGGGGAACTGTAATAGCCGCATAAAATCATAGTTTTATAGCCACTCAAAAAATTGAAGCGCTTTATCCTTCCATAAAATATATGGATGAGAAGGGTATTTTTTTCATGTTATTCTTGCTGCCTTCAAAAAACGCATAAATAGAAGGTGGAGTACAGCATGCCGAAACTAGTCAATCCCCACGGGGGCGGCAGCCTCAAAGCTTTGCTGCTTACTGGCGAGGCGCACAAGCAAGAACTGGCCCGCGCCCAATCCCTGTCTAAAGTTCGCATGACCTCCCGGGAAACCGGCGACCTAATCATGATGGGGATCGGCGGTTTCACTCCGCTTGATGGTTTCATGACCCATGCCGACTGGCAGGGTGTTTGCGACGGCTACAAAATGGCCAGCGGACTGTTCTGGCCTATCCCCATCACGCTCTCCACTGATAACGAGACCATCAAGGCAGGCGCTGACATTGCACTAGTTGACGGCGAGTCTGGCGAGATCATGGGCACCATGAAGGTGACCGAGCAATACACCATCGATAAAGCCCACGAATGCATGGAAGTCTACAAGACAACCGACTTAGCTCATCCCGGCGTTAAGATGGTGATGGATCAAGCTAAATACAATTTAGCCGGGCCAATCAAGGTTCTATCGACCGGTTCTTTTAAAGAAGAGTACGGCGATCAGTTTATGACTCCCGCCGAGACCCGCGCCGCGTTCGAGAAAATGGGTTGGTCCAAGGTCGCTGCCTTCCAGACCCGTAACCCGATGCACCGTTCCCACGAATACTTGGCGAAGATCGCCATCGAAATCATGGATGGCGTACTGGTTCATTCCTTGCTCGGCGCGCTGAAGCCGGGGGATATCCCTGCTGAAGTCCGTTCCGAAGCAATCAGCGTCCTGGTTGAAAACTACTTTGCGCCCAACACCGTTATTCAAGCCGGCTATCCGCTGGACATGCGCTATGCCGGTCCGCGTGAAGCGCTGCTGCATGCCTTGTTCCGTCAGAACTATGGCTGCTCGCACCTGATCGTCGGTCGCGACCACGCTGGCGTGGGTGATTACTACGGCCCCTTCGACGCCCAGAAAATTTTTGATGAGATTCCCGCGGGTTCGCTCGAAACCAAGAATATGAATATCGACTGGACCTTCTGGTGCAACAAGTGCGGTGGCATGGCCTCGCAGCGCACTTGCCCGCACACCAAGGATGATCGAATTCTACTTTCCGGCACCAAAGTACGTTCGATGCTTTCCGAAGGTAAAGATCTACCTGTAGAATTCAGCCGCCCCGAAGTAGCTAAAGTGCTGCAGAAATACTACGCAAGTTTGAGCGCAGAAGAGAACGTCAAAATCGAACTCAAAGGCCATTCAGCAAAATAGTTTTGAAGTTTGTTCCTAAGGTATAGCCGGATTAAGCAATCCCGGTTTTTTTAACTGTAGTTGCATTTTGGAGAGACAACATGCCAACTTTCGTACGCACCGACAAATGTGACGGTTGCAAAGGGCAAGACAAAACCGCGTGTATGTATATTTGCCCGCATGACTTGATGATGCTGGACAAAGACGGTTCCGCAACCGGCCACGCCATGAAGGCTTATAACCAAGAACCGGAGCAATGCTGGGAGTGCTACTCCTGCGTGAAAATTTGCCCGCAACAAGCGATCGAAGTGCGTCACTATGCCGACATCGTTCCTTTAGGCGGCTCGGTGCAACCTCTGCGCGGTTCCGACTCCATTATGTGGACGATCAAATTCCGCAATGGCACGCTCAAGCGTTTCAAGTTCCCGATTCGCACTACCCCGGAAGGCTCGATCAATCCGTTTGGTGGCAAGCCGGAAGCAAAAATGGAAAACATTACTAAATCTGGTTTCTTCAACCAAGAGAACGGCTATCGCGCAGGCAATCCTGCTGAATTGATCCGTAAGTAATTTGAACGATTGAACCCAACTATTGCGGGAGGGAGCAGGCCGATGCGCCACGCTGAACCGCAAGCAAGGAGATAGAGAATGGCTGGTGAATTTGGTAAACCCGAAGTAATCCAAGAGGAAGTCGACATCCTCTTGATCGGCGGTGGCATGGCTTGCTGCGGCGCCGCTTATGAAATTATGCGTTGGGCCGATGCCGCTAAAAAAGAAATGGGCATCGACCTCAAAATCAAACTAGTGGACAAAGCGGCGATGGATCGTTCCGGCGCCGTCGCGCAAGGCCTGTCCGCGATTAACACCTACATCGGCGAGCAAGACCCCGCCGACTATGCCCGCATGGTCTCCAACGACTTGATGGGCATCACCCGCGACGACTTGGCCTATGACTTGGGCCGCCACGTGGACGAATCCGTGCACCTGTTCGAAGAATGGGGCCTGCCGATTTGGAAGACCGACGAAAACGGCGAGCGTCATGACGGCTCTAAAGGCCTGCCCGCGTTGAAAGACGGCGGCAAGCCCGTGCGTTCCGGCAAATGGCAGATCATGATCAATGGCGAATCCTACAAATGGATCGTGGCTGAAGCTGCGAAAAAAGCCTTGGGCATGGACCGTATTCAAGAACGTATCTTCATCGTTAAATTAGTGAACGATAAGAACGATCCTAACCGCGTTGCTGGTGCAGTCGGCTTCTCTACCCGTGACCATAGCGTTCACGTGTACAAATTCAAGGCTTGCTTGCTGGCCGCTGGTGGTTGCGTAAACTTGTTCCGTCCGCGTTCCGTGGGTGAAGGCCAAGGTCGCGCATGGTATCCCGTATGGAACGCCGGTTCGACCTACGCGATGGCTGCTGAAGCTGGCGCCGAGTTGACCATGATGGAAAACCGTTTCGTGCCAGCCCGTTTCAAAGACGGTTACGGCCCGGTCGGTGCTTGGTTTCTGTTGTTCAAAGCCAAGGCGGTTAACGCTCTGGGCGAAGTGTACATGGATCGCAACAAAGAAATGTTGAACGACTACCCGCCTTACGGGCTGGCTGCCGTTCCCGCTTCCTGCCTGCGCAACCATCTCATGTTGAAAGAGATGAAAGAAGGCCGCGGCCCGATTTACATGGACACCGTGTCTGCCCTCGCCAAGCTGCGTGAGACCCTGTCTCCGCGCGAAGTGAAGCATCTGGAAGCCGAAGCATGGGAAGACTTCCTCGACATGTGTATCGGCCAGTGCGGTATTTGGGTTGGCGAAAACATCGAGCCAGAAAAGAAAAATTCTGAATTGATGCCGACCGAGCCCTACCTCTTGGGTTCGCACTCCGGTTGCTGCGGTATTTGGGTATCAGGTCCGGAAGATCTGGGCGCGCCGAAAGCCGAAGAACATGCCGAAGCAAGCAAAGTTCCAGGTCACCTGCCTTCTGGCTGGAACTGGGGTTATCGTTCCATGACCACGGTTAAAGGTCTGTTCACCGCCGGCGACGGCGTGGGCGCATCCGGCCACAAATTCTCCTCCGGTTCACACGCCGAAGGTCGTATTTGCGCCAAATCCATGGTCAAATTCTGCATCGACAACAAAGACTGGAAACCGGAACTCGACACCGATGTGAACACTTTGGTAGATCAAATTTACCAACCTGTGCGCACCTACCTAGAGCACAAGGACTACACCACCGCGATCGATATCAACCCGCACTACATCACGCCTAAGATGTTGCAGTATCGTCTACAAAAAATCATGGACGAGTACGTTGCAGGCGTGGCGACCTACTACACCACCAACGCATTCATGCTGAAAGTGGCTGAAGAGAAGTTGGAAATGTTGAAAGAAGACGCGATGAAGATGCGTGCGAAAGACCTGCACGAATTACTGCGCGCCTGGGAAAACTATCACCGTATCATTACGGCGGAAGCTCACATGAAACACATTCAGTTCCGTGAGGAATCCCGTTATCCGGGCTTCTACTATCGTATGGACAAGAACTTTGTCGACGAAGAGAACTGGAAGTGCTTCGTGAACTCCGTGTACAACAAAGATAGCAAGCAGTGGACGGTGTTCAAGCGTAAGCACGTTGACCTGGTAGACAAGTCCAAGCTGTTTAAAGCAGCAGCCCACTAAGTAATAGCGCTCTGTAGCTTCAAGCCGGGCGTCGCATGGCGCCCGGCTTTTTTCTTTATACTATTTACGCTTTATCAACAGCGAAAGCTGAGGTGCACAATGGAAAAGTTCATCGACATTAATGAAATTCCCTTTCCGCTAAGCCCCGTCCAACCTTCCCTGATCGAAGGCGACGCAAAAATTCAATTCCAATGCCACAAAGGCATTGCTTGCTTCAACGCGTGTTGCAAAAACATCGACATCAGCCTCACGCCTTACGACATTCTGCGGCTGAAACATCGCCTGGACATGACTTCCAGTGACTTCTTGGTGAAATACACCATCCCCTATGAACTGGAAAAACAAAGCCTGGCCGGCGTTAAATTGTTGCCGGTGGAAAACGGCACCGCCTGCCAATTCATGACCGAAGAAGGTTGCAGCGTTTACGAAGATCGCCCGACTGCTTGCCGTTACTATCCGGTCGCGCTCTTGTCGATGCGCAAACAAAACGAATACACCGAGCGCGAAGCCTACGCCATGGTGAAAGAAGAGCATTGTCTCGGTCACTTTGAGCCGCGCACTATCACCATCAACGAATACCGCAAAGAACAAGGCGTCGAAGAATACGATGAGCACGGCAAAGGCTGGCGCCAACTGGTGCTGAAGAAAAAATCTTCTGGGCCTTCCATCGGCACCCCCAGCAAGCGCAGTTTGCAATTATTTTTCATGGCCTGTTACGACATTGATAACTTCCGCAAATTCGTCATGAGCGATTCGTTCAATGAAGTCTACGATTTATCCGCAGAGGTAAAAGAGCAACTGCAAAACGACGAAATCGTCCTGATGAATTTTGGCTTCCAACTGATTCGTCACGTGATGTTTAACGAGCCATCCATCCCGATGAAGGCAGATGCGCTCGACAAGCGCGTAGCGCGCAAAAAAGAACGCGAAGAAGTCTTAGACGGCATCGTGCAAAAGTTGGGGCCGATGGAACAACTCGAGCCCGAAGACAAATACAAACACCTCGACTAAAGCATTAAGGAAAATCTGTGCAAGCGCGCGCCCTAAAATCTGAAGAGTATTTCATCGAGACCGAGCCGTATTACCAGGCGACGGGTAGCGAGATCACGATTTTCGAAGCGGCTTACCGCAATCACCTGCCGGTGTTGCTTAAAGGCCCCACCGGCTGCGGCAAAACGCGCTTTATGGAGTATATGGCGTGGCGCTTGAAGCGCCCGCTGATTACCGTCTCTTGCCATGACGACCTCACCGCTTCCGATCTGGTTGGGCGCTATTTGGTCAAAGGTGGTGAAACCACCTGGGTCGATGGCCCATTGGCGCGCGCCGTGCGTGCCGGTGCTATTTGCTACTTGGACGAAATCGTCGAAGCGCGTAAAGACACCATGGTGGTGATCCATCCATTGGCCGATGATAGGCGCGTGTTGCCGATGGAAAAGCTCGGCGTGCTGCTCGAGGCCGATGCCAATTTTTGTCTCGCGGTGTCCTACAACCCCGGCTATCAAAGCGTGTTGAAAGATCTCAAGCAAAGCACGCGGCAACGCTTCGTCGCACTAGAATTCGATTACCCCAACGCCGCTCTCGAATCCAAAATTGTCGCCAACGAATCCAAGGTTGATTCCGCGCTCGCGGAAAAGCTGGTGAAGTTCGCGCACATGACGCGCAACCTCAAAGGCAGCGGCCTGGAAGAAGGCGCCAGCACGCGCTTGCTGGTGCATGCGGGAAAACTCATCGCCTCTGGTATCGAGCCCGTGGCCGCCTGCCGTAGCGCGATCGCCCAGGCTATCAGCGACGACGCTGAAATGCTGATCGCGGTACAGGAATTGTCGTCCTCCTTGTTCTGATTTTTAAATCCCATGGCCGATAACGCGCCACTCCGTATCGAACAAATACTTCAGCCGCTGGAAACGTGGCTTGAAGTCGAATTTACTTTTCTCCAGGTCAACGAGATCGCCGAAACGCTCGCGAGTGCATCGCGTGAGGAGCAAGATTTTTTCCTGGTCTGGATTCGGCGCATCGCCAGCACCAACATTCAAATTGCCTACCAATTCGCCGTGCGTGCCGTGGCCGGTCTGTGTCATAACGATCAACGCGTGATCGAAGCCTGGGCGCTGCACGCCATGGATACCTATGATCGCGCCGGCCTGCGCGCCGCGATGCAAGTGATCGAAGACGTCGAGAACTTCGTACAACTGAGCCACACCCATGCTTCAGGTGCGGTGTTCGAAGACATTAGCGGCATCCTGCTCACCTTCGTGCGCGGCCTATCCGGGCGCGAGCTGAAACTCGAACAAGCCGACGCCCCCTACACCGATAGCGAAACCTTATTTCTGCCCGCCGTCATCGCGCACATGGAAAAAGCCGAAGACAACTTCGTATTGGGTAAAGCCATGGTCGCTTACCTTTGGGCGCAAACCCGCTTCGGCAGCTTTCGCGTCGATCTCAAGCTAGCCCTCGGTGCCTATGCGGACGCGGAGCATGCGCTACACCAATTCCACGGCCTGGAAACGCTACGCCTGGAAGCCTGCTTGCAGCGCGAGCTACCCGGCCTCTACCGCGAAATGCAACGGCTCAAGCGCAGCTCGGGCGATGAGGCTATTGCGTCGCCTTGGCAACGCTTCGCCGTCCTACTTGCCGCGCCCGAGGCATCCGTCGCCGACAGCCTAAAATTATTGCCCGAAGCCTACAGCGCCCCCACCGCACCTACTGTCTGTTACCAAGGCGAACTGCGACCCGAGGCCGTGGCTAAATGTAGGGAAGCACGCATCGAGCGCGAAAAAATGCATCTGCGCGTCAAGCTCGCGCAAATGTTGGAAGACATACAGAAACAAAACGCAATGCAGCCCGAGCCGCGCGAAGCGCAGCCCACTATTGACGTGAAAGAACATCAAGAAAAAACCGGCGAACTGCCGAGCTTCGATATCACATTGGACGATGCACCTGTCTCCCCGCCGGAAGGCGTCAAACAACTTCTCACCTCGGTCTACCTCGACTTCGGCGAAATCCCGCCCGAATATCTGGTGCCCGCGGGCGATGGCGACTACGACCTGAGCCAATTCGAAGATCAAGCCAAAGACCCGAACGACGTGTGGCAAGGCACCTATCACGAAGAAGGCGCCACGCTCTATCCGGAGTGGGATTATCGCCGCCAGCACTATCGCAAAAACTGGTGCGTCATGCGCGAAAAAGACGTCTCCCCTGTTTACGACGATTTCGTGCCGCAGACCTTGGATAAACACAGCGGCCTAATCAAACATCTTCGCCGCACCTTCGAAGCCATGCGCGACGAAGATCGGCTGTTGAAACGCCAGGCCGAAGGCGACGAAGTCGATATCGACGCGCTGGTAGAAGCGCTCGCCGATGCCCGCGACGGCAGCGAAATGACCGATCGCCTGCTGATGCGCATGCACCGCACCGAGCGCAATGTGGCGGTAATGTTCATGGTCGACATGAGCGGCAGCACCAAAGGCTGGATCAACGACGCCGAACGCGAATCGCTTATCCTGATGTGCGAAACGCTCGAAACCTTGGGCGACCGCTACGCCATCTACGGCTTCTCTGGCATCACCCGCAAACGCTGCGAGCTATTCCGCATCAAACAATTCGACGAGCCCTACAACGACGAAGTGCAAGCCCGCATCAGCGGCATCCGCCCGCAAGACTACACGCGCATGGGCTTCGCCATCCGCCATCTCAGCAGCTTGCTAAACACTGTTGAAGCGCGCACCAAACTACTCATCACCCTCTCCGACGGCAAACCCGACGACTACTTCGACGGCTACCGCAGCGCCTACGGTATCGAAGACACGCGCCAAGCGCTGATCGAAGCCAAACGGCTAGGCATTCACCCCTTCTGCATCACCATCGATAAAGAAGGGCAGGAATACTTACCGCATATGTATGGCGCGGTGAATTATGTGGTGATCGATGAAGTGAGGAAATTGCCGCTGAAAGTGGCGGATATTTATCGGCGGCTGACGACGTAAAACAAATGATCGTCGGCCTGCTGGTTTTGGCCATAACGAAAGCGGGTGCATATTTCGACATAACTTGCGCACCGATTTCGACAATCCCTGATCACTCGTTTCGATAAAGAGTGATCACTAATTTCGGCAATGTTGCGCACCTTACTAAAATGCGGAATTGGATTTGGCCCTTAAATGACCCAGTTCGACCCGTTTCTGCCATTGGCGCCAGCGAAGAGCCGAAGTCAGCTCTGTGGCCCATAGCAGACGGATGCTGAAATCAGTTGTGGGGCAGCTGATCGGCCAGAACGGCCATAGACGGCATGACGGTTGAACGGCTGCAATACGAAGTGCAACTGCCGCTCGTGCAATTCCGACTAAAAAGCTGGTCCGGCGAATCTGAACGACCGCTTCCCGAAAACTGCTACTCACCCTATCGACCCAAACCAGTCACTCAGGAAATGAGGACTTCACACCTCGGCGGGTACCGCCTACCTTTCGCAGGTAGGCAACGGATGTGGAATAGCGCACGACGATTACCATCAAATATCACACAGATTTTCTATCTGACACTTGCCACAACCAAGCTATACCTTGGTTTGGAGCGCTTTCCACCTCGCTCTATCTTCAAACCAATTGGAAAATCCTGCGTGCTATTTAACAACCATTGCATCAACGATGGTATTCCAATAGGATGCCCCATAAGTTACGCGAAGAGCCAGAATTATAAATAGACTTGAGGGGACGTAATGACCGGGCAGCATGTCAACGATTCTAGAGAGACCGTAATAAACACACCTGCCAGCCGCGAAA
>JANYAU010000022.1 GCA_025361165.1 Betaproteobacteria bacterium | reverse complement strand
GCAGCCCGAGCAAGTCCTCTATTTCCGCCTTATCCAAGCATCACCATCAGCGAGAGTCAAAATGCAACACGTCCTGATCATCCATGAAGTGGCAGATTACCCAGCGTGGAAGAAGATATTCGATCAAGCGGCCGGCATTCGCAGAGAGGCTGGTGAACGCTCGTATCAGGTACTCAAATACGAAAATGATCCAACAAGATCGTCCACTTCTCGACGTGGACATCCATTGCAAACGCTCGCGCTTTCTTCGAGTCGCCCCAATTGGTTAAGATCAGAGCGCAATCTTGTATTTATGCACGATACATGAAAGAATCCATAAGCATTTAATCCTAATAACCCCCAGAGGAGAAAAAACATGCACTACATCAAAGTCAAAGGAGTATTCGCAGCACTCGGCATGGCGCTAAGCATGGCGGCCGCGGTCCCCGCGCTGGCAGCGGATAATGGTTTTTACGTTGGCGGTTCTGCGGGCACAACGAAATGGAATATTGGCCCTACCGACGTGCTGGCGACAGGCTCGATCGAGAATAACGATACTGGCTATAAAATATTCGGCGGTTACGATTTCACTAAAAACTGGGGCCTCGAACTCGGTTACGCTGATCTAGGAAAATACGAGTTCAAAGGCACCTATGGCGGCGCCAGCGTCAAAGGCGACGTAAAAATAACGGCTTATAGTCTCGTTGGCGTAGGCACATTCCCGATCACTGACGACCTGGCTGTATTCGGCAAGCTCGGCATGTATTCTTGGGATGCCAAGGCCAGCGTGAATTCTGGTTCGATTAATAATTCTGCAACGGGAACCAGTTCCAACGGCCTCTATGGCGTGGGCATGAAATTCAACTTCACCGATCATTTCTCGGTACGGGGTGAGTGGGAACGTTTCCACGACTCCAGCAACCCGATTGATCTCATCTCGGTGGGCGTCGCTTACAAGTTCTAAGCTGGGCTCTACGGGCCGAACACTGATTCGGCCCGCCCTTCTCCTGCAGGCTATTTAACACCCCGGCCGCAACAATTCAACTTTGCAATAACAGTAAGCCCGTATGAGAGAAAGGCTCGCGAATCTGCGCGCCACTCTTCAAGAAATGAAAAGGGCGAACGTGTTCAAGAAGGCATTGGCGGCAGAGGCAGCGCTGCTGGCCACCCCATTTTCTGATTGAGGAACTGAAGGGCGACAAAGGTAGCGGCGACAAGTAGGCGCGTTCCGGTGGCGCTATCGCTCCATTTCATTATTTCATTTGGCCGGGTTCGCTTGCTGTTGGCGCCGATTTTCCGCGCTAGCAGCCGCGCTGTCGATCTGCCGCCACCAAACATCGCTTGGCTCGCTGCCCGTTGAGGTGTAGCGCAACCATGCACGCTACCGCTGGTTTGCAGTGATAAACTCTGGCTCCTTATTTCATCGCGGCGCGAACGAGAGCGACACGAAGCCAAGCAATAAGTAATGGAGGTTCAATCAATGCCGACACCTGCCGTCCTCTTCGCCTCCGTGTTATTCGGTCTCATCGGATTTGCGGCATTTCGCTATGGAAAAAAAGACGCGTCGTGGCAACCCATGGCCATTGGCGTCGCCTTGATGGTGTACCCCTATTTCATTTCTCAAACTTGGTTGCTGTATACGATCGGGTGCGTGCTTTGTATTGGCTTATTTCTATAGGCGCGTTCTCGTCCGCAGGCTGCTCACTCATAGTCCCAGGTCTTTCCAGATCGAATCAATGCGCGCCACCACTTGTGCATCGCGTGTGATCGGCGTACCCCACTCGCGCGTGGTTTCGCCTGGCCATTTATTTGTCGCGTCGATGCCCATTTTGCTGCCCAGCCCCGAAACCGGGCTGGCGAAGTCGAGATAGTCGATGGGCGTATTTTCTACGATCAGCGTATCGCGCGCCGCATCGACGCGCGTGGTTAAGGCCCAGATCACTTCTTTCCAATCGCGGATGTTCACGTCGTCGTCCACCACGATGATGAATTTGGTGTACATGAATTGCCGCAGAAAACTCCACACGCCGAACATCACGCGCTTGGCGTGGCCGGGGTATTGTTTTTTCATGCTAACCACCGCCATGCGATAGGAGCAGCCTTCGGGCGGCAAATAAAAATCGCTGATCTCGGGAAATTGTTTTTGCAGCAGCGGCACGAATACTTCGTTCAGCGCCACGCCCAGCACCGCCGGTTCGTCCGGCGGTTTGCCGGTGTAGGTGCTGTGGTAAATCGGATCGCGCCGCATGGTGATGTGGGTGATGGTGAACACCGGGAAGGTTTCTTGTTCGTTGTAGTAGCCGGTGTGGTCGCCATACGGCCCTTCGAGCGCGGTTTCCTCCGGATCGATATAGCCTTCGAGCACGATCTCGGCGCTGGCCGGAACTTGCAGATCGCTACTCACGCACTTCACGACTTCGGTTTTCGCGCCACGCAATAAGCCTGCGAATTGGTATTCTGAAAGCGAGTCCGGTACCGGCGTAACCGCGCCGAGTATGGTCGCCGGATCGGCGCCCAGCGCCACCGCCAGCGGGAATTTTTCGCCCGGATGCGCCGCTACAAAATCGCGGAAATCCAGCGCGCCGCCGCGATGCGCCAGCCAACGCATGATGACTTTATTTTTCGCAATGACTTGCTGACGATAAATGCCCAAATTTTGGCGCGGCTTATTGGGGCCTTTCGTCACCACCAAGCCCCAAGTAATCAGCGGCGCGACATCCCCCGGCCAGCAGGTTTGAATCGGCAATCTGCCGAGATCGACATCTTCACCTTCCCACACGATGTCTTGGCACGGCGCGCGCGCGACGATTTTCGGCGCCATGTTGAGTACTTGCTTGTAGAGTGGCAGCTTGTCCCAGGCGTCTTTCAAGCCTTTGGGTGGGTCCGGCTCTTTGAGAAAAGCCAGCAGCTTGCCCACCTCGCGCAGCGCGGACACGTCGTCCTCGCCCATACCCATCGCTACGCGCTTAGGCGTGCCGAACAAATTGCCCAGCACCGGGATGGTGTGGCCCGTCGGTTTCTCGAACAGAATCGCCGGGCCACCAGCGCGCAGCACGCGGTCGCATACTTCGGTCATTTCGAGATGCGGATTCACCGCCACGGCCACGCGCTTCAACTCGCCTTGCGCTTCGAGCTGGGCGATAAAATCTCGCAAATCGGTATATTTCATACTGGAATCCGGGTCATGTTGTTGGGTGCCATGATACGTGAGTTGGCGTCGGCTTAAACCACTGCGTCGAGCAAGCGTCGCACTGGTGTCGGCAAAGCCGCAGCGCGCGCTTCGTCTAGACCGAGCCACATTGTTCCTGGGCTCGGCAGCGGCTTGGCGACATCCACTAAGAGTGTGGCAATGGTCAAACGGAAATGGGTGAAGGTATGTGTAAATGGCGCGATCGAAGTCACACGCAACGCACGCGCACCAAAACGCTGATGCAAATAGTCGTTCAGCACCGTCTCGCGCGCCACCTCGGGAAAGCTCCACATGCCACCCCAAATGCCTTTTGCCGGACGTTTTTCCAACAGCACTTCTAGACCGTAACGCAAAATGAGCATCACGGTTTCGCGCTCGGGCAGCGCGCATTTTGTTTTGCGTGTGGGTAATTGCGCAACACGCCCCTCGCGCCAGGCGATACAGACTGCGCTTACGGGGCATGCCGTACAACGGGGTTTGGCGCGGGTGCAAAGCGTAGCGCCGAGATCCATCAAGGCTTGGGTATAGCGCGCGATGTCCGTGTGCGGCAGCAAGGATTGCGCGAGCGCCCACAATCGGGTTTCCACCGCTTTGTCGCCGGGGAACCCTTCAATACCGAAACAACGCGCCAACACGCGCTTCACATTGCCGTCGAGAATCGCACCCTGTGCACCGAAGGCGAATGCGCCAATCGCCGCTGCGGTGGAAGGTCCGATGCCGGGTAAAGCAAGGATGGCGTTAAGCGCTTGAGGAAACGCGCTCTGATGGCGCTCGACTATGCGCTGCGCCGCCGCATGCAGATTGCGCGCACGCGAGTAATAGCCGAGCCCGCTCCAATACGCGAGCACCGTGTCCTCATGTGCCGCCGCAAGACTCGCGATATCGGGAAAGCGCGCCATGAAACGCTGATAATAAGAGATCACCGTGGCTACCTGGGTCTGCTGCAACATAATCTCGGATACCCATATGCGATATGGATCGCGCGTGTTCTGCCAGGGGAGATCGTGGCGGCCATGCTGATGTTGCCAGGCAATGAGACGGTCTGCGAAATCAGGCATGGGAATACCAATTGCGAAAAAGCATTTTACTTTCCCGCGCTTGCGGCCGAGAGCGGCTTTGCTTCGATGCGGCTACTGTCGGCTTTCATATCGAGCCGCACATTGCTGGATTTCAGATTAGCCACTTTAAGCCGGCCAATTCTCACACTACCGCTGGCGTTGAACGCTTTGAGAGCCGAAAAATCTATCGGGCTTTCCGGCGTAGGCTGCGTGGCTTTAGTACTCGGCGGCAAGTAGCGATCGACATCGAGTTGATCGATGGCAATATCAAAGTTAATCCGCGGATTGGCGAACTGATTCATGCTCAACTTGGTTTGGATAGTGCTATCGTCAAGCTTCGCATTCAGATTTACGGCCAGCTCTTGCTTGCCGAGATCGGCGCGCGCATTGCCAGCCAAGTTGAGCTTCACGCCGCCCTTCGACAATTTGGGGTTCGCTACATCCAGGTTGCCGCTAAGCGTGGGCAGGGAAAATAGTTGCGCATCCAAGCTCCCAGTAAGCGGGCCCATCAACTTACCTTTGATATGGTTGTCGCCTTGTTTGCCGTCGATATCCACGCTTAACTGGCTGACCTGAAACTGCTGTGCACTACCGCTAAGATCGGGAAGCGTAAACGTTGCCACAAGCTTGTCGTTCTGCCGTTCGACTTTCGCTAGCAAAGTCATTTTTGCGCCCTCCACTTTTTTCTCCGTGAGCATGAGCTTGGGTGCATCGAGCGTGATATCGAGCTTATCTGTTGCGCGATTGCCTGTGAGGCTTATCTTGCAATCCTTGAGCGTAATTTCTTGCGTTTTGACTTGGACATCCACGTCGCCGCGCGCAAGCAGATCGAGCTGGCTTATCCCGGCCGCTACGCCGCTGGCCTTCAAATCCAGCGTGTCGAGCACGTAGTGCTGTTCGTCCAGCGCGAACAATAAGCCGCTTTTCAGCACAATATGCGTAGCGAGTTGCGGATTATCGCTCACCAGTTTGAAATCAAGCGCGACATGCGTGTGCGTGTTGTCTTTGATGCGCCCGCTCGACAGCTCCAGATCGCTGATGTCCCATTTGCGCTTAGTCATCCGGTCGTCGAAACTCAAGGCGCCCCGTGACACTTTCACACCATCGATATCAAACTTAATTTGCGCTGATTTATCTTTGCTGATCAGATCGTCGAAATTAGTGGTGCCGTCAGCGTTGCGCACCAGGTTCGCGCGGACACCCGCCACGCTCACTTTGCGGATGACCAGTTCTTTGCGCAACAGCGGCAGCCACGCCACATACAACTGCACGCTGTTCAGCGACGCGAACTCTTGCGCGCCCTGGTGTTCCGACAGTCGTGTTTTTCCCAAATCCAGCCCGAGTCGAGGAAAAAACGTGAGCTTGATATCACCTTCCAGCGTCAGCGTGCGTTGTGTTTTCTCCTGCACCAGATTCACGATTTGCGGTTTGAAAGAATTGGGATCTACGGTGAAAGCAATCACTCCCAGGAAAATGGCGAATAGCCCCAGCAGCCCACCGACGCTGAGTCGCCCATATTTGAGCAATTTATTCATGCCGGACCCGAGAAGGCTGAGGAAGAAAGTGGAGCGGGTGATGGGGATCGAACCCACATCTAAAGCTTGGGAAGCTCTCGTTCTGCCATTGAACTACACCCGCAAGAGCGGTGATTCTACGATGGTTTTCACGCTTCCAACAACTACTGCGCATACAGCCGGGAAAACACGCGGATTATCATTAAGAATTTAACGCCCTATTGCCTTCGTCTTTTTCTCAAAGCGCCCGAAGCGCAAAGCCAGCGTTGGCAGCACCAGCAGATTCAGCGCCGTCGATGTAATCAATCCGCCGAGAATGACCAGCGCCATCGGCCCTTCGATTTCATTGCCGGGCGCACCGCTGTACATTGCCAGCGGCAAAAGACCCAGGCCGGTAACCAACGCCGTCATCAGTATCGGCACCAGTCGTTCGGACGCGCCGCGCTGCGCGGCTTCCGGTCCCCATAACATACCTTCGTGATTCACTAGATGCTGGTAGTGGGAAATCAACATAATCGAGTTGCGCAAGGTAATGCCGAACAAGGTCACAAAGCCGATCAAGGAACCCAGTGCCAGATTGCCGCCTGTGATCAGCACGATCACCACGCCGCCGACCAGTGCAAACGGCAAGTTCACCAGCACCAGCAGCAGTGCGCGCGTGCTGCGCAAGGCCATGAACAACAACAGTACAATGCCGATGCCCGCGAGAATGGAATTGACCAGCAAATCATGCTGCGATTGCGCCCGCGCCTGCGCTTCACCGGCGAATACCACATACGTTCCATGCGGGAGTGCCACTTCCCGCTGGATGCGTCTTTGCGCCTCCGCGACAAAATCGCTGACAGGCCGCCCGCGCACGCTGGAGGCGACCGTTTGCAAGCGTTGCCCGCCAGTGTGTTGTATCTGATAGCGGCCGGTGGATTGCACAATATCAGCTAGCTGCTTGAGCGCAACCGTCATGCCTTGCGGATTGCGCAAGGGCAACGATCCCACTTGCGCCGGATTTTCGCGATTGGCGGGGCTTAAAGACACGGTAACGTCATAGACGCGACTGCCGGCGTAGACTTGCGCGACCTCCACCCCTTTGTACGCGGCCTGAATCGCCTCCAGCACATCCACCGGTTCGAAACCGAAGCGCGTCAGTTGATCTTGCCGCAGCCGAATCACCAACTGCGGCGTACCGGGCGGCGATTGCACACTGACGCCAATGGCGCCGGGGATACGATTCAACACTTGGGCGATTTCCTGCGCCTTGGCATCCAGGATATCGAGATTGTTGCCGAAGATATTGACGATCACCGGCGCCGTGTAGCCGGAAATGGTTTCATCTATGCGCTCGGTGAGGAAGGTATTGGCCGAGGTCGTCAAGCCCGGAAAATGCGCTAGCGTACGCTGGATATCGCTTAAAGTGCGCGCCTGCTCACCCCCCGATAGTGTCTTAAGGTCGACTTCAAATTCGCTGGTGTTGACGCCCACCGGATCCACGACCTCGGCGGCCCGACCGGCGCGCTGCGCCACTAGACGCACGCCGGGAATTTTGCTTAAGGCCAAGGTAATCTCGCGTCCGATGCGCATCGATTCAGCCAGAGAGGTGCCGGGCGCCGCCGCCATGTGCACAATGTAATGACCTTCCTTCATCTCTGGAATAAAGCTGCCGCTCAGGAAAGGCAGTGTCGCCAGCGCCGCGACGCAAAGCACGGCGATCGCCGCAATAATCCAGCGCGAGCGGTGCTCGACGCGGGACAGCAAGCGGCCATAGCGCGCCTTTAATCCTTGCACCAGCCGCGGCTCTTGCGCCTGCAGCGGCTTCTTCGTCAACAGCGCGTACGCCAATGCGGGCGTAACCGTCAGCGCTACGACCAGCGACGCCAGGATGGCCAAGATGTAAGCGACGCCCAAGGGCGCAAACAATTTGCCGGCGACGCCGGACAAGGTCAGCACCGGCAGGAAGACCAGCGCGACGATAAAAGTCGCGAACACCACCGCGCTGCGTACCTCAATCGAGGCCTTGAGCACCACGCGCGCGGCGGATAAAGGTTTTGCCAGCAGCTGATTTTCGCGCAGGCGGCGGAAAATATTTTCCACATCCACAATGGCGTCATCCACCACTTCTCCCAATGCGATAGCCAAGCCGCCGAGCGTCATGGTATTCAGGCTGACGCCGAAATAGCGCAGGACGATCACCGCCGTCAGCAGCGACAAAGGGATGGCCGTGGCCGAGATAAAAGCCGTTCGGACATTGAGCAAAAATAAAAACAGCACGGCGATGACCAGCACACCGCCCAACAGCAGCGCGGTGCGCAGATGACCGATGGCGGCCACGATGAAGTTGGCGGGCCGGAAAATATCCGGATGTAGCGTGACCTGGTTGCTGGCCAATACGGGGTTCAATCCCGCTAGCGCCTGCTCTACCGATTCGGTGACCGACATCGTATCCGCGCGATATTGACTTTCGACGATCAGCATCACGCCCGGCTGATTACCGATGGATGCGGCGCCGACCGCGGGCGCCGGCGCAAGGACGACATGCGCGATATCGCCCAGATGGATACCGATGCCATTCTTATAGCTCACCACGACTTGGGCCAATTGCGCAGCGCTTTGTATCTGGCCTTCGGTGTTGAGAACAATGCGCTGATTGGCGTTTTCCAAAAAGCCCGCGCCGCGCACACCCGTCGAACGTTTGGCGGCACTCAGCACCTCCTGCAAGGACAATCCATAACGCACCAGCTTTTGCGGATCGACTTGAATCTGAAATTGCGGCACATCACCGCCGAATACCACCACGTCGGCCACGCCCGGCAGACCGAGAAGCTGGGGCCGCAAGGTCCATTCTGCGATGTCATGCAATTCCATTGGCGAGCGCACATCGGAAGTCAATCCGATGATCATTGCCACGCTGGTCGATGAACTAAGCGGAAGCAGCGCGGGTGGTTTGACGCCGCGCGGCAGTTTGCCCACCACCGCGCCTAAACGTTCGGATGCCAATTGCCGCGCGCGGTAGACATCCACGCCATCGCGAAAAGTCATGCTCACCACGGACAAGCCCTGCAGCGATTTGGAGCGCATGGTTTTGAGTCCGAGCGTGCCGCCCATCGCGTTCTCGATCGGCTGGGTGACCAACACTTCGACTTGCTCGCTCGACAAGCCCGGCGCTTCGGTCTGGATGACCGCCATCGGCGGGGCGAACTCCGGGAAGACATCCAGCCGTGACTGATATAGCGTATAGATGCCGTAACCAGCCAGCAGGCACGCCAGGCTGATCACCACGCCGCGCAAGCGGATGGCAAAACGGACAATGGCGGTCAGCATGGCATCACGCTAGCGCGATTTTTCATGTTCAGTCGCATTCCGGGTCTTTACAACCCGATGCACTCCCGGCCGGTGGCCGCAACTCCTCAGAAAGCAAAAGCTGCGCGCCGCTGACGACAACACGCTCGCCCGGTTCGAATCCTTGCGTCACAAAAAAACCGCCCTGCATGGGAGATTGCTGCGCGACCGGGTAGCGGCCGAAATGCGCCGCATCGATCTGCTTATAGGCCCAGGGCTGACCGCCGTACCAGACAATCGCGCTGGCGGGGATAAGCATCCCGTGCGTTATCTGCTTGGATGTGGGCAGATACGCGGCAATATTGGTTCCGGCCGCTATCGGCGCTGCGGCGCGATAAATAAAAGCGCTGCCTTGAACGGCGGGATCGCTTTGCGGCGAGGGCGAAATCAGATACGCCGGCAACCGCCGGTCATTGTTCGTACTAATCTGAATTTGCGCAGGCGCCGCCCTGCCATCATCCAGCGGCAAAGTAACGCGCAGCAACACCTCCTGCCGGTTTAAAAGCCGCACCAATTCCGGCGAATGGGGATCGAACGCCCAGCGCCCCAGCGTCGCACCGAATTGCTGCCGCGCCGCAGCTTGGATGTTCTGTGTGTTAAGCGCGGCGGCGTCTGCCTTGGCTTGATCGGATTGATAAGCCGCTTGCGCCGCCTGATAAGTTTTCAGAGCAACGTTTTGATTGTCCTGATACAAGAGACGGCTGCGCTCGTACTCCTGCCGTGAGGCCGCCGCCATTGCCCGTGCCGCATCGGCATCCGCCCGCGCCGATGCATAACGCGTGCTCAAATCAATCAGCGGCTGCAAGTCCAACACCGTCCCATAGGCTGCCGTTTCTGCCCGATAGTTTGCGGCGGACAAGGGTTCGGTGCGGATACCGCTTTGCGTTTGGGTGGCGCTGTCGAGCATCACCACAGTCACGCCGTTCACCACCGCGACACCTTGCGTTGCTGCAGCCGGCGCGTTGGCTTCACCCTTTGATCCGATGGATAATTTTCCGGAAAAAAATACCCAGACGGCAATCGCAGCCAGGCCCAGCAGCAAGATGGCAAGAACAATGCGTTTAGTATTCAGCCGCGAATTCATTTTTTGTTTTCCTCTATTCAACAACGGCAGGGAAATCGCTAAGCGACAGCGGCCGCTGCATGGCGTCTTCCAGTTGACCGATGCTTCCTTGTACTTGCACCAACGCATCCTGACGCGCGAGCGTATTGATGTAAAAAGTATGTTGCGCGAGCGCCAGCGTCAGCCTATCCGTCTCACCGGCGTTAAAGGTTTTTTGCATAGCTTGCAATTGACGCTGCTGGGCCGACAGCAGCGATTCGGCAAGCTGCAAATTTCCCAGCGCGGCGTGATAATTTTGCGTCGCCCGCTCGGTGTCATTGATGGCTTGCGCTTGCACCGCGTTGACGCGCGCGGCCACTTCCTTGCGGCGTGCGCTGGCTTCGGCAATCGGCCCTTGATTCTGATTAAAGAGGGGCAAGCTGATGCCGGAAACCGGCAGCAAGAATTTGTGCGCCCCGGCATCGAAAGTGTAACCGGGCCCAATATGAATGTCGGGATACTGCCGGGCGATTTCCAGTTGCAGCGCCGCTTGGCTGGCCTCGTATTTCGATAACGCAGCCAATAGGTCGGCGCGGTTAAGAATCGCCTGACGGCGGGCGTCATTGGCCGGAATAGCGGGATAAACGTGCTCGAAAGCATCAAAGCTTATTTGAATCTTTGCCAGTGCAGCCACCGGTACGCCTATCGTCGCGGCGATTTGCGCGCGCTCGTCCTGTGTCTGCTGTTGCGCCTTAGCTAAATCAACGCGATTCTGGGCGAGTGCGATGTGCGCTTGATTGGCTTCCGGCGCCGATGCCGCGCCAAGGGTTAGCCGTTTGTCCAGCATCGCCACGATCTGCTGTTGTATGGTGATTTGCTGTTCCAGAATTTGGGCTTTACGCATCGCGGCATAAAGATTGAGCATATGGCTACGTAAGCGGCTGCGTACTTGCCAGGCGACGTTCCCGATATTCAATCGCGCGGCATTTGAGAGTTGCTGCGCCTGCGCCACCCGGTAGCCGCGCTTGCCGGCGGTTTCAATCGGAATGTCCAAACCCAAGCCGTAGGTATACGGTGATTCGCCGGCCTTGGCATTGGTGGTATAGGCGAGGGGAAATTGCAAGGACGGGTTGGGGCGCTGTCCAGCCGTTTGGACAGCGGCTTGATCGGTGGCTGCCTTAGCCCGGGCGACATCTAGTTCAGGACTGAAATAAAATGCGGCCAAGGTCAGCGTCGTCAAGTCCCATCTGCTCGGAACTCGGCGGCCCGCATCGCCATGAAGATGTGAAGTCACGTAGCGTTGCAGATCCGGATTATCCAGCGTGCGCGCTTCATAGGCGGCGATGGTGTCGGCCGGTGATATCGGTTCCGGCTCGAAACTTGCGCAACTGCTGAGTAATACAACGATCAAGTATGAAACGACCGTGATTTTCATGGCCTCGAATTTTGCCTTTGCTCATCCATCAGCCGATTATAGAAAGGTGGCGCTGACGCAGCGATGTCGAAAAAATTACAAGTCTGTAATCTTGGCGAGCGATGCCAAAGTTTAATCAATTGATGCCATAGGAAATTTGTTGTTCGCCGTAAGTTTAGCCGTTGCTGGAAAGACAAGCCGAATAGAGGTGCCTTCGCCAAGGGTACTTTGAATGGCAACCTCCCCGCCATGAAGGCTGATGATCGATTTAACAATCGCCAATCCTAATCCGGCACCTTCTGTTTGCGCATTGCGTGACGGGTTGGCCCGGTAAAAGCGATCAAATATTTTCGGCAAGTGTTCCTGCCCAATACCTGTTCCAGTATCGCAACAGACGATCTCGACCCCCTCACCGTCAACACGATGAATGGAAAAAGTGATTTTTCCACCGCTTGGTGTGTAACGCAGGGCGTTAGAAAGCAGGTTGCTGATCGCCCTCCGGAAAAGAATGGGATCGGCATCAACCGTTCCCTCTCCTTCACAAATAACACGAACACCTTGCTCGGCGGCCAGCGCTTCATAAAAGTCGGTAACCTTCTCGATTTCCTTGCGCGCGGCTAGCGGCAACGAAGTACCCATGGCCTGCGCACTGTCGGCTTTGGCCAAGAATAATAGGCTATCCGTCATGCGCGACAAGCGGCCGTATTCTTCCAAGCTCGACGCCAGTATTTCGCGGTATTCATGGGCCTCGCGCGGCTTGGACAAAGCAACTTCTGATTCGCCGCGTAAATTATTGATCGGTGTGCGCAACTCATGTGCCAGATCGGCTGAAAATTGAGAGAGCCGATTGAACGAATCCTCAAGGCGATCGAGCATGCCATCGAATGCCCGTGCCAGTGAAACTAATTCTTGCGGCCAATATGCGGCATCAATGCGCTCATGCAGTTGGCTTGCAGTGATGCGCTCAGCGGCCTTGGTGTATCGGCCAAGGGTCTCATGCCACGTCGCGCCGCGACGATGCCGATCACCGCTGACACTAAAATACCGATTAACAGCACAGCGGCCAAATAACGCGCGTATCGGCTGAGCTGCGCCTCCTCGCTGGTCTCATCTAATGCCACTTGAATTTGCCGCTTAGGCCGGTTGGCGATACTGGGTTCTACCTGCGTGGCGACAAGCCGATAGATTTTGCCATTGGCGGACCGCCACTTTCGCGGTTTGTTAGCAGATTCGCTTAAGTCAGGAAATACAGCAGCTGGAATCTCCCGGCTCATGCCGGGAGCCTCGTAAAGGGTATGCCCTGATTCGTCCAATATGCGACTGAATATCTGATATTGATAGCCGGCTAATCCAACATTTTCATCGGAGACCTCACGTTCAAGCGCTTTCGCGTCTTCCGGCTGCTCTTGCAAAATAATACGCAGGGCATGAACCCGGTTGATGAGAAAAAGTTCGTCTTCTCTATCCAGAGTGGTGGCAAGAATCCAGTATAGAAAGCCTAACGCGAGAATCAGCATCGCAGAGGTGGCCAGCGTATAAAACCACGCCAGTTGCTTCGTAATCGACCAACGCGAAGCACTGGCAATGGCGCTAGGCTGAGCGAGGTTATCGATCTTCAAGTACGTATCCGACGCCGCGAACGGTATGGATCAATTTCTTTTCAAACGGGTCATCGACCTTACTACGCAACCGGCGTATCGCCACATCGATGACATTAGTATCGCTATCGAAGTTGATGTCCCAGACTTGCTCGGCAATTAAGATGCGGGATAAAACTTCTCCGGTTCGTCGCACCAACAACGAAAGAAGTGAAAATTCTTTGGCAGTAAGATCAAGGCGGTTGCCGCCGCGCGTGGCTTTTTGGCGTGCGAATGCAATCTCGAGATCGGCAATTTGCAGAGTCTCGCTTTGCCGTGCTGGCGCACGCCGCAGCAATAAGCGAACCCGAGCCAGCAACTCAGAAAAGGCAAAAGGCTTGATTAGGTAGTCATCGGCGCCGAGTTCTAAGCCTTTCACCCGGTCTTGCACCGCATCTCTGGCAGTTAAGAAAAGCACGGGGACTTGGTTACCTGACTGGCGTAACGTCGAAAGGATGGACCAGCCATCTCGGCCAGGGAGCATCACATCTAATATAATCAGATCGTAGCCCTTGCTGAGTGCAAGCAGTAAACCCTGCTCGCCATTTTCTTCGGTATCAACAACAAACCCGGATTCGGATAATCCTTTATTGAGAAAGGCTGCGGTCTTCCTTTCATCTTCGATAATCAGTATGCGCATTTTTATTCCGCCCTAAAAATTTCCCACTCACGTAATCGCGCTACATACCAAGAAAACGCCGTCCCGCGCTTTGAATGGCCGCTTCACTTATGCCGTGCTTGGCGCGCGCAATATCCAGCTCCGGGGTGAAATAAAATGCAGCCAGCATCAGCGCTTTAAATCCCAGACGCCGGGCGCGTAGGCGTTGGCATCGTCGCAGTGTACGCCAAGGTATCGCCATAGATAGGCTGCACAACCGGATAGCACCATCAAGGCAAGGAATGAAACGCGCTGCTTCACGCAACAACGCCAGGCCGAGGTTTTTTGTGTTGGTGCCGGCACACAATCATCCTTTATCAGAATCAAAACGCACTTTCTGTTAATCGTTGTTTGACTGCTTCACCAAACCAACAAGACAGGAACCCCGGGCCTTTCGGGTTCCACTATTGACACACCTCGGTTGTGAAGACTCGTTTCCAGTATACGCAGGGGCGTAATAAAATCGGCAGTGGTCTCGGCAAACATGACTGCCCCCTTGACGTGGTGTAGGTGCTCAAATGTCACCATGCCCTGCCATAACGGAAGCGATGCGCCTCCCGGAATCGTGTCCACCCCGTAACGCAGGGGCCACAATCGGACGACGATGCGCGTTTTTGGATTTACTACCCGGACAAAGGTCAGCTGTTGCGCCTCACCCTGATTGAATTTTGGCAATACCGGCAATTGCTGGCTCGTTGTGTCGGGCAACAGCCAAAGCATGATATTTTTCGACATCCAAGGTGGTGGCGTTTCCCACCCGGCTGCGGTGAGCGTGGATGCGATTTGTTCGGCGGTTCCCACCCACTGCAGGGAAAACGGCTCCTCGATATCGCCATCCAGCTCGGCGCGCGCAGATGGCAAGCTGCGCCATGCTCCGGCTTTCCAATCACTGAGTAATAGCGTGACCGATTTGGGCCGGTAAACATAACGCTCGACATCCGCGCTGTGATGGCTGCTCACGTACCAGCCACCGAGCAATACCAGCGTTGTCAAAACACTCAGCAACAAGAACCGCGAATGCAATTTCTCGTTCGGCTCATGGTAGGTATAAGCAATACCCAGAATCGCCACCCAGGTGAGGCCGAGACTGAGACCCGCCAGCACATCCGAGAACCAATGCGCCCCCAGATAAAGACGTGAAAACGAGATCAGCGCAATGACCAAAGTGGCCGTCAGCGTGATCGCGATTTTTACATTCAAGGATTTTTTCCGGGCCAGCAAAAAAGCCATAAAACCATAGACGACGATGCTCAATGTCGCATGTCCGCTAGGAAAGGAAAATTGCTCGACGCCGCCGTAGAGATTGGCAGGTCGATGACGGCCCAACGTGAACTTCAGCATCTGTACCGCCAACTCCGCAAACCCCACAGCCGCCAGCCAATAACCGAGCGTGCGCCAGCAGTGTTTCAAACTGAATACCAAAGACACGACAACAATGACCGCCACCGTTACCACCCCGCCGCCCAATTCGGTAATGAGCACCATGACATCGTCTATCCATCGGGTTCGCAGTCCTTGCAATAGGTAGTACACGGACTTGTCGGCTTGAACCAGAGGTTCGTGGGCAAGCACGTCTTGCAAAATTCCCAAAAATAGCCAAGCGCCGCCAACCAGCAACACCGCGGCGATTAACAGCGCCGGCGACTCCGGTCGCGCGGGATCAAACAAGGAAAGGATGACGCGTGTGACCCAGCCTGATCCGCCGCGCGCACGCGCCACCACGCGATCGCGTAACGCTTTAAGCTGCGGCCAGGAATATTCGAGTGCAAATCGCACGAGCTTAGTAGCAATCCAAAAAAAGATGAGCGCTGCGACCAGCATGACGACGAGCCGCGCGCTCACCGCACCGGCAAGTTGGAGCGAAGCACCGAAAAGCATGCCGGGAAGGATATGCGCGACCGCCCAGGCAAGCGCCGAAAGAACGTTCATCGCATAGAATTGCGTCACCGGCATATTAGACATACCCGCCACCACAGGAACGATCGCCCGCAGCGGCCCGACGAAGCGCCCCAAAAATACGCTTTTACCGCCGTTTTTGGCGAAATATTCGTGCCCTCGTTCAAACCATCCGGGATGGTTTTTCATCGGCCAAAGGGTGCGGATTTTTTCGTGATAATGGTGGCCGAGCCAATAGCTGGCGCCATCGCCCAAAATCGCACCGGCGATAGCCAAACCAGTCGTCCACCAGGGATTGAGCACCTTCAATCCGATCAGCACGCCACCGACAAACACGACGGAACTGCCCGGAATGACCCTGCCGATAAGCGCCAACGCTTCTAGCAACGCAGCCATGAAAACCGCAACCAGAGCGATTTGGGGATGTGCCGACAAATAGGCGATCAGCGCTTGCAGATAAGATGCCAAGATAAATCTCCTGTTAGCCCCGGCGAGAAGTAGGCGTGCCCTACACTGACTGGTTTTTCAAAAGACAGCGGTATTGCGTGAGTGCAGCCGCAACATAGGGGTTTCATGTACAAACTACTTCACCCCGTGAGCCGGCCAAGGTCTTATCAGGGAAGACCCATGCATGCTAAAATTACAATGATATCATTTCAGAAATCAGCAGGTTATTGAAGGTGATCGAGCTTACGATCAACGGCGCGGCGCGCCAAGTTCCTATGCCGCTCAACGTGATGCAGTTGTTGGAACACATGCAACTCACCGGCAAGCGCGTGGCTATTGAACGCAACGGCGAGATCGTGCCGCGCAGCCAATATCTCTCCGTGGAACTCGTACACGGCGATCAACTCGAAATCGTCGTCGCGGTAGGCGGCGGTTAAATTTCACCCCAGAGACACCAAGCGAAACGCAAACGCGTTTCTGCTTTTTTCCCCTCTGCGGCAAAGGATTTTATGGATAAATTAACCATCGCCGGCAAGCAATACGGCTCGCGTCTCTTAGTAGGCACCGGTAAATATAAAGACTTCGACGAAACCAGGCGCGCCGTGGAAGCCAGCGGCGCGCAAATTATTACGGTCGCGATTCGCCGCACCAACCTCGGCCAGGATGCGAGCCAACCATCGCTGCTGGATGCGCTGCCGCCGTCGAAATACACGTATCTACCCAACACCGCGGGTTGCTATAGCGCGGAGGATGCAATCCGCACTTTGCGCTTGGCGCGCGAGTTGCTGGATGGCCATGATCTGGTGAAATTGGAGGTATTGGGCGACCCCAAGACGCTTTATCCGAATGTGGTGGAAACGCTGCGCGCGGCGGAGGTGCTGGTGAAGGATGGCTTCAAGGTAATGGTGTACACCTCGGATGATCCGATCATCGCCAAGCAATTGGAAGAAATCGGTTGTGTCGCGGTGATGCCCTTGGCTTCTTTGATCGGCTCCGGCATGGGCATTCTCAATCCGTGGAATTTGCAAATCATCATCGACAACGCCCGCGTGCCGGTGGTGGTGGATGCCGGTGTCGGTACCGCGTCCGACGCGACCATTGCGATGGAGTTGGGCTGCGATGCGGTGCTGATGAATACCGCGATTGCCCAAGCGCGCGATCCGATTCTGATGGCTTCCGCCATGCAGTTGGCAGTGCATGCCGGACGTGCCGCCTATCTTGCCGGACGCATGCCGAAAAAGATCTACACCGCCAGTCCCAGCTCGCCCACCAGCGGCGTCATTGGCACATAAAAAAGCGGGGCAAGCCCCGCTTTTTATCTCTTAGTTTCTAACTGCTAGCTACCAAGCCAAGTCAGCATATCCACGTATTCTTGCGGATTGCCTGGTACCCAGCCTTTGACCCCAATCTTAGCCAAAATCTTCTTACCCTCATCGGTGTTTTCCATGTCAATGAGGGCTTTCTGCATTTTTGCCACCTCATCCTTGCTCATTTTGGACGAGGCGATGATCGACCAAAATGGCAATTTTTTGCTTTTAAATAAGGTCACGCCGCCTTTTTTCTCCCAGGCCTTGGCAAGGGCGGGCGCGACAATACCCACATCGGAAAATTTCATTTCCACCATAAAATTCACGGCATCTTGGTAATGGGTATAACGCAATTGGCTCGGCGAAATCTTACCCCCCATGTCGCGAATGGTGGCTAATCCAGCTTTCGCCATCAAGGAGCCGTGCTCCGGTAGTGCGATGTTGCGTGTCAGGATGTCCTCGGGCTTGGTGATGCCGGAGTCCTTGCGCACGATGAAGCTCGCGGCAAAATCACCCTTGGCCATCGCTACCAATTGATACTTGTCATCGCGTATCGCTATCGCCGAAATATTCGAAGGGCGCAAAAACATCAAGTCATAGCGGTCCTTTTTCAGATTAGCTAGCGCACTCTTGATATTTTGCGATGACTCCAGCGTCACCTTGACTTTGAGCACGCGGCCCAAATACTCCGCCAAGGGCTGATATTTGTCTTGCATGTCGCCGAAGCTGGATTGCTCTGCCAAGCCTTCGGCGATACCAAATAACACGTTGGCCGCGCGCGCCGGGCTCGCTGCAAACATCAACGCCATTACACTCATTAGCCACATGGAGCGCATAAAGAAATTCCTTCTCACGTAAATTTACATACCGTTACGGCAAAAAAACGCCGGGTTAATACCCTGAGCGGGATTACTTCGTGATATTCAGAAACTTCACCAGATCGTCGAAATCCGACACTTTAGCCGGCTCGAAATTGGTGAACGAGGTAAATTTGAAAAAATCCTGCGCATCTTTATCTTTTTCCAAATGCGCCTTAAGCAAGGCTTGCGTCACCACCTGCTTAGTGGCGGCGGGCAGATCGCCGCGCACCGCGAAAGTAAGATGCGGCACACCCTTGCCTTGTAAAACCAAGTTTATGTTATTGCCGTGGTTAGTCCAATTGTTGAACAAGGAGCTATTGGCGACGCCGATATCGATCAGCTTATACTGCATAGCGTTCAACACCGCATTCGAATCGCTGTAGTAAGTCACGCTTTTGAAATACTTCGCCGGGTCGATGCCGGTACTTTTCAGCTCAGTCAGCGCGAGCTGGGTAATCATCGCGTCCTTTTCATAGAAGCCGATGCGCTTACCCTTCATATCTTCTGGAAATGCAATATTGAGATCCATGGTCATGAACGATGG
>JANYAU010000135.1 GCA_025361165.1 Betaproteobacteria bacterium | reverse complement strand
AGCAGCAATTGATGAAACGCCAGTACCGCCAGCGCACCGAGTATGCCGACCATGACCGCCAGTCCCAACAGCCGCAGCAATTGCACATTGCGGCCGTAGGGCGCTGACGGATCGGACGTCTCATCAGGCAGGACGGGGGGTGTTGCCACTTTATTGCTTGTCCTGAAAAGGAATCTCCGCGTCTTTTTCAAAACGTTTTTTACGCTTTTTGCCAAATGCCCAGAACAGTACGCCTATGAACAGCGCCACCAGTATGGCTATGTAAATAAAGTACGCGTTCTCATGCATGGCTTTTTTCCTTTGCGGTTAAGGCCATTATTTCCATGGGCGGTTACAGAAAACTACGGCGGTTTCAATGACCAAGTGCAAAAAGTGCAGCATGATGCTGCCTAAAATCGAACGCATCCGGGGTGAACAACTCTGCGGGACATTTGAACCCAAGCGACTTGCGTGGCCGGGTGTTTAGATGCCATGCAATCGCGTCGAGTTCTTCCTGCGTCAAGCTGCCCAAGTCGCTGCCCTTGGGCAAATACTGCCGCAACAGCCCGTTGGTGTTCTCATTGATACCGCGCTGCCAAGGGCTGTGCGGATCGGCGAAGTATACCTTTACCCCGGTGGCTTCAGTCAGCCGCTGATGCGCCGCCATTTCCCGGCCTTGATCGTAAGTCAGCGACAGACGCTTTTGCGCATCGATACGATTGAGCACATGACTGAATCCACCCAGCGCCGCCTCGGCGCTCGCATTTTCCATTCTGGACAGCACCGCAAACAAGGTGGTGCGCTCCACCAACGTACCGACTGCCGAGCGGTTATGCGCCCCCTTAATGAGATCGCCCTCCCAGTGTCCAGGCACCAGCCGCTCTTCCACTTCAGGCGGGCGGTCATGAATGCTGACCATGTCCGGAATCCGTCCTCGCCGGTCTTCGCCACGCGCACGGGGCCGGCGTTTAGCATGCCCGAAGCGCAACCAGGCAATCACTTCTGTGCGCAACTCGCCACGCGGCATGGCGTAGATCGCGGTGTAGATGGTTTCGTGAGAAACCTGCAAGGAAGGTGTTTCGGGATGCACAAGCGCCAGTGTGCCCGCAATCTGCTCGGGCGAGTAACCCGCTTTCAGATATTGCACAACATGATCCCACAATGTGGTTCCTGGTCTCAGGCGTCGCTCAACACGTGGGGTGACCGTGCAGGCATGAGCGCGCCGTTGGGCAGCTTCAGCACGGTAACCGCCCGCGATCGCAGGACGCCCAGGACCACGGTACGACTTCGGGCGAGTCCATTCGTTTCGGTGGAGTTCTCGGGTTATCGTCGATGTAGATCGATTCAACCCCAAGGCAATCGTCGCAGGCTTGATTCCCATCTCCAGTTGCGTTTGGATCATCGTGCGTTCTTCAATACTCAACTGCTTGTAGATTTTCCCCATGCAACATTTTCTCCCAGAAATGTTGCACTTGGTTTTTTGAGCGCGCCCAGTAAAAGCTGATGGTCATGGGGATTTAAATAATGTTCAGCAAGGTCAAAGCCAGCGCCATCTGGCACGCCACGCCGATAACAAACACCACGGTTCGCAGTAAAGGCACGGCGAAGGTGTAAAAAATAATGTGCGCGGCGCGTGCAAAAAAATACACCATGCACGCCGTGGCGGTGGTTGCGGTACTGATTCCCAGCACCTGCAGCGCCAACACCAGCGGGGCGAAGATCACGAGGTTTTCCACGGCGTTGGCGTGCGCCCGCATTAAGCGTTCTGCCCACTGCGCCTTGGGTTGCTTGTCAGGTTGGGGATTCCACACCGCCGGCCAGACGCCGTGCTCTTTCATCCGGTTCAGAATGTAGGGCACAAATATCACGGAGGTCATGAGCACAGTCATGACCATCCAGTACAGTTCGCTCGTCATTGCAGTATGCATGTTCGTTCCTCGTTTTCGGTAGTATGCTAAGGCTTTGCAGCTTACCTACTGAACACAGTTCAAACTATGCTCGAAACAACTAATCTTTTTGCTAAAACCACTGCCACCGACTATTTAGGGGATGTTCTCAGCGATACACTAAGATCGATGCGGGTTAGCGGCAGTGTGTTGCTGCGCGAGGAGTATGCAGCACCGTGGGGCGTTGCAATTCCTAACGCCAGCCAATTGGCGGCTCTGTTCGGCGTAAAAGCCGGGGTGCGTGTTGTTGCGTTCCATTTAGTCGAATCCGGCCACTGCGAGATCAAGCTTGAAAACGGCGAAACCGCCGTCATCGAGGCCGGAGAAATGGCGGTGTGCTTTGGCGGAACAGCCCACCAGATCACACAGGGCGCGAATCCGCAGATTTTGCCTGTAGCGTCGCTGTTAACGGGTGGCGCTAATACGCTGCGACCTGCGGCGGCTGGCCGCGTGCGCGGCGCATCGCTACTGTGCGGTGTTTTCCTGTTGCACGATACTTTCCTCAATCCGCTGTTTGCGGCGCTGCCGCCACTGCTGCGCACGAGTGTGTCGCAGCCCGGTGAATTTCATAATTTGTCCGGCGTTGCGCGCCTAATGGCGCAGGAGATCGATCGCAAATCGTTGGGTGGCGGATATATCGTCGAACGCTTACTAGAGGCGCTTTGCGCCGAAACGATTCGGGCACACATTGCAACGACGCCACACCATGAGGCGAGTTGGGCCAGCGGCATCAAGGATCCCGTAGTGGGGCGGGCCGTGGCTGCGATTCACGCACAACCGGGGGAAGACTGGTCAGTGACACGCCTTGCGCAGGGCGTTGCGATGTCACCTTCGCGTTTCGCGGCACGCTTCGCCGCCACGCTGGGCAGCAGTCCCATGGTGTATGTCGCGCAATGGAGAATGAATGTTGCGTGCCGGCTGCTGGCGGGTACCCGACAAAACATCGGACAGATCGCGACTGCAGTCGGTTATGAAAGCCAGGCCGCATTTAACCGGGCATTCAAGAAACACGTGGGTGTACCGCCGGCGGCATGGCGCACGCACGAACACTGATTAGTCGTTCTTGCCGAGATTGATGCACGTCTTGTTTTATAAAAAACGCAGTGCGCCCGCAACAGCGTACTTGCAAATCACAGATAAAAATGACGGCCTTCAACATGCTACTTTAAAAGCCGCCGGGGGCGACTTGCTCGCCTAGGTTCATGATTACTGGAGATCCGCTTTTCCAGCCGAGGCGCAAAGTATTTTCTGCGTCTGACCAGCACTGGTAAAATATCGTTATTGCGTCGCACGTCAGTCATCGTAGCTCTGTGCCATTTTTTCGAAAGAATGTAAGCAGGTTAAGCTGTAATCTCATCGATCAGCTCAGGATGTTTGTCCAACAGCCGGAACAAGTTGAGCACGGCAGCGACAGGTCTCGCTTTGCCATTCTCATATCGGGAAAAAGCATTGACCCCGCCGCCAGCGATTACGGCGGCACGCCGTTGTGAGAGTTTGAGTTTCTTGCGAATACGGGCAAGTTTTGCCGATTCTTCCGCGTCGACTTTCAGTCGCAGCTTGTCTAATGCTTCGGAGTACCGCGTACCCTCGTTACCCGCAAACTCAATCTCTCCGCACGCTGGACAATGCCAACCGTCTACTGCCCAAACAGTGGCGCCGTGACCGCGGTATTCAATAACCGCATCTTTCTTGTCGCGAACCATATCGCCTTTCTCACAACTCAGGCACGGGTGTTTCATTTCATTTCTCGTTGAGCAGTTCATGCGGCTACTGTCTTGCCGCTCCTGACAGGACGTTTTATTTTGCTGCCCGGCTTTTTGCGCGAAACATCACCACCAATATGGTCGATCACCATCGGCGGACGGTTCGGGAACTGCGCCACCAGTTGCAGCGTGCCGCCCATTCCTTCCACGTAGCGTTTAAGCGTCGACAGTAGCATGTCGCTGCGTTGTTCCAGTCGGGAAATGGTGTCCTGGCCGACGCCAAGGGCAGAAGCCAGCTCTTCTTGTGTCTGCTCCACGGCCTGGCGCAAGTCTTTCAGTGTTGCTAGATCCGCTGCGCGTTGTTCAATCCCGGCTCGCCGCTTCGCGGGTAGTTTGGCGAATACATCATCCAGGTTTTTTGCCATGTTTGCCGTCCTTTCCTGATGGTCTGGCGTGCTTCAAGGTCGCCAGATGCTCATCGAATCGCTCATCGGCAATAGCGATGAGCCGCTTGTAAAACCGTTTTTGATCGGCTCCGCCCTTGTCGCCGCCGACGAGCAGGATGGCTTGCCGCTGTGGGTCGAAAGCGAAAGCCAGTCGCCATACCTGGCCTTCCCAGCCAAAGCGCAATTCCTTCATGTTCGTGTGCTTCGAGCCGTTCAGTGTGTCCACTGTCGGACGCCCGAGATTCGGTCCGAACTCACGCAGCAACAGGGCGTGAGCCAATAGTTCATCTTGCAACGCAATAGTGAGCGTCTTGAACTCGGCGTCAAATGCTTGGTGAAATAGCATCGTCCAGATCATGGTCGTATTATGCAGTTAAAACCATATGGCTTCAAGTCCATTTATCCAGCCCGTGCAATCGCTATAGTGCCCGGGGTCTAACGCCTGGGGACCAGGTCTAAATTCGTAGCATCGCTGCTATGCGCTTATCTATGCCGGTTGAGGTACTACGTGATACGTAGTACCGTTCACGGGCAATCAAATCCTGGGCAAATCGAGTGACCGAACGCCTGTTTCTTGAAGGCAAGGCAAGCAGTTTCCGTGGTTTGGATGTGGACAGTACGCTTGAGTTGCTGACGGTTCTTGAAGCGGCAACGGGGCTGGGTGATCTGAGCCCCTTAAAAAGTCTCGGTCTGCACAGGCTCAAGGGAGATCGAGCAGGGCAGTGGGCAATGACGGCGAATGCGCGTTGGCGAATTTGTTTCCGGTTCAAAGCCGGTGATGCATTCGATGTGGAAGTGGTGGATTACCACCGTGGGTAAGTCTCATGTAGCAGAGGGGGTAAATATGGTTCCCATTCATCCTGGCCGGATACTTAGGCGCGAAATGGTAGCACGCGAACTATCGGCGAACCGCCTTGCGTTATCGTTGCGCGTACCATCCGGGCGTATTAGCGATATTTTAAATGGCAAGCGCGGTATCAGCCCGGAAACCGCATTACGACTTGCGCGCTATTTTGGTACCAGCGCTACTTTCTGGGTTAACCTTCAGGCGCGTTACGATTTGGCCAT
>JANYAU010000071.1 GCA_025361165.1 Betaproteobacteria bacterium | reverse complement strand
GCGACTTGATACTCCGAGAGAGAAATGGTTTTGTCGTCGTGCAAATGGGGTAAGTTCAGGTCGAGCAGCACGCTGATGTGTTGCTCGAAAAACCCCGGTTGATCCTTGAGGTAACGTACCACGTCTTCCGCTTCGATTTTCATTCTGCTCCCTATATGCCGTGCTTAGTTTGCGCAAATTATAGCGTGAAATCGGCTGCATTAGAGGGCTATTGTGGCCTTCTTTAGACGACCCGGCGCCTGATTTTAGGTATCCTTATGCCTATTCTGGCTATACCTTCCCTCTACCCACCTACAAGGACTCGACCATTGAGCAGCAAGACCGAAATTAACGCCGACTCTCAGCGCGTACTGGCTGCCCTGACGGGGCTGCATCGCGCCTACCCCGTGGAGCAGCGTATCAGCAACGAAGCATGCGACGACACGCGCGAAACGTATCTTGCCGTACTCTTGCGCTGGATACACACCGGCGTAGCGCCTTTAACCGATGGCTTCGACCGTGAATCCTTGGATGAACTGGCGGCGCTGGATGCGGTATTCATTGTCGATGGCCAGATCGGCTGCCCGCCTTTCAATGTTGCGCAAACCGACATCCAAGTCCATTGCCCACACGAAACCTTACACGTGCTTTCGGCGCTGGACGCCCTCGCCCTACCCCGCCTACTCCGGGCGCCTGCTACCATCGAGACCCATTGCGCCATGAGCGGTGAACCCATTAGTTTGACTCTGACACAAGCAGGTGAATTGCGCTCGGCGGACATGGACGCGACGCTGGTCGCCTTTCAGAAGGTCGCCAACGAAGTAGCCCGTTACACCTTCGACCTCGCGCCCGGTATCCGCTTTGTGCTACCGCAACACAGCGCCGGCTTGCGGCAAACGCTGACGCTGGGCGAAGCCTCGGCTGTGGCCAATGCATTTTATTCATTTCAGCGGAGATTAATTAAAGAGGCTATGCCCTGACACGTTGTTAGATTCCTCTCCCATCCGCATAAACTGAAATAGCCACCGTCGAGCGAATCCGCCCGACAATGGCCGTCCGATGCAGGGCGTTTATCCCCGTATCGCTTCACGCTACTTCAAGGTTTATTCAGCGGGGGACTTCTTCTTTTTTGCCACGTGTTTTTTCGACTTCGCGTGACCGTGGTCGCTTGTTCGTGCTCAGCCCCTGCCGCATTCATCCGCTCTTGCGCACGCTCCATGCCGCGATTGGCATCGGGTAATTTCTGATCATTCCGGTTAAGGTTCTCATGGGTATTCACGCGCGCGTCAGAAGTGCCTTCAACCCGGGCACCGCCAGCCGAGGTACCGGCGTTTCCTTGAGTTTGTACATCGACATGCGGCGTTTGAACGCCCACATTTGCGCCGACACCCAAATCCACAGCGGACGCAGCGGCGGCGAGGCCCATGCTGCCCATACCCATTACCAACATACCCAATAAATTACTGCCTGTTTTAGCGACTTTCATCATGTTTATATCCTCTACAATTTTAAGAAAATTACTTTCGCCCTTACTTGCTCGGGTGTGCTTTACTGAGCAAGCCGTGTGCCATAAGGAAATTCGCTTATAAAACAGTGAGGCGATTATTTTCTGCGGCAAAAAATAGGCGAGCGCTGTCGCCATATTGAGACAGCGAAACGATACAGCGCTTTTACAAAACTCGTAGGGGCGTGTTTCTATAGGGCATTATCGTTGTCGGGAAACAACGACGCAGGGTGCTACGCTTGCGCCTACTTCGAGTTAAAAGGAAATCGGTCTATTTTTTGGATTCGGAAAAGCAGACTAAATTGAATTCTTCATCGGCCAGTGTTCCGGGCGGAATCGCGTTCATGCGAATTTGGGCGGCCTTGAATTCGACCGAAGAAATAAAGCGGCCCTTTTCGCCAAAGGTCGCGCCGGAAATCACACCCTGCGTATGGCCTGCGCAATCCATGATGCGGTTTACTTTTTTCTCTTTAATCATCATGGCAGACGCTTCATCTTTTACATCAGGCTTCTCGAAAGTGATTTTTTCCCAGAATTTGACGATGTTCCCCTGGCGCTCAATGTTCACTTTGTCGATGGTGAAGATGACATCGGGCGCGCTGGTTGGGAGTCTGATCCAATCCTCCTCGGCGAATGCAGAGGGCGCATTCAACGCCCACGCAATACCAAAAAATAAGAACGCTTTTATTGCTCGTTTTTCCATTTTCACCTTGTAGTTCATTACAACTCGATCACACCCCTCAAGTACCCAACCAGCGGGAAGCCTCTGCCGTCGCTAACGCGTTTTATTCTTTTCAGCGGAAATTTCTCAAGGGCGGCACGTCGTAAATTCGGTAGCCTCCCACTATGGGCGCGAAAGAAATACAAGATACAAGATATGACCCCTTGCGCTGTGACATCGAATGTATCAAACAGCATTTGAGTAGCTCCTATGGGTTGCTGGTGGGTAATTGTTGTTGGTCTCCGGCTGAAAACAGCTCATTCCATACGCCTAGCAATTCCACTAGCTCTCTGTGAAGACTGTCTCCAGACAGTTCTGATGAGTCGACGGTGAAGTCGCAGGTATGGCCATACCGAAGTTGGTGTTGTTTGTAAAACCTATTTAGAGACAGTAATTCGGAAGTTGCTTCCGGCGAGAGTACGTCGCGACCATAAACAGCCTGTAGTTCAGATAGTAGAGTATCCAAATTGTGGTGATATACCGGCTTCAACATGGGGCCATATTTGTCATAGTCATTTGCCAAGAGCATTGATTTGCCGATGTTTTCGAAGCCTTGGCACAGTAGGTGTAGATATACAAATTTGTGGCCTTCGTAAGCCTTCACCAAGCCGCCAGCCATGATGAAGCTTCGACCCTTTTCATACATAGGTAAGGTTATGCGCAAGCGATTCTCCAGATGGGTTGGGCCTCGGTCGGGTATGGTGGAGGCACATAGGCGCTGTTAGTTTTGCCAGCTTGAAAGCCTTCCATTCTCGAAGTAAAGGTATTGGCCGTGATCGCCATAGACCCATTGTTCATGCAAGCCCCACTGCCCACCGCTCCGATTGATTTGATTGGGTGGCCCCCAACTTGTCATAGCTTGCTTGTCGGTCATACCTATCATTACCTTGCTCTCGTGAATAGCTTTTAGAACAGCTTTCCCCCACTTCGCTGTCTTCTTTTCTGGATCACTTACGTAAAAGGTATCAAGGTAATCCGACGGATCATCTCGGACGATTGAAAATGTCCCAATCTTCATTGGACGTTCAACCCCTGCCGCTTCACCAACCAACTCAACTTCCGAAGAGATAGGAAAGATATCCGGCGTAATACTTATTTTCCTTATTAGAACTTTTTGTAGCCCAGTAAATCCATATTTAGGATGTTGCATCCAAACGGGAGAGCCTACTGATATTCCATTTTTCTTCAGTACCTCCATTATCTCGATGGTTCTATTCTTCCTTTCCTCATCTTCTTTCGCCGCTCTCTCTTTCTCCTTCTGTATTTCGGATTCAATTTCCTTCCTTATCGCAATCTTGGGATCTTCTCTCAATAATTGATTCTCCCCTTGGAGATTGAAAAGAAAAGCATCCGTCCATGCAACTTTTCCCGACCCAAATACAACTTTGTAATAAGTATGATCTTCGTCGATCCAAAGAAAATCCGTTATCGAAAACGACTTCTCTTGATAATCGTCATAAGAAATCGTTTCGTAGCCCCATTTTTTGGGTTCCTCGATGAAAGAAATGATTACCGATCTTGTTGGGAACCAATATTGATTTCCGACCCTAGATTGAAGGGCACTTATGGATTTCTTGGCATTCATGTCGGAATAGTTGGCTGATGTGATTGGCGTGGAAACACATCCCTCAAGGCATGCAGCACACAACGCGATAATAACTATTATTTTCATGGAAACCTCTGTAACTAACATTCGAATAGAACATTCGAATAGGGGTCAAGTCTTGTATCTTGTATTTCTGTTTTTTCATCTCTGCCCCGCTTGTTTTGAATGGTTCAACCACACCATTACAATTCAATCATACCCTCAAATACTTCCATCGCCGGCCCAGTCATCATCACTGGCTGACCTTCGCCCGCCCAACGAATAAGCAGATCACCGCCATGCGTCGTGACGCGCACCGTGGCGTCGAGCAAGCCGCGCTGGATGCCCACAACTACCGCAGCGCAAGCCCCACTGCCACAAGCCAGCGTTTCACCCGCACCGCGTTCATAGACGCGCAATTTGATATGGCCGCGATCCAGCACTTGCATGAACCCGGCGTTGACGCGCTTGGGAAAACTTGGGTGATGCTCAATCTGCGGGCCATCCACCGTAACTGGCGCGCTATCCACATCGTCCACCACTTGCACCGCATGCGGGTTACCCATGGAGAGCGCGTTGATCTCGACGATTTTATCTGCCAAGGACAATAGATAAACCGGCGCGCGGTGGTCAGTGAGAAAGGGTATCTCTTGCGGCTCGAAGCGCGGCACACCCATATTCACGGTGACGTCGCCGTTCGCTTCCACGCGCGGCACGATGATGCCGCATTGGGTCTCGACGCGAATCTCGTTTTTATCGGTCATGCCGTGGTCGCGCACATAGCGCACGAAACAGCGCGCGCCGTTGCCGCATTGCTCGACTTCGCCACCGTCGCTATTGAAGATGCGATAGCGGAAATCAGCATCAGTGCGGGTCGGTTTTTCGATTAACAAGATTTGGTCGCAGCCGATGCCAAAATGGCGGTCGGCGATATGGCGATATTGATCGGTGCTGAGTTCGACACGCTGCGAGATGCCGTCGATGACGACGAAATCATTGCCCAGACCGTGCATTTTGGAAAATTTGAGTTTCATGGAGGAATTTAACCACGAATCAAAGAAAAACGCTTCACCACGGAGTGGTGAATAGCTTTTAAATCCCTACCCTAGAACCCCTCACCCTCACCTAAATAGCGCCACTTGCCGATAGGCAGATTGCCCAACACCACTTTGCCAATCCGGATGCGCTTTAAGCCCAGCACTTTCAAGCCGACCAGCTCGCACATGCGGCGAATCTGGCGCTTCTTGCCCTCATGCAGTACGAAACACAGTTGATCTTCGTTTTGCCAGCTCACTGTAGCCGGTTTGAGCACCTCATCGTCGAGGCTTAAGCCGTGATTCAACAGCGCCATATTTTTATCCGAGAGCTTGCCCTCCACCCGCACCAGATATTCTTTTTCTATTTCGGAATCTTCGCCGATGAGTTGCTTGGCGATGCGGCCGTCTTGAGTGAGTACCAGCAAGCCCAGGGAGTCGATATCAAGCCGCCCGGCGGGGGCTAAGCCCATCAGGTGCGCGGGGCTGAAAACTTGCTTGGCGCGGTCCTCGCGATAGCGCGACTCGGCGCAGATCAGCGAGACGGCGGGTTTGTAGCCCTTCTCCGCTTGGCTGGAAACGAAGCCAATGGGTTTGTTGAGCAGAATCGTAACGCGCGCGCCTTGCTTGGCTTGAGCCGATTTATCCAGCGTGATTTTCTGCTCAGGCAAGATGCGGGTGCCGAGTTCGGTGATGCGCTCACCGTCCACGAACACCCAGCCGCGCGCGATATAGCTATCGGCCTCGCGGCGCGAGCAGATGCCTTGCTCGGACATCAGTTTGGAGAGGCGGACTTTTTCCATACGCTTAGGCTGGGCGAAATAGCCTTTCCGTGAAACTGCTGAGAAGGCTCTCAACATCGACACAGAGATACATATTTAGCGGCCCCGCCCACCCGACTTGGGTGAAAACAACGCCGCTTGCGGCCGCGCCGGATGACGTGCCAATTCCGCCTTCTTTTGGTTCGCGCGCAATTGATTGTCCGCCATCATTTGGTGACGCGCGGCCTCGGACATGCCTTCGGTCGGAATCTCGGGTTCGTGCGATCGCGCGTGGCGCGGCGGCGCCGCTTGCGGCTTGGCTGCGCTCGTGCGCGGTCCGGTGCGCGGTTTATCCGTACGCTGCCTATCCCCACCCTGGCGCGCTTGCGGCCGAGCGCCGCGCGGTGCTTGCGGACGGCGTGGCGGGCGCTCCGACTCGCGCTCGATTTCTTGCTTAGTGCGCACCGGCGCGACAAAACCTTCGATCACCACGCGCGGAATTTCGCGCTTGAGCAGCCGCTCGATCGCGTTCAGATATTTGATTTCCTCCTTATCAACCAGCGATATCGCTGCGCCGGAGCTCCCGGCGCGGCCGGTGCGACCAATGCGATGCACGTAATCTTCCGGCACATTCGGTAACTCGAAATTCACCACATGCGGCAGTTGATCGATATCGAGGCCACGGGCGGCGATGTCGGTCGCCACCAACACCGGCATCACGCCGTCTTTGAACTGCGCTAGCGCGCGGGTACGCGCCGCCTGGCTTTTGTTGCCGTGAATCGCGGCGGCGGAGATACCATCTTTAATTAACTTCTCCGCCAGGCGATTCGCGCCGTGTTTCGTGCGGGTAAACACCAGCACTTGCTTCCAGTCGCCTTGCTTAATCAAGTGGCTCAAGAAATCGCGCTTGTGATCCTGCGCCACCATGTACACGCTTTGCTCTACCAGCTCGGAGGCAGCATTGCGGCGCGCCACTTCGACGAAGCCTGGCTTATGTAGCAGGCCATCGGCCAGCACTTTGATCTCATCGGTGAAGGTCGCCGAGAACAAGAGGTTTTGCCGCTGCTTGGGCAGCAGCGCGAGAATTTTGCGGATGTCGCGAATAAAGCCCATATCCAGCATGCGATCGGCTTCGTCCAGCACCAGGATTTCGACGCCCGACAAATCCACGGTTTTTTGCCCGACGTGATCGAGCAAGCGGCCGGGCGTGGCGACGAGAATATCCACGCGCCCGCGCAGTGCTTTGTGCTGCGGATTAATATTGACGCCGCCGAACATCACCATCGAGGTGAGTTGCACGTGTTTGCCATAGGTTTGCACCGAGGCTTCGACTTGGGCCGCAAGCTCGCGCGTCGGCACCAAAATTAAACAACGTGGCCGGCCGGGGCGCATATTCTCAATCGGGTGCTCGGATAAACGGTGCAGAATCGGCAGCGTAAAGCCAGCGGTCTTGCCGGTGCCGGTTTGCGCGGCGGCGAGCAAATCGCCGCCCGCTAGCACCAGTGGAATAGCCTGCGCTTGAATCGGTGTCGGCGTGGTATAGCCGGCATCCGTGATGGCACGCAAAAGGGGTTGCGCCAGACCGAGGTCGGCGAAAAGAATTTCAGTAGACATGTATAACTCCTGCGACGGCCTATCACGCGCGTTGCGCAACACCAATCGAGGCAGACGTATTAAAAGATCGAAATGATCAGGGTGAAGAAATGACCGGTACGCCTGATTGGCGGGGCGTACGGAAGCTGCGAATTATACGGGGATTGGCCAGAATAGCCAGCACACTCCCCAGCGTCAGCGATATACACCATTCAGCGTAGGTTCTCGGCGGTGAAAACGACCGCCTGATCGCCGACAAAACTCACATCAATATGGCGCTTGTCATCGCCCCAGACGCAATGCTTCACGCTTAGCACCTCACTGCATTGAGACGGCGCACCCAGAAGCTGTTTCACTTCCGTATAGGGCATGCCGGTCTTGAGCTTATCGTAATTTTCGACACTCACTTTACTGCAAGCCGAAAGGAGTAAGGCCAGACTCAAGAGCATTAAGGTTTTCATATCGGGGCCGAGATGATTGCGCCAGTGCGCTTAAGGCATGGCATGAGAAATATCGCAGCCAATCGTAAACCCAAGCTACGTAAGGGCTACGATCGTTGCGATCATTAAAGGACGCTAGCGCCGGTGTCCGCCGCCACCACCGCCGTAACCGCCACCACCACCCCCGCCGCCACCGCCTGCACTCGGCGCTGCTGCCGGGGCATTGCTCTTGGCAACGTTGCCGCCTTTGGGGGTCTGGACCTTCTTGTTGGCATCGCCCGCGGGGCGATCGGTGTAGATGGTGCGCCCGTTGGCGTCGACCGACTTGTAGACGTCGGCGCCCGCCAGCGGTACCAGCATCAGACCCAGGCAGATCGCGAGCAGGGATTGGGAATGGGAAGGTGTGTGCATGGGATCCTCCGAAGAACTGTGCCGCCCACTGCCGCCTGACGGGAATTCGTGTCGGCGGGTGACGGCACCCGGCAAAACATTATGTGGATGAAGCCGTTTGTCCTGCTGGCATGACCCTCGGGAAGTCGAAGCCTGACACCGCTTAAGCAAAGCGGGTGCCCAAATCATACGTGGGCACAGGTTCGGCAGGGAATCGTCGTCCGCAGTTAACCCCTGCCTTATGACATTTCATCCGGCACCGCTCACGAATGCGGCAAACTTTTCCCATTCGCGCTCGATGACAGCGGTCATCTCGGCGCGAAACCGGGTTGCGCCGAAGCGCTCGGCGTTCGCACGGCACGATGCCGGCAGGATGCGGGCGCTGTTGCTCTCGAAGGAATCGACGGCGCGCCGGATGGATTCGGCGGTCTGCTCACCGAAGAAGACCCCCGTGGGGGCCGGGGTGTCGAGCCCGTCGACGGTTTCGAGCGCGCCGCCGCGCCCGAAGGCGATCACGGGAGTTCCGCAAGCCTGGGCTTCGACCGGGACGATGCCGAAGTCTTCTTCGGCAGCGAACACGAAGGCCTTGGCACGCTGGAGATGGTCGCGCAGTTCGGCCTTGGGAGCGTAGCCGAGAAACTTGACGTTCGGCCCGGCCTTGGCGCGCACCTTGGCGTTGTCGGGGCCGTCACCGATGACGATCAGTTGCCGGTCGGGCATGCCGGCAAATGCCTCCACGATGATGTCCACGCGCTTGTAGGGCACGAAGCGCGAGGCGGTCACGTAAAAATTTTCCTTGCGCTCCACGTAGGCGAAGCCTTCGATGTCGACCGCTGGATAGACCACGTCGGCGTCACGCCGGTAGGTCTTGGCGATGCGCCGGCCGATGAATTTCGAATTGGCGACGAAGCAATCGACGCCGTTGGCCGTCCTCAGGTCCCAGATGCGCAACTTGTGCAGGAACCACTTGGCCATCCAGCCCTTGAGCCCCCGGTCGAGCCCGGACTCGCGCAGGTATTGATGCTGGAGGTCCCATGCGTAGCGCATGGGCGAATGCACATAGCTGATGTGGAGTTGGCGCGGCCCGGTGAGCACGCCCTTCGACACCGCATGGGCGCTGGAGATGACCAGGTCGTAGGACGACAGGTCGTGCTGTTCGATCGCGAGCGGCATCAGCGGCAGGTAGCTGCGATAGCTCTTCTGCGCCCGCGGCAGATTCTGGATGAAGGTGGTCTTGACCGGCTTGTTCTTGATGAACCAGCGCAGGGACTCGGGCAGGAAATCGACCATGCTGAAGAGGTCGGCGTCGGGAAACATCTCGATGAGCTGCTCGAAGACGCGCTCCGACCCAGAATAGTCGACCAGCCATTCGTGGACCAGCGCGACGCGCTTGCCCTCGAGCCCCTTCGGGAGGACGGGCGCGCTCATTCGAAATCGCCAGGGGTGATGCCACGCCAGTGTTCGAGCGAGCGGTCGAACGGATAGCGGAAGGTGAATCCGGCATCGGCGAGCCATTTCGGCACGATGTGGGTGGACATCGCGGCCTTCCTCACCCGCACCGGGTGGATCGGGTTGCGGCTGCCGAACACCACCTGCGCGCCAGCCGCCGCGACCTTGAGCAGCGGCATCGGAATCGCAAACACCGGCGCCGAAGAACCGACAAATTTCTTGGTGATGTTCGTCAACTCGCCCAGCGGCTCGGTGGGCGATTCGACATAGTTGTAGACGATGACGGGTTCATTGCGCGCCATCACGAAATCGATGCTGTCGATCAGACCGTAGACGTAGGCGTACGACTTGCGAATGTCTTTCGACCCGGGGAACGCGAAGTAGCCGCGCTTGATCGCGCGGATCATGCGCAGGATGTTGCCGGGGTCGCCCGGCCCGTAGACCACACCGGGGCGGACGATCATCAGCCGCCGCCCGGCACCCCGCTGCTGCCAGCCCTGATGCATGACTTCGGCCGGATACTTCGAGCCGCCGTATGGCGTGTTGGGGCAGATGCGCGCCGACTCGGGTGTGGGTCCGGATGTGGGCCCATAGACGCTGATGCTGCTGGTGAAATAGAGGTTATCGCACCCGACGGCCTCGGCAAACGCGCACACATTGGCGGCACCCGCCAGGTTGGTGTCGAAGAATTCTTCCGCCTGATGGCCGGGCTCTCGATGAATGGCGGCGAAATTGAAGATCCACTCGGGTGCCTCGGTGACCAGATCGGCCGCGATCGGCTGCCGAACATCGGTGAGCGACGCCACGATGCCGCTTTGCCCCGCCAGCGGAGAAGGTCGGATGTCGGCGATGTAGATGCGCTCGAACCGCCCGCTGGCGAGCAGGTGGCGGGCGAGATGAGTGCCGATGAAACCGGCACCGCCGAAGATCACGCAACTGCGCATGGGATTTCCTGTCGGGGAGCGGGGATCACGAGGAGACCGCGAGCTTGTTGCGAGAAGCGGGCCAGGCCGAGGCATTGGCGATCGCCCACAGGCTTGCGGCGCATCGTTGCCAGGTGAATTGACGCACCCGATCGTGGCCGGCGGCCCGCAACCGCACCGCGATGGCCGGGTCGCCCAGCACCTCATCGAGGCGCCTGGCGAGTTCGGCCGGATCATCGGGGTCGAAGTAGAGCGCGGCCGGGCCACAGATCTCGGGCATCGACGCGGCGCTCGAAGACACCACGGGGCAGCCGCAGACCATGGCCTCGAGCGGCGGCAGACCGAAGCCTTCGTAATGCGACGGAAACGCAAAGCATGCAGCGGCTTCGTAGAGGGCGCGCAACTGACCATCGGTCACGTAGCCCAGATGCCGCACGCCCGGTGGCAGCGCGCCAGCGGCAGCGAACACCTTGGGGTTGGTGCCACCGGCCACCACCAGTTCCACGTCCGGGTGAGCGCCGGTCTCGAATGCCTTCACGATCGCGGCGAAATTCTTGTTGGGGTTCATGCTGCTCACGGCGAGCACGAATCGCCGGCCGTCGAGGCCGGCCTGCTGGATCAGGCTCGCATCCGGAGCGACCTCGCCGATGTGGTCGCCACTTTCGTGGATCACGTCGATGTCGAGCGCGGCGCCGAGATACCGGTGCAACTCGTCACGCGAAAAGGCCGACACCGTGACGATGCGGGCGCCGCGCGCCACCAGCGCCCGATAGAGGAATCGATACCAGGCGATGAACTTGCGGCTGTAGCCGAAGGGCGCCGAGAACACCGCCGCATCGTGGATGGTGACCATCTGCGAGCCGTGCAGCAACGGCGCGGTGTTGCACAGGTTGATCAACCGTCGCCCGCGAGCCGCGAGCGGCAGCGACCATTGCTCCCAGGCATGGCCCTGCAATCGCCCCACGGTCCGCACGCGAATGGCCGCGAGTGGTGCCGGCAGTTTCGCGCCCTCCGGACAAAGCAGCTCCACGTCAGCACCGCGAACGGTCTCGGCGCCGGTGGCAATCATGGCGTCCCATTGCCGCACAACCTCCCAGGCATAGCGCTGCACACCCGAGATCGGCTGGGTGAGAAAGCGGCCGTTGATGCTGAGGGCAATGCTCATCGGGGAAACCGATCAGCGCCCGGCGGGAACGCTACGTGGACGCAATGGCATCGAATCAGCGACCGAACAAACGGCCGACTCGCGGTCGGAACCAGCGACCTTCGACGGTCGCATGGCGCCGGGCCCGGCGAATCTGGTGGGGTTGCGAAGGCACGTCGACCCGGGTGCGGAACAGTGCATGACCGAGAACCAGCGTGAGAACTGCCGGGAAGGCGCGCGGATCTCCCAAATAGATCACCCGCATCGCTTCGAGGATCGACAGGAAAAAGAGCGGATACAGAAGCCTGAGGACACCGCGTCGCGCCCGCGCGGAAGCGTAGGCGGCACCCGCGAAACATCCCCATGCACCGGCATAGAGCAGCGCACCGGCCACGCCCATGTCGTAGTAGATCGTGAAGATGCCCGACATGTTGTTGAACTCGGGATCGGCGAAGCGGCCCAGGAAGGTGTAGTCGAGGGTCTGCACTTCGAAGGCATAGCGGAAAATCGGCCCGATCAGCGCCGGGAACCGGTACAGCCACGACAGCACATGCTCCATTTCGTACGTGGGCCATTCCAGGGTCAGCAGGAGTCCGGAACCATTGTTCAGCGCCGTGTAGTAATAGGCGAGGAACCGGCGCATCACGAAACCCCAGAAGCTGTCCTCGACATCGACATAGTGGGCGGACCAGGAGCGGAAATACTCCATCAGCCCGAAGAAACCGATCAG
>JANYAU010000067.1 GCA_025361165.1 Betaproteobacteria bacterium | reverse complement strand
CCGGTGCCGGTGGCCATTTCCACTAACAGCTTGCGCCGACCGGTGTTCATCTCTCGGCATAGGGTGTCGATGCACTCCTTTTGATAATCGCGGTCGGCGATCTTGGTGTCGATAGGCTTGGTGAGCGGATCGACGCGGATTTTTCGTTTGGCGAAGCGGCGCTCCAGATCCTCTTGCTTGAAGAAGGTGCTGACCTTGCGCGGGTAGGCTTCATTTTCAAAATCCCAGAATAGGATTTCGTCGCCATTGGCGAGGAAGACATAGGGCACGTCGTCAAGTTGTACCGCATAATCGCGGCCCTGGTCGGCTGCTTCCTGGAGGCTTTTCGCGGCACGCTTGGCCTCGATCACCGCCATGATGCGGCCATGACGGTCGCACAGAACGTAATCGGCGCGGGTGCCGTCAGGTAATTGGTATTCGTAGCGAACGCTCCGGCCGTCAGCTAAATTCCAGCCGACGTCGGCAAGCTGTCCGTCTATGAGAACGCGCGAGAAAGCCTCGTTTGACAAGTTGCTCCTCCCATCCTTGTTTTTATTGGGCTTGCTTACAGTACGAATTCAAAATCAAAGCGTTCGGCGAGCACGACCGGTTTCACCGGGGCCCGACCACCCGGCTGCGTCTTGGTTCTAGATTCCTTAAGCGCGATGATGCCGCAACGCTCCAATGTCTTGAGTGTGCGCGAAAGGTTGCTCGTCTTGCGGCCGGTGATTTCGGCGAGTTGGGCGATGGACTCCGGCTGCTGCTCGCGGATGAGCTTGAGCAGTTCCTGGTTTTCTGCCGAGAGCGCGCTGGCCAAGGATTTGAAAGAGGTTAGCCACAATTTGGGTTCGCCGGGACGAGGTTTGTATTGACCCTTGGCAATGGCGATGGTGCGCGCCTTGATGTTGGCGTAGGAAGTGATTCCAATTTTTACGGATTGACGCATAGCTGCCACTCCTCGATGCCGGTGAACTTCTCAACTGCCGCCCAGAAATCTACAAGCAATTTTCCGGGGCCCTGAAAACGATATTTTTTGATATTATCAAACTTTGATAAGTTCAACCAGGGCAATGTCAAAGAATGCTTTGCCATCCATATAAGCGTTGTTTGCGGCCGTGAACAAGTTTGGTGGCAGACGCATTCCCTATCAGGAGAGATTCAACTGATGATGCCGCCGCCCAAGCAGGTTTCGCCGTCATACATCACCACCGATTGTCCGGGCGTGACGGCCCATTGCGCAGCGTCGAATTCGAGCGCGAGTTGATCGTCCGCGAGGTGGGTGATATGGCATGCCGCGTCTTGCTGACGATAGCGTGTTTTTGCGCCATAGGTGCGGCTGGCATCCGGCGCGCGGCCGGCGATCCAATTCAAGTCTTGCGCGTTGAGCGTGTTTTTGAGCAGCAGCGGATGGTCGTGGCCTTGCACCACGATCAGCACATTGCGCGCCATATCCTTGCTCGCCACATACCATGGCTCGCCGGGCCCACCGATGCCCAAGCCTTGGCGCTGGCCCAGGGTGTAATACATCAAGCCTTCATGTTTGCCGACCAAGCGCCCCTCGGGGGTTTCCATGTCGCCCGGTTGTTTCGGCAGATAGCGCGATAGAAATTCGCGGAAGTCGCGCTCGCCGATGAAGCAGATGCCGGTGCTGTCTTTTTTAGCGTGGGTCGGCAATGCCGCTTTACGCGCGATTTCGCGCACTTCTGTTTTCTGCAAGCTGCTCAGCGGAAATAAGGTCTTCGAGAGTTGTGCTTGATTCAAGCGATATAAAAAATACGTCTGGTCTTTACTCAGGTCTTGCGCTTTGCATAAAGCGAATTCGCCGTTGGTTTCAGTTAGGCGCGCATAGTGTCCGGTGGCGATTTTGCTTGCGCCTAAGCCGATGGCGTGATCGAGAAACGCTTTGAATTTAATTTCCGAGTTGCATAGCACGTCCGGGTTGGGGGTGCGCCCGGCTTGGTATTCACTCAGAAAATAGCTGAACACGCGCTCTTTATACTCACGCGCGAAATTGACTGCCTCGACTTCAATGCCGATGACGTCGGCCACCGCCAGCACATCCAGGAAATCCTGCTTGGCTGGGCATTCCGCGTCGTCTTCCCAATTGCGCATGAATAGACCGATGACATCAAAGCCTTGACGCTTGAGCAACAGTGCCGCGACCGAGGAATCGACGCCGCCGGAGAGGCCGACTACCACGCGCTCAGTCATGGGGTTCCGCGCCTTTGAGCCATTCGTTTAGCAGGAAAATAGCGGCGGGTTCGCCATTATCGAAAAACCAGGAATCGACAGTATATTGGGCGCCGGTCGCATTGTCTTCGATGCGCGCGCTCCAGTGGTCGTTCACCAGCAGCGGCGCGCGGCGGACCGGTTCCAGGACGCGGTGGAAATGCAGCAACCCGCGCGCTGCAATGAATTTGAGGTAAGCGGTGGTGGTGCGTGAGTGGTCGATGCAATCCATGCGGCCGTCGACGCCATTGTCGTCGTAATTACCGCCCTTATCATTGTGGATCGGCGTTTGTTTACCGGCAACGCGGTTCATGAAGCCGACGGCGAGTTGAATCGATCCGCGTTCGAGCGCGGCATTGTTGACATCGTCGAACAGCGCATCCAGCTCGGCAAGATCATTGAGATCGAAAGTGACCTGCGCTTGCACGGCACAGCCGTAGTTGTAGCAGATCGTAACTTCTTGTGCCTGGGCGGTGCCGATCAACGTCAGCAAAGCAAAGATCAAGCAGCGCATATTAAGCAAAGTGAGTGAGCAGGTCTAAAGGATAACGCTTACCGGCCAGATAGTCTTCTATGCAGCGTAGCACCAGTGGGCTGCGGTGGCGCGCGCTTTGTGCACGCAATTCATCCGGGCTGAGCCAGAGCGCACGCACAATGCCATCATCTAAGGCGCGCTGCGCATCGTGACTCAAAATAACGCCGGTGAACGCAAAGCGAAGATAAACGATGTTTTTGCGCGGATGCGGCCAGCGGTAGATGCCGATTAACGCTGTCGGTTGGATTGCGTAGGCGGTTTCTTCCAGCGTTTCGCGTGCCACGGCAGCGACCAGGCTTTCGTTCGCTTCCCAGTGTCCCGCTGGTTGATTGAGAACAAGCGCTTGATCGGCTTGTTCTTCGACCAACAAAAATTTTCCATCGCGCTCAATCACCGCGGCGACAGTCACGTGAGGGTGCCAGATTTGCATTATGATTTATTCAAAAAATAAAAAAAGGCAGGGAATCCCCTGCCTTTTTAAGGCTAACCCAGCAGAATTACTTAGCAGTGGGAGCAGCGGCTTTGTCGTCTTTTTTGGCATCCTTAGCGGCGGCCTTGTTGTCTTTTTTAGCGTCTTTAGCAGCAGCCTTGCCATCTTTCTTAGCAGCTTTGTCGTCCTTCTTCGCATCTTTAGCAGCGGCTTTGTCGTCTTTCTTGGTTTCGGCGGTTTTGGCGGCGTCAGCTTTGGGAGCGTCAGCAGCGATAGCAGTCACGGAAACAGCGGCGAAAGCGGTAGCGATCAGAACGGATAGCAATTTGTTCATGTTTCTTCCCTTAATTTTGGTGAGTTGTGATTGTAAGCACAAAAAATGTGCCCGTGCATTTTAGCGCAATTTTTTGATTTTTGTGGGCAACGCGATGATTGTTTTTATTATTAAATAACGCTAATAATCTATATTTAGTGCGATAAAAAAGGCAGGGTGAACCCTGCCTTTTTTAGTTGGACCGATAAATTACTTAGCGGCGCCGCCTTCTTTCATGTCTTCTTTCTTGTCTGCAGCAGCTTTTGCTTTCTTAGCTTTGTGCTTAGCTTTTGCTTTCTTGGCTTTGTGAACCGGTTTAGCTTCGTCTTTTTTCACGTCAGCGGCCGGAGCGGCAGCGGCGTCAGCTTTAGGAGCGTCAGCGGCAACAGCGGAGAAGGTAACAGCGGCGAAAGCAACAGCGATCAGGGCGGAGAGCAATTTGCTCATTGTATTTTCCTTTGAAAAAGAATAAGTTAAGTGGTTTTTTATGACACAAACTCTTGGGTGTCGGAGCTATTAACGCGGCTTAGATAACCTGGTTGACAGCTGGGGCGATAAATTTTGCATGGCGCTACTCTGGGTTTCACGCCATGCGCCTGGGGCCAGCCCATCCAGCCGCCATGAGCCGATGGCTGCCCGAATTAAGCGTAGCGTCGGGTGGCCGATTTTCGCGGTCATGCGCCGCACTTGGCGATTTTTGCCTTCGCTGATCGTCAACTCCGACCAAGAGGTAGGGATGTGCTTGCGCGAGCGAATGGGTGGGTCGCGTGACCAAAGTTTTTCAGGTTCA
>JANYAU010000063.1 GCA_025361165.1 Betaproteobacteria bacterium | reverse complement strand
TCGACTTTATCCTCCTGCTCTTCCGAGGTGGTGAGTACCACCACGGGAATGCCCTTCAGACTCTCGTCCTTCTTGGCGATCTGCAAAAACTCGATGCCGCCCATGATCGGCATGTTGAGATCCAGCAGGATCAGGCAAGGCCGCGGATGGGCGGGATTGCGCAGAAAATTCAGCGCCTCTTCGCCGTTTTCCACATGCTGCAAGGGGTTCATGACATGCAGCTCCTTGAGCGCGCGCCGCACGGTCATGGTGTCCACCTGATCGTCCTCCACCAGCATGATCGATTTGCAAGTCACTTTCATCGCGATTCTCCTTTTGTGTTCGCTGCGCCCTTAGGCAAGGTAAAGAAAAAGGTGCTGCCTTCACCCGATTTGGATTCCAACCATATCCTGCCGCCGTACATCTCGACGATTTTTTTCACCAGCGCCAGTCCGACGCCGGTGCTCTCTACCTTGTCGCGCGGGGCGAGGGTTTGGAACAGTTGAAATATCCGTTTGTGGTGCCGCACGTCGATGCCGGGGCCGTTGTCGCTGACGCTGAATTTCCAGTCCTCGCCGACGTCGGTGCAGTCAATGCGGATTTCGCCTTGAGGCTTGTCCATGTATTTGATGGCGTTGCTGAGCAGATTTTGGAACACCTGCTGGATGCGGGTTTTTTCCGTCCGGATCGTCGGCAAGGCGCTCGCCATGATAATGGCGATAGTTTTCGGCGGCGCGAGCAAATCGATCACTTCCCGTAGCAGTTGATTCAAATCGACTTCGACCCGGGTTTCCCTGATGCGTCCGACGCGCGAGTATTGCAGGATGCCATCGATCAGCCCATCCAAGCGCCGCACGCGTTGTGTAATCAGACCCAGGTATTCGCGGCCTTCGTCGTCCAGGTTCGCAGCCTGGTCCGCGACCAGCCAATCGGCCAGCGAACCGATGCCGCGCAGTGGCGCTTTTAAGTCGTGCGAAACGACGTAGGCGAAGTTTTTCAACTCTTCGTTAGCGCCCTCCAACTCGCGGATCAGTTTTTCCTGGCGCGCCTCGGCCTGCTTGCGTTGGGTGATGTCGTGCACCAGGCCGGTGAATAGGCGCCGCCCACCCACCCGCATTTCGCTCACTGCCAATTCGATCGGGAAGGTCGTGCCGTCCTTGCGCTGCGCGACCACTTCGCGTCCGATGCCGATGATGCGTTTTTCGCCGGTGTCGCGATAGTGTTGCAGATAGCCGTCGTGCTCTTCATGGTAGGGGGAGGGCATCAGCATGGAAACGTTTTTGCCCTGCACCTCCGCCGGCGCATAGCCGAACAGGCGTTCTGCGGCGGGATTGAAGGAGTCGATCGTGCCGCGCTCGTCGATGGTGATGATGGCATCGACCGCGGTATCCACAATCGCGCGCAGCCGCTCGCTCTGCTCGGACAAGGCTTCCTCGGCGCGCTTGCGCCGCGTGATGTCATGCACGGTGGTTAAGACTAGGCCGCCTTCGAGCGGGCTCAGGCTGACATCCGCGGCAAACTCCGTACCGTCCCGGCGCAGCCCGTAGAGATCGATTCCGGCGCCCATCACGCGGCTGGTGGGATGCGCGGTGTAGTCAGTGCGCTGCGCGCAATGCGCCGCGCAGAAACGCGGGGGGATCAAACTTTCGATAGTGAGGCCGGATAAATCTTCCGGGGTATAGCCGAACAGCATTTCGAACGCGCGATTCGCGAAGAGAATGCGGCCGTCGGGGCTGGCGATGAACATCGCGTCTGCCGCCGAACCCAGCAACCAAAGCGGGTCTTTTCCTTCTAAAACCTTCACCAAATATTTACCCCGGCAACCGAGAAGATAATCATTATTTAGACTCGCGGGACGACCCTATTCGCCATGATAAGCGGGGGGCAACCGCTTGTACATACCGCCGTTACCTTCGCCGGCGGTAATGGCGCCGGAAAACGTGCGCACCTGTTCCATGCCGGTTACAATGCGCGCCCAGCTCAAGATTCTCCTGCCATGCCTATTCTCACCTTCCGCGATATCGTTCTTTCTCTCGGCCAGCCGCCGCTGCTTGATGGTGTGAGCTTTTCCATTGATCGCGGCGAGCGCTTGTGCTTGGTTGGGCGCAATGGCGCGGGTAAATCCACGCTGCTGAAGATGATCGCGGGTGAAATCCAGCCTGACGACGGCGAGATCACGCGCACGCAAGGGCTGCGCGTGGCACAGCTCGCGCAGGAAGTGCCGCTGGGCACGCGCGGCAGTATCTTTCATGTAGTAGCGGAGGGCCTGGGCAAAGCGGGTGAGCTGATTGAGCGCTACCACCAACTGGCGCACGACGTGGCCGAAGACCACAGCAAGCTGGATGAGCTTGAGGAATGCCAGCACGAGCTCGAAACCATCGACGGCTGGGCGCTGACGCAGCGCGTGGACACCGTGTTAACCAAGTTGGCGCTTGATCCGGACGCCGAGGTAGCGAGCCTGTCCGGCGGCATGAAGCGGCGCGTGATGCTGGCGCGCGCGCTGGTGGCCGAGCCCGATTTGCTATTGCTGGATGAACCCACCAATCATCTCGACATCGCCGCCATTACCTGGATCGAAGAATTCCTGCTGAATTGGAATGGCGCTTTGCTGTTCATCACCCATGATCGCGCTTTCTTGCAGCGTCTCGCCACGCGCATTATCGAGCTCGACCGCGGCAAGCTGGCCGATTTTCCCGGCGATTATGCGACTTATCTCGCACGCAAAGAAGCCATGCTGGTCGAAGAGGAACGACATAACGCGCTGTTCGACAAACGGCTGGCGCAAGAAGAAGTGTGGATACGCCAAGGCATCAAAGCCCGCCGCACCCGCAACGAAGGCCGCGTGCGTACACTGAAGGCGATGCGCGACGAACATGCCGCGCGCCGCACCCGCACCGGCTCGGTCAATATGGGGATTCAAAGCGCCGATCGTTCGGGCAAGATCGTGGTCGAGGCGGAAGGCGTCGGTTTCGATTACGATGGGCGCGCCATCGTGCGCGATTTCAGCACCACCATTTTGCGCGGCGACAAAATCGGTTTCATCGGCCCCAATGGCGCCGGCAAGACAACGCTGTTGCGTTTGCTCTTGGGTGAAATGGAACCCACGCGTGGCACACTCAAGCGCGGCACGAATTTGCAAATCGCCTACTTCGACCAATACCGCGCCGTGCTCGACGAAGAAAAAACCGTGGTGGACAACGTGGGCGAGGGTTCGGACACCGTCACCATCAACGGCCAGCCCAAACATGTGCTGAGCTATCTGCAAGACTTTTTGTTCGCGCCACAGCGCGCGCGCCAGCCGGTGAAAGCGCTCTCCGGTGGCGAGCGCAATCGTCTGTTGCTGGCCAAGCTCTTCACCAAACCGTCGAACTTGCTGGTGCTGGACGAGCCGACCAACGATCTCGATGCCGATACGCTGGAACTGCTGGAAGAGTTGCTCATCGACTACAAGGGCACCGTGCTGCTGGTGAGTCACGACCGCGCATTTTTGAACAACGTCGTGACCAGCACGCTGGTGTTCGAAGGCGACGGCGTGGTGAACGAATACATCGGTGGCTACGACGACTGGCTGCGCCAGCGCTTCACGCCTACGGCTACCAAGCCCGCCGCGAAAGCCGCTGAATCAAAATCCGCACCCGCCACGCCGGCAGAAAAATCGAAGAAGCTGTCATTCAAAGACCAGCGCGAGCTGGAAGCGATACCGCAGAAAATTCAAATGCTGGAAACCGAACGCGAGCAGATCAACGCGCGCATGAGCGACCCGGCTTTCTATCAGCAGGAAAAGAGCGTGGTTAACGCTGCGCAAAACCGGATTGCGGCAATCGATAAGGAATTGGCGGCGGTTTATGCGCGGTGGGAGGCGTTGGAAGCGTTGCGCGGATAAGGTAGCTTCGTCGACCCACAACGCAAGCCCTCCAAAGGACAAAGCGGGTGAAAAACATCCGCTTGAGGCAACAACTGGCTATGGGCTACCAGGAAAAATCTTCATTTGATTGTGTTGGACAACGGGGCACAGGCAGGCTCCGGTTCACAGTCCCACGCTCCTCGTGAATTGAAGGTAATCTCGACGTTCTTGTCAGTCAGAATGCTCACCCCAATAAACCCCTTGTCACTCACTTCAGCAGTCATGTAGCTGCTCTTGGTATCATCGACATATCGCCAATGAATCGTTGTGCCAGGCCCACCTCTCCCCCGAACGTCTCCTTTAGATTTTGCGGCGTGCTGTAACTCTGCAAGAGACTGAAATTTGCGCACGTGCTTGGCGAACTGCACGCTGAAGTTGACAAGGCTATCTTCCGATTTCTCAGTCAAAGGCGCCGCTTGGCACACATATGCGCAAGCAAGGTAGCTAATAAAAACTAACACTGCTCGTGAAAACATTTTTTATCCCCTTAAGTTTTCCCACTAAATTATTGGTGGTTCCGTCGGGGCACCCCTCAAATCCCCCTGGCCCCCTTTGCCAAAGGGGGAACCTTCTAAGCAGCGCTTGTAGCAAGTTCCCCTCTTTAGAAAAGAGGGGGCAGGGGAGATTTCTCCATGCAGCAAGACCGTGTCCTGACGTTATCGAATCCTCAATCAGCGGCGTGGTCGCGAATCGCCCCGACAAACTCCTCACCATAAGCCGCGAGCTTGCGTTCACCCACGCCGGAGATGTGCGCGAATTCGCTCAGACTTTGCGGGCGCAACGCGACCATCTCCGCCAGCGTCGCATCGTGGAACACCACGTAGGGCGGCACGCCCTGTTTTTCCGCCAGCTTGCGCCGCAGGGTGCGCAGGGCCTCCCACAGGCTTTGATCGCGCTCGCCGGTGAAGGGGCTGGCCGCGCCGCGCGCGGTTTTGGTTTTCTTGATTCGGGTAGGCTTGAGTTCGCGCCGCAGCCAGAGGCTTTCTTCGCCGCGCAGCACGGCGCGACACGCATCACTTAAGCGCAGTGCGCCGTGACCTTCGATATCCACCGCGAGCAAGCCACGCGCGATGAGTTGGCGGTAGATGCCGCGCCATTCCGGCGCGGTGAGATCGCGGCCGATGCCAAAGGTGGTGATCGCGTCATGCCCGAAGCGCTGGATGCGTTCGTCGGTTTTGCCCTGCAACACGTCGATCAAATAATTCACGCCGAAACGCTGGCCGGTGCGATGCACGCAGGATAGCGCTTTTTGCGCGGGGATGCTGGCATCCCAGGTTTCCGGTGGCGTCAGGCAGTTATCACAATTGCCGCAGGGCTCGGCTAATATCTCACCAAAGTAAGCGAGCAGTGCTTGGCGGCGGCAAGTGGTGAGCTCGCACAAGCCCAGCATGGCGTCGAGTTTGTGGCGCTCGACGCGTTTGTGCGCGTCATCCGATTCCGATGTTTCCAGCATTTGGCGCAGGGTAATCACGTCTTGCAGGCCGTAGATCATCCACGCATCGGCCGACAAACCATCGCGCCCGGCACGGCCGGTTTCCTGGTAATAAGCCTCCACACTTTTGGGTAAATTGAGGTGGGCGACGAAGCGCACATTGGGTTTATCGATGCCCATGCCGAAGGCGATAGTGGCGACCATGATGACGCCTTCCTCTTTTAGAAAGCGCGACTGGTGTGCGGTGCGCACACCAGAGTCGAGTCCAGCGTGATACGGCAGCGCGCTCAAGCCCTTGCTGGCAAGCCACGCGGCAACTTCATCCACACGCTTGCGTGACAGGCAATACACAATGCCCGCCTCACCCGCATGCTCTTCGCCGATAAAGTGCAGCAATTGTTCGCGTGCGCGTTCGCCGCCTTGCGCAATGCGGTAGCGGATGTTGGGGCGGTCGAAACTGCTGATGAAAACACGCGCGTTTTCCAGCCCCAAGCGCGTGATGATTTCACGCCGCGTCGGCTCATCGGCAGTCGCGGTGAGCGCGATGCGCGGCACTTCGGGGAAACGCTGATGTAAGACGGAGAGTTGAATATATTCAGGACGGAAATCATGACCCCATTGCGAGACGCAATGCGCTTCGTCGATGGCAAACAGAGAAATTTTTGCGCGCGCGAGCAAATCGAGCGTGCGCTCCAGCATTAATCGCTCGGGGGCGACGTAGAGCAGATCGAGTTCGCCGCGCAACAACTGCTGTTCGATTTCGCGTGCTTCAATCGAAGACAGCGTGGAATTAAGAAATGCGGCGCGCACACCGGCCTGAGTGAGCGCTGCGACTTGGTCTTGCATCAAGGCAATTAGCGGCGAGACCACGATGCCGGTACCGGCGCGCGCCATCGCAGGGATCTGGAAGCACAGCGATTTGCCGCCGCCGGTGGGCATCAGCACCAGCGCATCCTGGCCCGCCATTAAGGTGGCGATGACCTCGGCTTGCGGCACGCGAAACTGCGCATAGCCGAAGACGCTACGCAGGAGATGAAGAGGCTGGTCGTTCATATCAAAGGCGGACTGGTAGCGCGGGCGCCCTCGCCTGCGCTACGGCTTAATCCTCGGACGGGGCGGGCGGCGCTACTAATTCAACGTAGCCGCATTCTTTTTGCGCGCACACTTTTTCCGTGCCGCGGCGCTTGGTGACCTTCAATGTCAGCAGCGGCCAGCCGCATTTGGGGCAAGGCTCGTTAACCGGTGGATTCCACACGGCGTATTTGCAGTCGGGGTAGGTATTACAGGAATAGAACAGCTTGCCGTAGCGGCTCTTGCGCTCGATGAGGCTGCCTTTCTTGCATTCCGGACACACCACGCCGGTGTCTTTGGGTTTTTCCAGCGGCTCGATGAAGCGGCACTTGGGATAGTTCGAGCAACCGATGAATTTGCCGTAGGGACCGGATTTAATCACCAGCCCGCTTTCACACTTCGGACAGGTTCGGCCTTCGACGATTTCGGGCCCGGGCGCAGCGGCGCGCTCCGCTTCGGTTTCGTTGGCGTTGCGTGTGTAGTCGCATTCAGGGTAACCGCTGCAACCGACAAAGCGGCCGCGTTTACCGAGGCGCAGCGTCAGCGTCTTGCCGCACTTGGGGCAGTTTTCGTCCATCTGCTCGGTGGTAACGTCCTTGCGCTCGATGTTTTTCTTCTCTTCGATTTGCTTGGAGAAGCCATCCCAGAATTCTTCCAGCACCGGCAGCCATTCGGCCTTGCCTTCGGCGATGAGGTCGAGCTGGTCTTCCAGCTTCGCGGTGAAGTCGTAGTCCACGTAGCGCGTGAAATGCTCGGTGAGAAATTTATTCACGATGCGGCCGACATCGGTGGGCATGAAGCGTTTTTTATCCAACACCACGTATTCACGCTTAATCAGGGTGGACATAATGCTGGCGTAGGTGGAGGGGCGGCCGATGCCGAACTCCTCCAAGGTCTTCACCAAACTCGCTTCGGAATAGCGCGGCGGCGGCTGGGTGAAGTGCTGCTCGCCGAACAGTTTATCCACCGGGATGAACTCGCCCGCTTCCATGGCCGGCAGCTTGGCTTCGCCGTCCTCATCCTCTTGCGCCTCATCCGCACCCTCCAAGTACACGGCGATGAAGCCGGGGAAGGTCATAACTTGGCCGCTGGCGCGAAATAAGGTTTGATCGCTGCCGAGGCTGATGTCGAGACTTACCGTGTCGAATTTGGCTGGGCTGATTTGGCACGCCAGGGCGCGCTTCCAAATCATTTCGTAGAGCTTGGCTTGGTCCGGTGTGAGATATTTTTTCATCTCCTGCGGCGTGCGTAGAATCGAGGTCGGGCGCACCGCTTCGTGCGCTTCTTGCGCGTTCTTGGATTTATTTTTGAACGTGACCGCGGCTTTCGGCAGATAGGCCGGCTCGAAATTGGCGCTGATGTAAGCGCGAATTTCTTCCAGCGCCTCGGCAGCCAGATTCACCGAGTCGGTACGCATATAGGTGATCAGGCCCACGGCGCCACCACCGACATCCACGCCTTCGTACAATTGCTGCGCCACGCGCATGGCGCGATCGGCGGAGAAGCCCAGCTTGCGCACCGCTTCTTGCTGCAAGGTGGAGGTGGTAAAGGGCGGCGTAGCTTGACGCTGCTTCTTGCGCTTTTCGACCGACTCGATCTTGGCTTTGTCGCCAGCGGCTTTGAGCTTGGCCAGCACCGCATCGCTGCTGCCTACGTTGCCGAGATCAAACTGATCGAGCTTCTTGCCTTCAAATTGAAACAGCTTGGCGGAAAACTTTTGCCGGCCTTTGCGCGAATCGAGATGCACGCTCCAATATTCTTGCGTGATAAAGGCTTCGATTTCCAGCTCGCGCTCGACGATCAGCCGCAACGCCGGACTTTGCACGCGCCCCGCGGATAGTCCGCGGCGGATCTTGCGCCACAACAGAGGCGAGAGATTGAAGCCCACCAGATAATCCAACGCGCGCCGCGCTTGCTGCGCATTCACCAAGGGCATGGCGATGTCGCGCGGCGACTCGATCGCGGCTTTCACCGCATTCTGCGTAATCTCATAGAACACCACGCGCTTGAGCGGCTTGTTCTTGATCAGCTTCTTTTCTTTGAGCAGCTCGGCGATATGCCAGGCAATCGCTTCACCTTCGCGATCCGGGTCGGTTGCGATCAGGATTTGATCCGCGCCCTTGACCGCCTTGGTCATCACATCCACATGTTTGGCGTTGCGTTCGACCAATTGGTACTTCATGGCGAAGCCGTTTTCGGGATCGACCGCGCCGGTTTTGGGCACGAGATCACGCACGTGGCCGTAAGAAGCAACGACTTCGTAGCCATCGCCGAGGTATTTCTTCAGCGTTTTGGCTTTCGAGGGAGACTCGACTATCAGTAAGCTATAAGGCATGCGCGCGGGTTAAGGTTGTGGCCGAGCGCTGGATATTAAGGGGAGACGCTTGCGCGTGGCAAGTAAATGCGGATTAATGGAGGCGCGGTTCGCTGTCGCCGGTGAGAAAGTCTTCCATAAAGACATAGTCTTGGCCATGACTCCAGAGCACCATCAGCACTATCCACTTTACGTGCTCCAGGCTCACATCGGTTTCGGCCAAGGCCAGGACGCGGTCAATCACGCACTCGCGCTGGATGGGGTTGAGGATGCCGGAAACCTCGAGAAAGGTGAGCAAACCCTGTGCTTGCTTATTCAGCTTCATTTGCTCTTGCACCGCGTAACAACGCGTGGCCGCGCTGGCGGCGAAGGATTCCGGGTAAGCGGCGTCGGTCGAAAGCTGCTCTAAGCCGGTAAACCAGTCGAAGGCACGGGAGATTTCATCGGAATCGAAACCGGCGGCGGAAAGTTCGCGCGCGAGTTTGCCATGGTCTGGATGAATTTCCGCCTCGAAATAATTTTCAAAGAGGTAAACCAGAATGTCGAACATGGACTCTCTCATGACGGGGCGGCATTCATCTTATGTAATGTAATCAATTAATTGCTTGGTATAATCCGCCGGGCAGGGAGGCCACCCGGCCACTCAACTCGAGTTCCAACAGAATGGCGCAAACCCGCTCGGACGTCAACCCTGTACGGCCTATCAGGGTATCTATGGCGCATGGGCTGTGTCCTAAGTGCTTGATGAAATCGCGATGGGTTGTTTCTGGCTGGGGCGATTTTGACAGGCGTGCGCTTACTGACGTCTCCCACCCTAACTCTTCCAACACGTCTTGGGCGCTCTCAACCAGTTTTGCGCCTTGTTTAATCAGCCGGTGACAGCCCTTGGCGAGCGAGGAATGGATGGAGCCAGGAATCGCGAACACCTCCCGCCCCTGTTCCCCGGCTAAACGAGCGGTGATGATCGAACCGCTCTTCAGCGCCGCTTCTACCACCAACACGCCGCGCGCCAGCCCGCTGATGATGCGATTGCGGCGCGGAAAATTTTGCGCCATGGATGGCGTGCCGAGCGGAAATTCGGAAATAATCGCGCCGTGTTCGGCGAGCTGATAGGCCAACTCGCGATTGCGCGCCGGGTAAACGATATCCAGCCCGGTACCCACCACTGCAACTGACGCACCGCGCCCCTTCAACCCGCCGCGATGCGCTGCCGCATCGATGCCCAGCGCCATACCGCTGACGATGGTGAGTCCGGCATCCGACAAAGCGTGCGCGAAGGCTTCGGCGTCCTTCTCTCCTTGCGGCGTGGCTTGGCGGCTACCAACTATGGCGAGCGCCGGCTGATTGAGCAAGTCCAGCCGGCCTTTGACGTATAAAAATGGGGGTGGATCAAGGGTTTCAAGTAGCGCCTTGGGGTATTCCGCATCGGCAAGGGTGATCAGATGGTTGCCGGGCTCGGTAAGCCATTTCAGCGCGATGGCAAGCTTTTCTTGATCGACGCCGGCACCAATCGCATGCGCGATTTTTGCCTCGGCCACGGCACTCAGTTGCGCGGCTGGCGCGGCGAAAATCTTATCGGGTAGCCCGAACTGGGAAAGTAAGCGGCGAAAGGTCGCGCCGCCGAGGCCGGGGATGAAGCTTAGCGCAAGCCAGTAACGCGCTTCATCCCTATCGGCCATAGTGAAAGATCAGGGCGTTTCAACCGCGTCGCTGACATGCACCGACAAGGTTGATTGCATTACCAAGGCATAAGAAACGTGGTCGAAAACACGGAACACCAAGGCCAGGCCATAACGCTCTTCCGGCAATTTTATGGTGCGATTTTTATCCTCCGATCGATAGGCCGCCACTTCGCCGGTGCGCGATAACGCGAGCACATGGCCAATTTCCAGGCCATCCTTGGCACCTCGATTAAGCGTAATGATAGAGTCCGGGCCGGCTTCCGCCACGCCGCCGTAAGTAGAAATCACTAGGCCGCGCACCGCGCTCTCCGGCGCGTGCGGCACAAAGTTGGCCAGCTCGACGTTGGTTACTGCAACCAGGCGATCATCGCGCAAAACTTCCTGGGTCGTTTTGACGACTTCAATGGTTGACGTTTCTCCATATTTCAAGACCCGCGCGTCGCCGAGATAAATCGCCTCATACCCCAAAACTTTTTTGGTCTCGGGATCCACCAGCGCTTTACCCGGGCGGAAAATGTGCCATTGTTTCGGGCCTCCCGGCGTTAATCCGATTACATAGGCGCGGCTGCCAGCGCCGATCACGACATGGCCTTCTTCATTGGCAACAATACGCGGGGCACCGTCTAAGCCATCTTTCTCGATCACCAGCGGCTGGCTCAAAAAGGGGCCGATGTCGGCTGGAGAAATAATCGGGATGGCCGCACGCTCGGTCTGTTCCACTCGCACATGGGGCGAGAGCTTCACGAAATCGCGCCCTTGGTATTTTTCACTCTTCACCAAACGCAGCGAACCAGTCCGGCGATCCAGCAACACGACATCGCCCGGATAAATCCAATGCGGGTTTTTTATTTCTTCTTTATTCAAACGCCAAATCTCGGGCCAGCGCCACGGGCTCTTGAGAAACTTGCCGGAGATGGCCCACAGCGTATCGCCCTTTACCACGACGTAGCGATCCGGCGCATCCGCTTTGAGTTGAAGCTCATCGGCGAAGACTGACGCGGAGAAGAGCGTGAATGTACTAAGCAAAGCTATAATAATGTTTCGCATGAGCAACCTCGGTCACAATTTAGTTGCGAACCCACTTCGTAAAGCAACAGCCCTTATGCAATACGGATCGTGGACTTTGCTTTAAATTCTGCATGTAAAAGTTTAATTAAGCAAGCCTTTTTAGATGGCCATATTACCTATCATTCATTATCCGGACGAGCGTCTGCACACCCACGCCAAACCCGTGGCGGCGGTGGACGACGCTATCCGCCGACTCATCTCAGACATGGCGGAAACTATGTATGCTGCGCCCGGGATTGGGCTAGCCGCAACCCAGGTCGACGTCCATCAACGCGTGATTGTGATCGATATCTCGGAAAACCGGGATCAGCTGTTAGCGCTGGTCAACCCCGTTATCTTCAAAGCCGAAGGCCGAGCCGAGCGGGAAGAAGGCTGTTTATCTGTGCCAGGCATTTACGAACCCGTTATCCGCGCGGCGCGTATTAGCGTGAACTTTTTAAATGGCGAAGGGAAAGAGGTCACGCTGGATGCCGAAGGGCTGCTTGGCGTATGCATCCAACACGAAATGGACCACTTGGAAGGCAAGGTGTTCGTCGAGTACCTGTCGCGCCTCAAGCAAACCCGCATCAAACAAAAGTTGAAAAAACGCTTGCGCGAGACCATGTAGATGCGTCTGATCTTCGCCGGTACGCCGGAATTCGCGGCCACCGCGCTGCAAGCCCTGATCGCCGCCGGACACGACATCGCCCTGGTGCTGACCCAGCCCGACCGGCCCGCCGGCCGCGGCATGCAGCTCAAGCCCAGCGCGGTAAAAGCCGTGGCGCTGGCGCACGGCTTAGCCCTGGCGCAACCCCAGACACTCAAAGACCCGGCAGCGCAAGAGCGCCTACGCACAGCGGCGGTCGAGGTCATGGTGGTTGCCGCCTATGGCTTGATCTTGCCGCCAGCCGTGCTTGCGATGCCGCGCCTGGGCTGCCTCAATATTCACGCTTCGCTCCTGCCGCGTTGGCGCGGGGCGGCGCCGATCCAGCGCGCCTTGCTGGCGGGAGACGCGGATACCGGCATTACCATTATGCAAATGGATGCAGGTCTGGATACCGGCGCCATGCTGCTCAAAAAACACCTTCCGATAGCCGCCAGCGACACCGCGCAAACCTTGCATGATAAACTCGCGCCGCTTGGCGCCGAGGCCATTGTCGAAGCCCTGGATTTATTGCGCCAAGACCGTCTCGCGCCCGAAGCCCAAAACGGCGCACTCGCCACCTACGCCGCCAAACTCAGTAAAGATGAGGCGCAGGTGAATTGGCATATGCCTGCGGTTGAAATCGCACGTGCGGTGCGTGCTTATAACCCCTATCCCGCAGCCTTTACCTGGCTGCGCGGCGAGCCGCTGAAACTCTGGGCGGCAAGCGCGATAACCGGTGCTGGCGAGCCCGGCACGGTGCTGGCGGCGGATAAATCCGGCATCGTGGTGGCGTGCGGTGCCGGTGCGCTACACATCAGCGAGTTGCAACGCGCCGGCGGCAAGCGGCTTGCCGCCGCGCAATTTCTGGCGGGGACTGAGATAAATCCTGGCGCGTGCTTGGGTTGAATTTTTGCCGATTTGCACCATCTAATCCGCGCAAACCCCTTATTGCAGGAGAGAAGCACCATGTTCGGTAATTGGGTAAAAACCGCGCTGCTGATGGCGGGCATTGTCGCGCTGTTCGGCGCGGTGGGCTTGGCCATAGGCGGGCAGAGCGGGATGTTGCTGGGCCTATTGATCGCCGGCGGCATGAATGTGTTTGCCTATTGGAATTCGGACAAGCTGGTGCTGCGCCTATACGACGCGCAAGAAGTGGACGAAACCAGCGCCCCTATGTTGTATCGCATGGTGGCGGAATTGGCGCGCAACGCTGGCCTGCCCATGCCTAAGGTGTATATCGCGAACCAAGCGCAACCCAACGCTTTCGCCACCGGCCGCAACCCGGAGCACGCCGCGGTCTGCGCCACTACCGGCATTTTGCAATTGCTCACCGAGCGCGAATTGCGCGGGGTGATGGCGCATGAATTGACGCATGTGAAGCATCGCGACACCTTGATCTCGACTATCTCCGCCACCGTCGCGGGAGCGATTTCCATGCTGGCACAGTTCGGCTTTTTTTTCGGCGGCCGCGGCAACGATCGCGGCGGCGGCGTAAATCCTATATTGAGTGTGCTGATTATGATTCTTGCGCCCATCGGCGCCATGCTGATTCAGATGGCGATTTCGCGCGCGCGCGAAATCGAGGCTGATCGCGGCGGCGCGGAAATCAGCAACGATCCGGAAGCGCTAGCCAGCGCGCTGCAAAAAATGCAAAACTATGCGCATCAAGTGCCGAATACAACCGCCGAACAGCACCCGGAAACGGCGCAAATGATGATCATCAACCCGCTCTCCGGCAGCGGCATTAATAATTTGTTCAGCACCCATCCGCAAACCGAGGAGCGTATCGCGCGCCTGATGAGCATGGCGCATGCTTGAACCACAAGCTTTAGCCGCAGGCTTGCTGGCCGAAGTGCTGGCCGGGCGCAACCTCAATGATGCACTGAACGATCTATGGCAGCGCCACCCGGATTTACCTCCCCGGAGCCGCGGGGCGGTGCAGGATCTGAGTTACGGCACCTTACGCTTTTTCTCGCGCCTGGATTTTCTGCTGCAATCTTTAATTACTCGCCCCATTGCCCATGAGGGCGTGCGCTGTTTGTTGCTGGTCGGTTTGTATCAATTGCATTACGCCAAAACCCGTCCCTACGCGGTAGTGGATCGTGCCGTGGAGGCGGCGCGCGCCATGGATGCACCGTGGGCGGCAAGTTTCGTGAATGGCGTGTTGCGCAATTTTCTACGCAAGAAAGACGAGTTGATGCAGCGCGCGGATGCATTCGAGCCGGCGCACTATAGCCACCCGCAATGGTGGATCGACCGCTTGCGCAGCGAATACCCCCAGGACTGGGCGGCGATCCTCGCCGCCAACAACGGCCACCCGCCGATGACCTTGCGCACCAACCGGCGCCAGACCGACCCCCTGCAATATATGGCGCTGTTGCAAGAAGGCGGACTGGAAGCGGACTTACTGGAAGGTGGCGCGATCCGCCTGAAAAAACCAGTGGGCGTCGACAAACTACCCGGCTTCGCGGCAGGCCTGGTTTCGGTACAAGACAGCGGCGCGCAATACGCCGCGCCCTGGCTCGATCTCGCCCCCGGTCAGCGCGTGCTGGATGCGTGCGCCGCGCCCGGCGGCAAGGCCGCGCACATTTTAGAGATAGCGCCGGTCGATCTCATTGCGCTCGACAAAGATCCGGTGCGGCTCAAGCGCGTAGCAGAAAATTTTCAGCGTTTGCACCTGCAGGGCAGACTGGTTACCGGGGATGCCGCGACTCCTGATACTTGGTGGGACGGTAAGCCTTTTGACCGGATCCTGGCCGATGTTCCGTGCTCGGCATCGGGTGTAGTGCGGCGTCATCCGGACATCAAGTGGCTAAGGCGGCCCACCGATATCGCGCAATTCGCCGCTACGCAACGCCTTATTCTCGCATCCCTGTGGCGCCTCCTCGCGCCTGGTGGTAAATTGCTGTACGCGACTTGCTCGCTATTCCACGAAGAAAATGAGGAAATCGTCGCCGCCTTTGTCGCGAACCATGCAAATGCTAAATGTCTTCCACTTGCCAACCTTACTGCCCCGTTGCTGCCCGATAGCGCGCATGACGGCTTTTACTACGCCTTGCTGGAAAAGCTGGCTTAGTTCGCTCCTCGCTGCGCTGGCCTTTACCGCAGCCAGCTTGGCGCCGGTTGCGGCAGCCCATGCCGACGGCATGATGGTCAAAAGTGCGGAGCTGGTCGCTAACGACGATTGGTATTATCTGCATGCGGAATTCGATGCCGGCTTGAACCGGGCGCTAGAAGACGCCCTGAGCAAAGGCATTAGCCTCAATTTCCTGGTTGAGTTCGATTTAACGCGCCACCGCTGGTATTGGTTCGACGAATCGATTGCGACCGTGCGCCAAAATTTACGCATCAGCTACCATGCCCTGACACAGCAATATCAATTTTCCAGCAACAGCGGCAACAAATCCTTCAACACTCTCGCCGAAGCGAAAGCGGAATTAAATCACCTCGCCGACTGGAAGGTGTTGGACCGCAACCAATTGAAAAAAGGCACCAGCTACAACGCTGCCGTGCGCATGAAGCTCGACGTCAAACAACTGCCGAAACCGTTGCAAGTGGAGGCGCTCGGATCCAAAGACTGGGATCTCGCCTCCGAATGGTATCGCTTCACCGTTACGCCCTAAGCTCGCGTGTCTAAACTACGCTACGTCGTTCTTGCCTGCGTCGGCCTCGGCGCGGTGCTCTTGTATTTGCTGTCACGTGCGAGCAGCAATACCGCGTCCTTCGGCGAGCATTACACGCTCTTAATTGCCCTCAACATCTTGCTCGTGGTGGTGTTGGCGGGCTTGATCGGGTATCAAATATGGATCGTGCGCAAACGTATCCGCGAGCGTGTTTTCGGCGCGCGACTGACGATGCGCCTGATCATTATGTTTGCCTTGATGGCGGTGGTGCCGGGCACGCTCATTTATGGTGTATCGGTGCAATTTCTCTCGCGCTCTATCGAGTCATGGTTCGATGTCCGCGTGGACAGCGCCCTGGAGGGCGGTATCAATCTTGGCCGCAGCGTGCTCGATGCGCAATTACAAGATCTGGTGAAAAAGTCCGAAGCCATGGCGGTGTCCTTAGCGGACGAGCCGCTCAATAGCCACCTCACCACGCTCAATCGGCTACGCGAGCAGGCGGGGGTGCAAGAGGCCACGCTGTTTTCCGCGCACGGCCAAGTGCTGGCGTACTCGGGTACAGAAACCGCGTCGCTACTGCCACAATTTCCCAGTGCCACGATTCTGCGCATCGTGCGCGCCCAGCGGCCCTACAGCAGCATTGAAACCTTGGGCGGTAAAGGGCTGTATTTGCGCGTCATCGTGCCGGTGAACGTGTTATCGCTGAATGAGGACATCCGCATTCTGCAACTATTGCAGCGCGTGCCTGGCAAGGTAGCACAGGATGCCGAGGCGGTGCAGGAGGTATATCGCGACTACAAAGAATTAGCGTTTTCGCGTCACGGCTTGAACAAACTATTCGCGCTCACGCTGACGATGACCTTGTTGTTCTCCTTGTTGTCGGCCGTGGCCTTAGCCTTCGTGCTGTCGCAGCGCATGAGCGCGCCGCTCGGCTTGCTGGCGGAAGGCACGCGGGCAGTGGCGAAAGGCGATTTCAGCCCGATGCAGCCGGTGAAGGCGCGCGACGAGCTGGGGCAATTAATGCAATCGTTTAACGCCATGACGCGCCAACTGTCCGAAACCAGCGCCGTCGTAGAACACAAGCAACAACAATTGGAAGCGTCCAAAGGCTATTTAGAAAGTATTCTGGCGCATTTATCCAGCGGTGTCATCGCGTTTGACGAGCGCTTCTATGTAAAAAGCGCCAACCCCATTGCCGCGCAATTGCTGGGGGTCGACCTGCAGGCCTTGCGTGGATTGAAAGTGTTCGAGTGGGGCGAAAAAGAAACGGTGTTGGCGCCGCTGGCGGAAACCCTAACGCGGCGCCTCCAAAGTGAAGAACAAAAAGAATGGCAAGAGCAAATCGAGCTGGCCACCGAAGGCGGGACAAAAATATTACTGATGCGCGGCAGCCGCCTACCAGCGGCAATCGACAGCGGCTACGTGGTCGTGTTCGACGATGTAACACGGCTGATCCAAGCGCAGCGTGATGCGGCCTGGGGCGAGGTGGCACGGCGGCTAGCGCACGAGATAAAAAACCCGCTGACCCCGATCCAGCTTTCTGCGGAGCGTTTGTCGCACAAGCTCGCCGCCAAACTTGATCCCGCGGATGCCGAGGTTTTAGAGCGCGCCACCCAAACCATCGTCAATCAAGTGGCGGCGCTGAAAAGCATGGTAGACGAGTTCAGCCAATATGCGCGCCAACCCGCGCTAAATTTGCAAACCCTCGATCTCAACCAGCTTGCGAGCGAAGTAATGACCCTGTATGAAAATTCGCCCGTGCCGGTGAAAACAGACTTGGCGCGCAATTTGCCCAAAGTAAACGGCGACCCTAATTTGCTGCGACAGGTGATTCATAATTTATTGCAAAATGCGCAAGATGTATTGGCAAATCACGCGGCGCCGCAGATTACGGTACGCACCGATATCGAAAACGGCTATGCGATGCTGCGCGTGATCGACAACGGTACGGGGTTCCCGCCAGACATTCTGGCGCGCGTGTTCGAACCCTATGTTACGACCAAGGCCAAGGGCACCGGACTGGGGCTGGCGATCGTGAAAAAAATTGTGGAGGAACACCACGGCCAAGTAGAAATACGGAATCTGGAAAGCGGCGGCGCGTGCGTCTGCGTGAAATTACCGTGTATCGAACCGGCTTCGGCATAATAGCGACATCATGAGCAATATTTTAGTAGTTGACGACGAAGCGGGCATTCGCGACTTGTTGCAGGAAATCCTGAACGACGAGGGGCACCAAGTGCACCTCGCCGAGAACGCCGAAAATGCGCGCCAAGCCTA
>JANYAU010000038.1 GCA_025361165.1 Betaproteobacteria bacterium | reverse complement strand
CGCTACATTTCACAGCCTCGCAGCATTTGACAATGCCATGCCGCTCGGGCGATGCTGAGCACCTGCTGTTTTGATTGCTTAGCACGGCCCCATAACAAGGAGAGGAAGAATGGCGCCCTACGTATATTGGTTCCTATTGGCCTTCGGCCTGATGGCGCTGGAGATGATGACGGGCACGTTTTACCTGTTGGTGCTGGGCATCGCCTTGGGCATAGGCGGCGCGGCGGCGTTATTCGATCTGAGCATGCCGTTGCAATACACGCTGAGCGCCGTGGCGGGTATCGTCGGCACCGTGATTTTGCGCCGTATACGGCGCGGTATGGTTTCCAGCGCCCCGAATCAAAGCCTGGATATCGGCCAGCAGGTACAAGCGGTCACTTGGCGTGAGGACGGCACAGCGCGCGCCCAGTATCGCGGGTCGGCATGGGAGGCGGAGCCGGAATCTGCGGAGATGCCGCGCGTGGGACCGCTCTACATCAAGGCGCTGCGCGGTTCCACACTGATATTGACCGATCGCAAACCGCAACCGTAAAGGAAAAAATATGGAAATCGCACTGCTTATTCTGTTTGTCGCCGTGGTTTTTATTATCAAGGCGGTCAAGGTGGTGCCGCAACAGCACGCTTGGGTGGTCGAGCGCTTGGGCCGCTTCCATGCGGCGTTGGCGCCGGGCCTGAATATCGTGGTGCCGTTTATCGACAGGGTTGCATACCGGCACATGCTTAAGGAAGTGCCGCTGGATGTGCCGAGCCAAATTTGCATCACCAAGGACAACACGCAACTGCAAGTGGACGGCATTCTTTATTTTCAAGTGACGGATCCGAAACTGGCGTCCTACGGCACCAGCGATTACCTCGCCGCCATTACTCAGCTCGCGCAGACTACCTTGCGCTCCGTGATCGGCAAAATGGAACTCGACAAAACCTTCGAGGAACGCGATCACATCAACAGCGCCGTGGTCGCCGCCTTGGATGAAGCCGCTTCCAGTTGGGGGGTGAAGGTGCTGCGTTATGAGATCAAAGATCTAACGCCACCCAAGGAAATTCTCCACGCCATGCAAGCGCAAATCACCGCAGAGCGGGAAAAGCGCGCCTTGATTGCCGCATCGGAAGGGCGCAAGCAAGAGCAAATCAACATTGCCACCGGCCAGCGCGAGGCCTCTATTCAGCGCTCCGAAGGCGAAAAACAAGCGGCGATCAACAACGCCCAAGGCGAAGCCGAGGCCATCAAAGCCGTGGCCGACGCCACGGCGCAAGCGATCCGCAAAGTGGCCGAAGCCATCGAATCACCCGGCGGTATGAACGCCGTCAACCTCAAGGTCGCGGAAAAATATGTAGAAGCCTTCGCCCATGTCGCCAAGGAAGGCACGACCCTGATCCTGCCGAATAATATGGCGGATATGGGCTCAATGATCGCGGCCGCGATGAGCGTAATCAAGGCGCAGAAATAAAATCGGCGCACTGGTTTACTCCACCGCGCATGGAAAAATGTGCCCAGGCTGTGGCAAGCCGTTTGCCGCGTGCGTGTGCCGTCAGGCCCAGGCGCCCGTGGGAGACGGCACGGTACGCGTGCGACTGGAAACCAAAGGGCGCAAAGGAAAAGGCGTGACGCTGATCACCGGCGTGCCGCTCGGTGCCGTTGAGTTATCTGATCTGGGCAAAAAACTCAAGCAAAGGTGCGGCGCTGGCGGCACGGTTAAAGACGGCGTCATCGAAGTCCAAGGTGACCATTGCGATTCCTTAGTCGAAGCACTCAAGCAACAGGGCTGGAACGTTAAGCGCTAAAGTTGTACCTCAAAACCCCTCCCATTTTCGGGCGACTAATAAAAAACCGGCGCTGGTGAAAGCTTCCTCAGCAGACTATTAGGATTTAACCACGGGGAAGTTTAGATTGCTGCATGACACCGTTGTTCAGTTGTTTTTCTTAGGTTCCCACAGGACATCTGGCACGCCCAGCGCCTTGCTGATCGCGCGGCACATCACAAACAATAAGTCGGATAAGCGGTTGAGGTACATGAGTGTTGCGGCTGACACCGGCTCTTGCTGCGCCAGTGCAACCAGCCGCCGTTCGGCGCGGCGGCATACTGCGCGCGCCACGTGGCACTGCGCAGTGGGGCGCGAGCCGCCGGGGAGAATAAATTCCTTGAGTGGCAATAGCGCGTCGTTCAGCGCGTCGAGCTCCTGCTCGAGCTGCGTCACCATGGCGGCTGTTACCCGCGTGTAGTTTGGGATCGATAGCTCGCCGCCCAATTCAAATAGCTCGTGCTGCACGCGCGTGAGCGAGTGTTTGATCGGTGCGGGCAAATTATTTTCTGCCAGCAGCAAACCAATTTGGCTGTTTAATTCATCGATGTCGCCGATGGCTTCGATGCGCGGACTGTGTTTCGCTACGCGTGCGCCATCGCCCAGGCCAGTAGTGCCATTGTCACCGGTCTTGGTGTAAATTTTTGAGAGGCGGTTACCCATGAGGAGATGCGACCTGGTGTCGAAGCAAATTTGCGTCGAGACAGTTTACTGCGTTCGCCACCGAATCTGAATGGGGTTGCCGTTCAGATTCGGTTTAGCGCTGGCCAGATAGCCGTGGATTATTTCGCGGGTTGGCGGGTGCGTACCGTCACGCCTTCGCGCGGAGGACGATTGCTATTATTACTGAAGCCCGTTGTTTTGCGCGCTCCGTCGAAGCGGTCGTTGCTACGGCCGGCATAGGGCTTCTTCGCTTTGTCCACAAAACGTGGACGGGTGGATTTTTCCGCACGCGCTGTCGGCTCCAGGCCAGCAATCACGTCGATACGCACGGTTTGGCCGGTGTAGCGCTCGATGTTGCGTACCAGGTGCTTTTCACTGTGGTTCACCAGCGTAACAGCAAAACCGGTGCGTCCTGCACGGCCGGTACGGCCGATGCGGTGCACATAGTCTTCCGCTTGGCGCGGCAGATCGAAGTTGATGACATGGGTGATGCCGGCGACGTCGATACCGCGCGCGGCGACATCGGTGGCGACCAGCACGCGTGTGCGTCCGTCACGCAGCCGCTGCAAAGTGCGGGTGCGTTTGCTTTGCTGCATATCGCCATGCAGTGCATCTACGGCGAAGCCTTGTTCGAACAAACTTTCCGCGAGTTCTTCCGCGCCGCGCTTAGTGGCGGTGAAGATCAAGGCTTGCTGCAGCTCGGTGTCGCGCAGTAGCGCGTCGAGCAATTTATTTTTGTGGCTGAAGTTATCAGCGAACAGCAGACGCTGGTCGATGCGCGCTTCGTGCTGCACCGGCGTGGCGACTTCAATGCGCTGCGGGTTGCGCGTCAGTTTGCGCGCCAGGCTGCCGACGACGCCGTCCAGCGTGGCCGAGAACAGCATGGTTTGACGCGTGTCGGGGGTGCGTCCAACAATCGTATTAATGTCGTCGATAAAGCCCATATCTAACATGCGATCAGCTTCGTCCAGCACCAGCACTTCCAAGCGCGAAAATTCGATGCGGCCGCTTTCCATATGGTCCATTAGGCGGCCGGGGGTGGCGACAACGATATCTACCGCGTCTCTCAGCCCACGTAGTTGTTGCGCATAAGGCGCACCACCGACCAAGCACACTGTGCGCAGACGGCTCAATCCACGGCCATAAGTGCTCGCGGCTTTTTCGATTTGCAACGCCAACTCGCGCGTTGGCGTCAACACCAGCACGCGCGGCCCTTTGCCGGGTAGCGTGGAAGGGGTGAGCAAGCGATGCAGGCTAGGCAATAGAAATGCAGCGGTCTTGCCGCTGCCGGTGTGGGACGACACCAGCAAATCGTTGCCCGCCAGCGCGGCCGGGATAGAGGCGGTTTGTACCGCGGTCGGCGCGGTGTAGCCGCTGGTCTCAATTGCTTTAAGAATAATGGGGTTTAAACCCAGGTTAGCAAAACTCATAGGACATCCTTAGATCTGATCGGCAGGCGCAAGTAGGCAAGCCAATAGGTTACGGCTCACCGCAAGGCGAGACCGGACAAATGCGGCGCATATCCAAAATGGCTTAAGCGGCGCGCGGACATCGCGCCAACCGAAGAATGCCGTTACACCATCGAGACCAGGAAGTCTTTCGATGCGGCTAAAATAGAAGGTCGGGGACGATGGGGCTGTGAATACAGTCCCGGGATCGTATTCGCCACAAAAAGCCTGGCGAATCATCACTGCTGCAAGCACAACGGGGCGAATCATACGCGAAGTTGGCCGGCAACGCGAGTACTATTTTAAAGCGCTTACGCGCATATCGGTGAGCGTTGCGCGGGTATTAAGCAACTCAGTGCCACATTGATACGCGTATTTCGGATTCTGGTAAGGTGCAAATGTCTTGCTGTGTCACTACCCGCCTTATGGAGCATGCCTAATTGGAGATCTATCAACTTCGCAGTTTTGTCACCGTGGCGCATCAGGGAAATCTTTCGCGCGCTGCGGAAAAACTGTTTCTTAGTCAGCCGGCGGTCAGCGCGCATATCAAGGCGCTGGAAGAGGAGCTCGGCGTCGATTTGTTCGAGCGCAGTTCCAAGGGGATGCGGCTAACGGCGATGGGAGAAACGCTGGTGGCGAGCGCAGAGAAAACCTTGGCTGCCGCCAGGGAAATGCTGACACAAGCCAGACAGCTGACGGGAGAGTTGTCCGGAACCATCCGGCTCGGCACCATGTCCGATCCTTTTAGTTTGCGGCTCGGCGAAGTGTTGGGCCGATTCTCCAGCGATTACCCCAAGGTCGGTTTCCAAATTCGCGGTGGAATAGGGGGCGATGTGCTCGACGCGGTGCGCGCCGACGATCTCGATGTGGGCTATGTGTTGGGCAAAGCTGAGCCGGATGGCGTTCTGGTATTTCACCAACTTGCCGAGATCCGTCTTTGTATCGCAGCCCCCGCGGCTTGGAAAGAAAAGATCGCGAACGCGGATTGGCCGCAATTGGCCGCATTGCCGTGGCTCGCCACGCCACCGCGTTGTGCTTTCCACGGCATCGTAAATGACCTGCTGAAGGATTACCCCGGCGCCACGATGCATCTGGTCGAGGCCGATCAAGAGGCTACCCTCAAAGGGCTAGTCGCTTCCGGCGCGGGCCTGGCCTTGTTACGTGAAGATAAAGCGCTGATATCCGAAGCAGCAGGCGAAATATGTCTGTGGAAGAAAAATACCTATTGCACCGATCTCCTGTTTGTCTGCCGTAAGGAGCGCAGCCAAGACCCCGCGCTTCAAGCGCTGTTAGGGCTGGTTCAGCAGGTTTGGAAAGCTGCCGAGCCCGCCAGCGCAGTCCGCACTAGCCTTCAGCTTTCCTGAAGGCTCTCGCCTGTTAATACGATTGGATGGCTTGCGTTCGCGCCCCCAGAATGGAGCCTCGCCATTTTCAAAAAGAGATATCCAGCATGAGTCCGAAAATATCTATTCGCGGGATAGCCATGCTATTGCTTGCCACGGTTGCTTGGGGCGGCATGTTTCCGGTAGCCAAGGCCACGCTACATACGCTCGATGCGTTTTATATGACGCTGATACGCTATAGCATCACCGCAGTTATTTTCGCGGCAATTCTTTTGGCGGTGGAAGGCAAAAAAGTTTTTCAATTCGAAGCGAGAGCGCTGCCCCTATTTTTTTACGGCAGCATGGGGTTTGCCGGATTCGGTCTTTTTACTTTTGTCGGGCTCACGGGCTCTGAGCCGGAACACGGCGCAATTATTGTGGCATTGATGCCGATTCTGACCGCATTGCTAAACTGGGTAGTAAAAAGCATTCGTCCGGCACTATTTACTCTGGTCGCCATTGTCTTGGCATTATTCGGCGTATTGCTCGTGGTCACTAAGGGAAACCTGCACGAGGTATGGGCAATCGGCAATCATCACGGTGATTTGCTGATCCTGATGGGCGCCATGAGCTGGGTGATTTACACTTTTGGTGCTGCCAGTTTTAAAGGCTGGTCGTCGCTGCGCTATTCCACGCTCAGCCTGCTGCTAGGCGTGCTCTCGATCTTGGCTTGCACTTTGGCGGCAAGCTATTTCGGCGCAGCCCACGTCCCTTCGTTACCGCAGGTGAAGGAGGTTGGCTGGGAGATGCTCTACATCATCGTGTTTGCATCCGTGATGGCAGTGCTCGCATGGAATGGGGGCGTGAAGCAACTAGGCCCTTTGAATGCCGTATTGTTCATCAACTTTGTGCCCGTAACCGCCTTTACCATTGGCGCTATTCAGGGTCGCGCGTTTACTCCAATGGAACTTGTGGGCGCGGCCATCGTGTTGGCTGCATTGATCGCTAACAATCTTTACGCAAGAAAAGCACATGCCGCGCTATCGAATGATATGTCCGCCACTTGCGACGGCAAGAAAGACTTCGCGTAAAAATAAGCCCAAACATCCGATCAGCGCGAACATCGCGAGAATGAAGAACACGGCAACGACCTCCGCTAAATCGACCGATAAGAGCGCGCCGAGAAAGGCGCCTGCTACCACTAGGCACACCAATAAGGCGGCTATCACCGCAGCCAGGATGGCGAAGTAAATAAGCTGGGCGCGGCGCGACAGTAAGCGCAGTTCGCTATCCGCCTGCATCGCTTGCGTATCGGAGCGGTTTAGGCGCCCATCCTGCACGGCGCGCCGCCGATCGACGATGCGTCCCAGCCGGCTGTTCAAAGCCGTAATCAGGGTCGCTACGGCGGTGAGCAGAAAAACCGGTGCGACCGCGAGTTGGATGACGTGTGAAATGTCGATAATGTGAGGACCCCTTATCGCGGATGGTGCTCCACGTTTAACCCTATCACGAAACCTGCGCATTCGTGAATGGCTTACAATAAACGCGCGGTCATTCGCAGGGCTTGTCCCTTTACTACGCCGGTGCATCCACGAACAAAAAAAGCGCAGGCGCAAAGTGAGGTAAAATGCGAGACAGCGGTCAACTCGCACCGTCTATCAGAAACTTTAACGGGTAAACTGCGGGCAACAAAAAACCGCACCAACTCAAAATCAAGTAAGGATGCGGCTTTTGTCTGTTTTGATGGTGCCCAGAAGAGGACTCGAACCTCCACAGTGTTGCCACCGCATGGACCTGAACCATGTGCGTCTACCAATTCCGCCATCTGGGCTGGCCGAAACCAAGGCTGCGAATTCTATAGGAAACCCCCGATTTGTCAACGAAACCTAAACTACCCAAGCTCCCGAAAATCCGTCTGAAGGACCCTTTCCTGGAGCGCGAGCAGGCCAAATACGGCCAGCCGCTCCCGAGCCGAGAATACATGCTGGAACTGCTGGCGGCGCAAGGCGTGCCGATGGCGCTCGAAGCCTTTGCCGAGCTGCTGGCGATTCAGCCCGATGAAATGAGTTTTTTCGCGCGCCGCATCGACGCTATGGAGCGCGACGGCCAGATCATGCGCAATCGCAAGGGCGCGCTGTGCATGATGGAAAAGCTGCATCTGATTCCCGGCATCGTTCAAGGCCACCCGGACGGTTATGGCTTTTTGGTTCCGGATGACGGCAGCGCCGATCTATTTCTCGCCACGCGCGAAATGGAAAAAACCCTGCACGGTGACCGCGTCGTGGCGCGCGCCATCGGCGTCGACCGGCGTGGCCGGCCCGAAGGGGCGATTGTCGAAGTGTTGGAACGCGCCAATAGCAAAGTCGTCGGGCGCTTGATCGTGGAGCACGGCATCGCGCTGGTAGTGCCGGAGAATAAGCGCATCAATCAAGATATTTTGGTCGAGCCGGGCAGCGACAAGAAAGCCCAGCCGGGCCAAGTGGTGGTGATCGAAATCATCCAGCAGCCGAATCGCCACTCACAGCCTATCGGCCGCATCGTCGACATACTCGGCAATTACGCCGACCCCGGTATGGAAATCGAGATCGCGCTGCGCAAGCACGAATTACCGCACGAATTTTCGACCGAGATCGAACGCCTAGCGAAAAAGTTTCCTAAAGGTGTGCGCAAAGCCGATCTCGATGGGCGTGAGGATGTGCGCGATTTGCCCCTGGTCACCATCGACGGCGAGACCGCACGCGACTTCGACGATGCCGTGTACTGCGCCAAACAAGGCCGCGGTTGGCGTCTCATCGTCGCCATCGCCGATGTCAGCCACTACGTGCAACAAAGCGATGCGCTGGATCGCGAGGCACTGGATCGCGGTAACTCGGTGTATTTCCCGCGGCGTGTGATCCCGATGCTGCCCGAAGCATTGTCTAACGGCTTGTGTTCCTTGAACCCTGAAGTGGATCGGCTGTGCATGGTGTGCGATATGGACATCGCCGCCAATGGCGAGATCGAGCATTATCAGTTCTATCCAGCGGTGATGCACTCGCATGCGCGGCTCACCTACAATCAAGTGTGGGACATGCTGGAAGCGCCCAAAAGCCCATTGGCCAAGCAATACGCGACCGTGCTGCCGCATATGCAGAACCTGTACAAGCTGTATCAGTCGCTGGCCAAGGCGCGCGGCAAGCGCGGCGCGATCGACTTCGAGACGATCGAAACGCAGATGATCTTTAACGAGCAAGGCAAAATCGAGCGCATCCAGCCAGTGATGCGCAACGACGCGCATCGTATTATTGAAGAATGCATGTTGTCGGCGAATGTGTGCGCCTCGGACTTTTTGCAAAGCCACGATCACCCCACGCTGTACCGGGTGCACGAAGGCCCGACGCCGGAGAAGCTGGTCGCCTTGCGTGATTTCCTGAAAGGCTTTGGTTTTTCCCTGCCCGGCGGCGACAAGCCACATGCCAAGGATTACGCCAAGTTATTGGAGCAAATCAAACCCCGGCCCGATGCGCAACTGTTGCAAACCGTGTTGCTGCGCTCGCTCAAACAAGCGCAATACAACCCCGAGAATGCCGGGCACTTCGGTTTGGCCTACGAGTCGTACACGCACTTCACTTCACCCATCCGGCGCTATCCGGATTTGCTGGTGCACCGCGCAATCAAGGCGGTGCTGCAAGGCGGTCAATATCAACCTGGTGATTGGCGCGCGCTGGGTACGCATTGTTCCATGACCGAGCGCCGCGCGGATGACGCCACGCGCGATGTGGAGCAATGGCTCAAGTGTTTCTATATGCAAGACCGGGTGGGCGAGGTGTTCGAGGGGACGATCAGTGGCGTGACCAGCTTCGGTATTTTCGTTTCACTGGATGGCGTGTATGTGGAAGGCTTGGTGCATGTCTCCGAACTGGGCAACGACTATTATCAATTCGATCCGGCGCGTCACACCATGACCGGCGAGCGGGCAGGGCATGTGTATCGCTTGTCCGACCGTCTACAAGTCAAAATCGCGCGCGTCGATTTGGAAACCAGCCGCATCGACTTCAGTCTCGTCGATGTGCAGAACGCGCCTGCCCCGGCGGCGCGTGTGCCGAAACGAAAGCGCCGCTAGTGGCCGCCAACGAATTTATCTACGGCTTCCACGCCGTGCAAAGCCGTTTGCGCAGCCATGCCGAGAGCGTGACGGAACTCTATGTGGATGACGACCGTCGGGATCAGCGCGCACGTAATCTGCTTCAACTGGCCGAGGAACTCAAGGTGCGTGTGCGGCCGGTAGACCGCAGCCGCCTCGACGGCATGGTGGGCAACGACAAGCACCAAGGCTGCGTGGCGCGCGTTACCACGGTCAAGCTCGCAGTCTCGATTGACGATGTGCTGGCTTACCTCACCGAGCCGCCGCTGCTGTTGGTGCTGGATGGCGTGCAAGACCCGCACAACCTAGGCGCGTGCTTACGTCTAGCGGATGTGCTCGGCGCGCATGCCGTGATCGCGCCCAAAGATCGCGCGGTGGGCGTGAACGCCACCGTGCGTAAAGTGGCTTCGGGCGCGGCCGAGATTGTGCCGTTTATTGCTGTCACTAACCTCGCGCGCACTTTACGTGAACTCAAAGACCAGGGCGTGTGGATCATGGGTGCGGTGGGTGATGCCGAGCAAGACCTGTTCAGCGCCAAGCTGAAGGGCCCCATCGCTTGGGTGATGGGAGCAGAAGGCGAAGGCTTGCGCCGCTTGACCCGCGAGCACTGCGACGAACTGGTTCGTATTCCGATGTTCGGCAGTGTCGACAGTTTGAATGTTTCAGTGGCGAGCGGCATTTGTTTGTATGAGACGCGGCGCCAGCGCCACACGTCAGCATAGTTAATGCAGTTTGGCGTGCCGATGCAATTGACGAAAGGCGTACGCTTAGTTGCGGTTTTCGAAGCAGCCAAGGGCCTACTCGTTTTATTGGTGGGGTTTGATTTGCTCTCGCACGTTCATGACGATGTGCAACAGCTGGCCGAAGCCTTGGTGGGCCACTTCCACTTGAATCCCGCGAGCCGCTACCCGCACGTCTTTTTGCAGCTTGCAGAGCATTTTTCCGATGTGCGAATATGGCTATTGGCCGGGTTCGCTTTCGCCTATACAAGCGTGCGCTGGGCCGAGGCTTACGGCTTGTGGTACGGCCGGCGTTGGGCGGAATGGTTTGCTGTCGCCAGCGGCGGCTTCTATATCCCGATTGAAATTTATGAACTGCTGCACGGTTTTTCATGGATTAAGATCGGCACCTTACTCATGAATATCGCTATCGTCGCTTATATCGCTTACGCCCTGTGGCGGACTAAAAGATTACACGCTTAGCCCGATGGTACGTGCCGCCTACCCGCTAAACCAGGCATAATTAAGCTTTTCCCCCGACCATGACTTTGGCTTCCTGGCTCCCCATTCTGCGCCGTCTCTTAAAATACACCGTGGCGGCGGCGGTGTTGGCGTTCGCGCTTCTGGTAAGCGCACTGCGCTGGTGGATTTTGCCCGAGATCACGCATTACCGCGTTGATATCGAGACACAAATCTCCAAAGCCGCTGGGCAAAAAATTACTATCGGCAACATTGATGCGAGTTGGCTGGGTTTACGTCCCTACCTCAAACTAGGGCAGGTCGTGGTACATGATCACGCCGGCCAAGCCACACTCACCTTCGAACGCGTGGACGCAACGCTCTCCTGGTATTCGGTGCTGGTGGGTGAATTGCGTCTGTATCGTTTAGAAATTACCCGCCCGCGGATTGAGGTGAAGCGCGAGCCGGATGGCAAGATCTACGTTTCCGGCATGGCGTTGGACAATGCGTCCTTATCGCAGGGATTTAGCGATTGGGTGCTGCGCCAAGAGATAGTCCAAATTAATCATGCCACGTTCGAGTGGCGCGACAATTTACGCGGTGCGCCGCCGCTGATCCTGAACGACGTTGGGCTATTGCTAGAAAATAGCGGCAAGCATCATCGCTTTGGCTTGCTGGCTACGCCACCCCCGGAACTCGCTTCAAGTTTGGATGTGCGCGGTGATTTGCGGGGGGCTTCCTTGCATCATTTGCCCGCATGGTCGGGGGTGGTGTATGCCAACCTTGGCGCTACTGATATTTCTGCGTGGGCCGCTTGGGTAGATTTGCCTTACCGCATCAACCAGGGACATGGCGCATTGCAATTATGGACGGAATTTAAGCAGGGCCAGCCCAGCGCCCTCTCGGCCTTAGTCCAGTTGCAAGGCGTGAAAACGCGCTTAGGCAAAAATTTGCCCGAGTTGGATGTGGCGCAACTGAATGGGCTACTTAGTTGGCACATGCTGGCGCGCGGTTTCGAGTTCGAGGCGAAGCGTATCGCCTTGGACGCCGGTGCGGGGCGGCGTTTGGCGATGCAGAATGTGCTTGCGCACTTCGAGGCAGCGCAAGGCACGCTACCGGAGCAGGGCGAGTTTCGCGCCGGAAATTTGGAGATTGGGCCGTTGTTGGCCTTGGCAGAATATTTACCTTTGAGCGAAGAGCAGCGCAAACAACTCAAGGATTGGTCACCGCAAGGCACGTTTAAAACACTGGCACTGACTTGGCTGGGGCCGAAAGCCACGCCACAGGAATACAGCCTCCAAGGTGATTTTACTAATCTGGGCATACAAGCGCTGGGCAAGCTACCGGGGTTTGCCAATATCAGCGGGACGCTGCAAGCGGATCAGAAGGGCGGCTCGCTCAAGCTCGCCGGCAAGCGCGCCGCATTGGATATGCCGCTGGTGTTCCGGCAAGCGTTGCAGTTCGATGAGATGAGCGCTGCGGCTAAATGGCGCATCAAAGATCAAGGCGTGCGATTGACCATCGACAAGGCCAGTTTTTCCAATGTGCAAGTGAGCGGCAATCTATCGGGTCAATATGAGTCGGCGCCGGGCAGCGCGGGATATGCCGATATCACCGGCCGTTTAACGCGCGCGGATGTTGCCGCGGTTTATCAATATCTGCCGCGCGTCATTGGCGAGCCTATTTATACCTGGCTGCAAAACGCATTGTTGAAGGGTGTTTCCGATGATGTGCGCGTCAAGCTCAAGGGCAACCTCAGTCACTTCCCCTTCGCGAGTGATCGCAATGGGGTGTTTCAAGTCACGGCGAAAGTAAAAGACGGTGTGTTGCAGTATGCACCGGATTGGCCGCGCATCGAGCAAATTCAAACAGCCTTGGATTTTCACGGCAATCGTATGGAGATCAACGCTTCGCAAGGCGCGATATTCAATACGCAAATCACGCGCGCCAAAATCGTGATCCCGGATTTGGCGAGTCACGATGCGGTGCTGGAAATCGATGGCGAAACACTGGGCGGAACTGCCGAGCTGCTGCGCTTCATCAATGCCAGTCCGGTAGGGCAACAGCTGGACCCCATCACTAAGCAAATCAACGCCGAAGGCACGGGCAAACTGGAACTCTCACTGCGCATGCCGCTGCATCGCTTGCACGATACGCGCGTCGCCGGCAGCTATCAATTCGGGGCGAACAAGCTCTGGATAAACACGCCAGGACCCGTGCTGGAGCAAGCGAGCGGCAAACTCGCATTCACCGATCGGACATTGACGATTCCGAAAATCACCGCCCAGCTCTTAGGCGGCCCGGTGACCATCAGCGCCAATACCACCGCCGATGGAATGGTGCGTGTGAGCGCAGCGGGACGCTTTAGCGGTGCGGGTTTCCAGCAAGCGTATCCCGGCGTCTTTACCCAGCACCTGAAAGGTGCGGCCGGCTGGTCAGCTTCGATGGCGCTGCGCAAACAAGCGGCGAATGTGGTGCTGGTTTCAAATCTGACCGGGCTCACTTCCGAACTGCCTTATCCACTGAGCAAAGCGCCACAAGAAAGCCTGCCCTTGAAATTTGAGCGGCGCTTCATCGATACCGGCCATGATGCGATTACCTTAAGCCTGGGCAAAGTATTCTCGGCGCAATTTTTGCGCACGACAGCAGGCGGTGTGGCAAGCATCGAAAAAGGCAAAATCCATCTCGGCGGCGCACCGGTTTCGGCACCGACCCAGGCGGGCGTATGGGTCGAGGGCGAGCTGGAAAAATTCGATGCCGATTTGTGGAGCAGCGTTGTTCCTAGCACTAAAGGCGAACCGCCCTTGCTTGCCCTCTCCGGCGTCCAGCTAAAAGTAAAGACCTTGGACTTGCTCGGCCACCGCTTGAATAATTTCAACCTCAATGCCTTGACCGACCACGATACCTGGCAAGCGAGTGTGGACAGCGATGAGATGCATGGCGACGTGAATTGGCGCGAGCGCGATGGCGGCCGTTTGATGGCGCGCTTCAAGCAACTGACTTATCCCGATGCTGCGCCGGCACGGGGAGTGCAGCCGGCGGGCGGGCGCGATTTGAATCTGCCCGCGCTGGATATCGTGATCGATGATTTTCAGTTGAAAAAGGCCAAGCTCGGAAAAGTCGAAGTGCTGGCAAACAAGCAAGGGTTAGATTGGCGCATTGAACGGCTGCATATCACCAATCCGGATGCGACTTTCTACGCCGATGGCTTGTGGCAAAGTTGGCTGGTCCAGCCCCAATCTAAATTGAATGTGGATCTCGATATAAAGGATGTGGGCAAGCTGCTGGCGCGCATGGGTTACCCGGATAGAATCAAATCCGGCACGGCAAAGTTAACGGGTAATTTGAACTGGCATGGCAGCCCACAGGCGTTCAATCTCGCAACCTTAAGCGGCGACATGAAGCTCGAAGCGCATCGCGGTCAATTTATGAAGCTCGATCCCGGTGCTGGCAAGTTGCTTGGATTGTTGAGCTTGCAATCCTTGCCGCGGCGCTTGACCCTGGATTTTCGCGATGTCTTTAGCAAAGGTTTTGCATTTGATACCATACTCGGTGTCATGAGCGTGAATCAAGGTGTGATGACGACCAATGATTTTGTGATGCAAGGCCCTGCCGCTGTGGTAACTATGACCGGTACCACCGATCTTGTGCAGGAAACGCAAAACTTGCGCGTGAAGGTGGTTCCCGTGGTGGGAGATAGTGTATCGCTACTGGCTTTCTTGGGTGGCCCCGCAGTCGGCATCGGCACCTATATTCTGCAAAAGTTGTTAAAAGACCCCTTGGGGAAAATTGTGGCTCACGACTATGCGGTAACCGGCACTTGGGAAAACCCCACGGCGCTGAAGATCGAATCCAAACCGCGGGAGTTTGTGCAATGAGGCATGTGCTGTGGGCGATCATTGTCGCCGCGCTCTGGATCGCGCCTTGCGGTGCGCAGACCATTGAGCTATCGCCGGAGTTTTGGCTCGCGCCGCGTAGCGGCCAAGTCGTGCGCGATAACCCGCAACTGCAAGCGGCGGTCGCAGCCTACTTGCAGTCGTCGCAAGCGCGGGTGCGGCTGCACCATCAAAAGCGCGACGAGTCCACGGCCCAAGCCGAGGAATTACGTGGTTGGTTGATTGCCTTGGGTATCGAGGCTGATCGTATCGATCTTGAGGAAGGCAATACCGTCGACCCAATTAAACTTGAAATCATGGAAAGTCGATGAGCACTAAAACGCCCTCCAGCTTCGCCAAGAAAAAAACGCGCACCCACTTTGCCAAGAGCAAGTCACAGCCCGGCGTATTTAAAATTGCCGCGATCCAAATGGCTTCCGGCCCGAATGTCGCTGCCAATCTCGATGAAGCTGAACGTCTGATCGAAATGGCTGTGGCGCAGGGCGCCAAGCTAGTGGCGCTGCCCGAATATTTCCCCATCATGGGCATGAAGGAAACTGACAAGGTCGCGGTGTGCGAAGAGGAAGGCATGGGCCCAATTCAACGTTTTCTGGCGAGCCAAGCGAAGAAACACAAAATCTGGCTGGTCGGCGGTTCGATTCCGCTACAGGCGACGGTGCCGAACAAAGTGCGCAATAGCTGTCTGGTGTATGACGACAAAGGCAAAGTCGTCGCCCGCTACGACAAGATTCATTTATTCAATCTCGATCTCGGCAACGAACATTATCACGAAGAAGCAACGATTGAACCAGGTAAGAAAATCGTCACCGTCGATACGCCCTTCGGCAAACTCGGCTTGTCGATTTGCTACGACTTGCGCTTTCCTGAGCTGTTCCGGGCGATGGGCGATGTGGATATCATCGTGCTGCCGTCTGCATTTACCGACACCACCGGCAAGGCGCACTGGGAAACGCTGGTGCGCGCACGCGCCATTGAAAACCTCGCCTACGTGCTGGCCCCGGCACAAGGCGGTTATCACCTCTCCGGACGCGAAACCCACGGCAACAGCATGATAGTGGACCCCTGGGGCGTGATTCTGGATCGCCTGCCGCGCGGCTCTGGCGTCGTGATCGCGGGCGTGAACCCGGCTTATCAAGCCAGTTTGCGCAATAGCTTGCCGGCGTTGAAACATCGGACGCTGCATAAATTTTGAGTGAATCGCAAGTGTGGGCGCGTGAAATATTTCCCGGGATGGCAAATTGAATCTACCGCCGCTAAGGAGTGGCCACCGTGTCTGAGCCTACCCTGTCCATGGCGTTGCGCCAACTCGGCTTCTAGTATTACTCTTTCCCTGCGTCGTCTTCCGGCCAATCCTTGATGTAGCGCTTGAGCAATTTGTTCTCGAATTCGGCATTGCTGAGAGCGGATCGGGCGACATCGTAGAAGGAAATGATCCCAACCAGCCCATTCTCGTCCACCACCGGCAGGTGGCTGATATGGCTGTCGGTCATCATCCGCCGCACTTGATCGGCGGTATCGTTCGGGTGGCCGACGACCGGGGAACCCACCATCACGTCGCGCACCAGCGTGCCGCTCAGGTTGCAGTTGGCGTTACGCAAATAACGCACGATATCGCGATCGGTGAGCAGGCCGACCATCTTGTCGCCGTCTTTCACCACCAAGGAACCGATATCATGCAGACCCATGAATGTAACGGCTTCAAGAACAGGACGATCGGGGGCGATACTGTAAATCTCGCCACTGTTTTTCGATGCCAGAATTTCGCGCATGCTCATGCTAGGTGCCCTTTTAATAAGTTCTGACATATCATGCCGAATACCCAGGCGAGATGCAATTCTCATAGAGGCCGCCTCTCTTGCCGGCGAAGAGCGTAGGGTCACCTCGTGTGTCTCGCCGCATTACTCCACACAGCCACGCGCGCGCGGCAATGACAGATAAGCCGCCAAGCCGCCCAAGGCGAGACCGCCCCACATATCCACTGCCACATGCTGGCGTGTGGCGAGTGTGGAATAGATGATTCCGATACACCACATCCAGTTGAACAGGAGTATCCACCGTGGCGCGCTAAAGCGACGCAGCAAGTGATGTAACCAGATACCTGAAAAAATGGCTGTGGTGACATGTAGGGAAGGGCAGGCATTGCCTGAGGCATCCATATTTTTAAGAAAACCCACATCGGGATACTGTGCCCAGTCGATATCGGCTGCGGGTACTGCCGTGGGCCAGAAATAAAAAATAGTTAGCCCTGCAATGCACATTAACGCCATCGCCATGCCATACCCGTAGAGCTCGCGCCGCGTCGCAAAAAATGCTGGAGGCAGAGAAACATACACCCATAGTGATAAGTACACCGGCAGAGACAGCGGTTGAAAGCCAATCAGACGATCCAGCCAGGTGGTGGGGATTACCGTGGTCGGGTAGGCTGGGTATTTGAGCAAATAGAAGTAAGCACCGAAAAACAGGCTAATGAAAAGCATCGTCCCGATACTCTTTAGATACCCATGCTTGGGTATTACTGCTGCAGCCTGTCGGTACCAGGGCGTCGGCTGAGTCATTTCGTTCAAGGCTGGTTCTCCGGGGAACTGCGATAATGGACGGGCAACAATGCAGATATTCCCGGTGCGGTAGTCATTCGGCGCATTGCGATTTACACCTTATACGCTCTCCATGTTCTAATATACGCGATGAGTTTCCCTGTATCCTATTAATAATTGTCAAGGCTGCACGATCTGTGTCACGTAGGAGTGAAAAATGAGTCAAACCACCGCAGCAATCCAAGGCGAAACCCTGTTATCTACCGCGCGCGATAGCCTGCTCGCGCCATACGGGCTCGATCAATCGAGCTTGCAACAGGTGTTGGGCCAGATCATGATCCGCGATGTCGATTTCGCTGATCTGTATTTTCAATACAGCCGCGCCGAGAGCTGGCAGTTGGAAGAGGGGCAAGTCAAGTCCGGCAGCTTCAGCATCGACCAAGGCGTGGGCGTGCGCGCCGTGTCAGGCGATAAGACGGCGTTTGCCTACACCGACGATATTACGCTGCCCACCTTGCAACAAGCCGCGGCAGCCACCCGCGCCATCGCCCAAGCGGGCGCGCAAGCACGGGTGGAAGTGCCTGGCCTCACCCACGATAGTCAGGGCCGCTTACAGCTCGCCCGTCCGGCCTTATATTTGCCGCATGATCCCCTGGTCAGTTTGCGCGATGAGGACAAGGTGGCCTTGTTGGAGAAGCTGGAGCGCATTGCGCGCAGCCTCGATCCGCGTATTACCCAAGTCATGGCGAGCCTTGCCGGTGAATACGAGGTGGTACTAGTGGCGCGCGCGGACGGCTTGGTCGCGGCGGACGTGCGACCGCTGGTGCGGCTGTCGCTGCAAGTCATTGCAGAAGCTAATGGCCGGCGCGAACAAGGCTCGGCGGGCGGCGGCGGGCGCTTCGATTACGCTTATTTTAGCGACGAGATGATCACGCAATATGCTCAGCAGGCGGTGCACCAAGCGCTTACCAATCTCGATGCGCGCCCCGCGCCGGCGGGCACCATGACGGTGGTGCTGGGCGCCGGCTGGCCCGGCATTTTACTGCACGAGGCGATTGGGCATGGTTTGGAGGGCGATTTTAACCGCAAGGGCAGTTCCGCTTTCTCCGGCCGTGTCGGCGAGCGGGTTGCCTCCAGTGGCGTCACGGTGGTGGATGACGGCACGATTGCACGCCGCCGCGGCTCGCTCAATATCGACGACGAGGGTAACCCCACCAACCGCACGGTGCTGATCGAAGACGGCATCCTCAAGGGCTATATGCAAGACACACTGAATGCGCGCTTGATGGGCGTGGCGGTGACCGGCAACGCTCGCCGCGAGTCGTTCGCGCACATCCCCATGCCGCGCATGACCAACACCTACATGCTAAATGGCGACAAAGATCCGCAAGACATCATCAAGTCGGTGAAGCATGGCTTATATGCGGTCAACTTCGGCGGTGGGCAAGTGGATATCACCAGCGGCAAGTTCGTGTTCTCCGCTGCCGAAGCCTACATGATCGAAGACGGCAAAATCACCTATCCGGTCAAAGGCGCGACGCTGATTGGCAATGGACCAGACGTGCTGACGCGCGTCTCCATGATAGGCAACGATATGGCGCTCGATCCCGGTGTTGGCACTTGCGGCAAAGAAGGCCAAAGCGTGCCGGTAGGCGTGGGCCAGCCCACGCTCAAGATCGACAGCCTCACCGTCGGCGGTACCGCCTAGCTTTCGCACGCTCTTGGTGCGGCGTGGATCAACGCCGCACCGCCAGGGAGCTTTAGCGTCGTATCCCCCTTCATTTTTGCCAATTTCTAACCTACATTAAGTTGGCACGGCCAATGCTTATATTCAAGGAGCAAGGCCGTAGAATATTTAATGAAAATGTCATTATTTGCGTGCTATGATTGCGATGTTTTGTTGAAGCAATAAGGGGTGTATCAATGGCTGTATCCAAAGCAAAACCGGCTGCGAAGAAGGTGACTGTAGCACCTAAAATCAGCACCGAGAAAAAACCGGCAGTGAAGAAACCCGCCGCGAGCAAGACGGCGGCGGCTAAACCCCCTTCCCCTAAAACCGTCACCGCCAAGCCGAAGAATTCCAAATCTCCCGCTGCCAAGGCTGCAAAAGGCAACGGTAAAGCCCATATCACACCCGAGCAGCGTTACCGCATGATTTGTGATGCCGCGTATTTTCGTGCCGAGCGCCGTGGTTTCGTCGGCGGTCATCCGGGCGAGGATTGGGTCGCAGCGGAAGCGGAAGTGGACGAGCTGTTGCGCAGCATGCAATCGTAAAACGATGGACGTGACATGAAAAAGCGGCGCGGGGT
>JANYAU010000130.1 GCA_025361165.1 Betaproteobacteria bacterium | reverse complement strand
CGGATGACATCGTAGCCGAGGCAGTGCCCTTCGCCCGCGTCGGGGATCAACAGCCCGCACAACATCCGAATCGAGGTAGTTTTGCCGCTGCCGTTAGGGCCGAGAAAGCCGAAGATTTCGCCACGCGTCACTTGCAACGTGAGATCGCGCACCACGCGCTTACCATCGAAGGACTTGGACAGCCCGCGGACATCGATGGCAACCGCATCGTTCATGGCAAAATAATATCGACAGGCTGGCCGGGATGAAGCTTCACCGCATCTTCAGGCGCGAGCCGCGCTTCGGCCAGATACACCAGCTTGGTGCGCGCCTCGTTGCTGTAGATCACCGGCGGCGTGTATTCCGCTTGCGTGGAAACATAGCTGACCTTGGCGTTGAAGCGGAGACAAGCGTCGCAGCTTACTTGAATGTCTTGCCCGATTTTGAATTTAGCGAGCAGCGGCTCGGGTAAGAAAAAACGCAGCTTGATATTGGCTGGCGGTAATAGCGAAACCACGGGAGCGCCCGCTGGCACCCACTCCCCCGTCACATATAAGGTGTCGTACACCAAGCCTGAAACCGGTGACTTAAGCGACTTTTGATCGAGCCGCCATTGCGCTTGCGCGACCGCCGCTTGCGCGGCTTGCATCTCGGCGCGCGCCGCATTGACTTCGTCCGAACGCGCACCTTGCTTGGTTAGGCGCAATTGCGACGCCAGCTCGGCAACCCGCGCTTGATCGCGGTCGCGCGCAGCGCGCGTTTGATCCAGACGATCGCGCGAGATGAAATTATCCGCGAGTAACTTCTCATCGCGTTTCAGTTGCGTCGCGGACAAATGCAGGGCGGCTTGGGCTTGCGCGAGTTGCGCATCGGCGGCCGCCACTTCGTCCGGCCGTTTGCCCTTTTGTAAATCCGCCAGCCGGGCGGCCGCACTCTTCAGCCGTTCTTGCGCCTCCGTGCGCGCCGCTTTTTCGTTCTCTTGCTCCAAGGCAAACAGGGCGCCGCCAGCTTGCACCGTTGCCCCGCGCTGTACGGCAAGCAAGGACAATTGGCCGGCAAACGGCGCCGCCACGCGCACGAATTCGCCTTCCGCATAGCCGTGCAATTCAGATTGCTTGCCCGGCGTACACGCCGCGGCCAACGCGGTAAAAGCGACAAGGAAAAAATGAGGACGCATGGAAAAAGACGCTCGCAAAACTGAGATTGGCTATTATAAGCGCTACCCACCCCGCGGTGAAAATCAACTCACCGTGTATGGCTCAGCCTTATCTGGAGGAAGAGGCATCGTACTGAGAAATGTAAGAAACTGTTCCGGCGGCATAGGTCGTGCGTGGAAATAGCCTTGGCTTACGTCACACGCGAGCCCTTGCAGGTAGCGGTAAATCTCCGCCGTTTCCACACCTTCCGCCACCACGCGCAGGCCCAAGTTATGCGCCAAATCTACTGTCGCGCGCACGATAGCGGCATCGTTGGGATCATCGAGCACGCCGAGCACGAAGGATTTGTCGATTTTCAACTCGGTCACCGGTAGCCGTTTGAGATACGCCAAGGACGAATGGCCGGTGCCGAAATCGTCGACCGAGATCAATACTCCCATCGCGTCGAGCTGTGTAAGAATGCTCTGCGCACGCGCCGGATCGGCCATGATCGCGTTTTCGGTAATCTCCAAGATCAAACTGCCGGCGGGCACGCCGTGCCAGCGCAAGCTCTTTTCGATCAGCGCCGGCAGGGCTTCGTCGCGCAGACTACGTGCCGATAGATTCACTGCGATATCCAAGTGCCATCCTAGCCGCTGCCAGGCGGCGCAATGCGCCAGCGCATGATCCAACACCCATTGCGTTAAGGGGTCGATCAAGCCGGTCTGTTCGGCGATGGGAATAAAAATATCGGGGGAAATCCAACCACGCGTCGGATGCTGCCAACGCAACAGCACTTCCGCACCGCACAAACTGCCGTTGACGGTATACACCTTAGGCTGAAAATACACTTCTAATGCATCGTCGGCCAAGGCCTGACGCAAGGCTTCCTCCAGCGCCAGCAGCTCTAAACTGTGTTCGTCTTGCACCCGGTCGTAAAAAGCAAAACCGCGCTGCGCTTGCTTGGCGTGATACATCGCCACATCCGAGTGGCGCATCAGTTCCTCCAGCGACGTGCCATCGCCCGGATACATCGCGATGCCAATACTGATGCCCACATGCAAGCGATGCGGCGTCACGTCGAATGGTTTAGACAACACTTGCAGCAAACGCTTGGCGATGGCGACGATCGCATCCGACCCATCGTTTACCACAATCAAGGCCGCAAACTCGTCGCCGCCCAAGCGCGCGAAGATATCCTCACCGGGGCGCGACACGGTATCACCGCGGCGCAACGCAGTGTTGAGCCTCTCCGCGGCTTGCTGCAGTAGCGCGTCGCCGACCGGATGCCCGAGCGAATCGTTAATCTGCTTGAAGCGATCCAAATCCATCATGAACAAAGCGAACTGTTCCCCTCTACGCTCACACTGGGTGATGAGTTGCGCGACACGATCGTTAAACAGCGTACGGTTAGGCAAACCCGTAAGCGCATCGCGGAACGCCATCTCCTCCAGCGCTTCGTATAAGTTTTTCAACTCCGCCGTCATGCGATTGAATGCCGTGCTCAACGCGCGAATCTCGCGATTGCCCGTGATGAGAACTTGTTCCCCCAAACGCTTACGGTCGTGTTGCACAACTTCAATCTGACGTATGAGCCGGTGTAGCGGCTTAAGCGTGCTGCGCTGCAACACCAGGAGTGTAATCAGCGCCACCAGCACTGTGGCTGCGCCGGCTATCCCCAGCACCACATTGCGGGCATGCTTCAAGCTGCGCTCCAGTTGTTGGATATTGCTCGACAGCGCGATCTTCATCGCGAGTTTGCCATCGTCAGTACGTAACTCGCGCTCGGCGACCAACATCTCGCTCATCGTATTCGGCGCGGGCCAGCCGGTGGATTTAAAAAAGTGTTTACCTTGCGGTGAACTCATTCTCACCGGCATGCCCAGCTCGCGGCTCAATAGCGCCAAGCTGTGCGTCGGATCGGTCACCACCATCATAAATCCGCTCGGCCGCAGGCTGCCGATAGGCACGACTACGGCATACAAGGTACGGTCTTGCTCCACGCAAAATTGCGCAAACACTTTAAGATTTGCAGCGCCGATTCGACGCCGCGCTTGATCGAGCACGGCATTGCAGGGGGTAATGGCGCCATTCGCCGCGGGCGGCGTGCGATACTCCGGCGCTTCGCTGGATTCGGCAAAAAGCTGGTAGTGCACGTCGAATACGAATAGTTTTTGTAGTTGAACCACCTCTGCCGTTTGAAAATAACGATGAAATTGTTCGTTGAGCTGTGCCCGCACCATAGCCTGATCGCCACTGGCAAACGCAGTATGAAACGCCGGATCCCGCTGCACTTCCATCGCTAACGCACGCGAATTGTCGGCGAGTTGCTGCAGCAGCTCGTCGGCTTTTATCTGTAATAGTTCGCGAATCCCTTGGCGCCGATTTTCCAACGTGAGGTCGCGGTAAATATAGGCCGTGACAAGCACCAGGACGATCGCCACCAGGCCCATCACCATGATCGGCAACCACAGACTACTTCTGAGAGAAAAGCGCATCACCGTGCTTAGCTAAGCAGTCGTTTATTCATTGATGAAGGGAAATTGTTTGGCGCGCCACTCTTCGAATCCGCCGCGGAACCAATAAATATCCTGATAACCGCACTGGAGCGCGATGCGCGTTGCCACCACGCTGCGGCCGCATTTCACACCGTTGCAATAGAACAGCACCGGCGTGGTCTTAGCCGGGATGATCTTGGCCAGACTTTTACAGTTTGTTTTGGCATCCGGCAGACTCACCGAGTTCTCGATATAACCCATTTTGCGGTCGCCCGCGACGCGCGAATCAATAATGATGAGCTTAGGGAGCTTAGCCGCCAGATCGATGACCGCTTCCGCATCGACCCGTTTCACACCGGGAATCTGCTCCGGCACTGGCACCACCGGTGCAGCCGCGGCCACGCCGCTAAGCACCATCGCGACTGTCATCGAAATAAAGTAAGGTAGAAAACGCATCTGCTTATCTCCTATGCAAATAGTAGCAACTATAAAGTCTGCCTGATAGCCAATACCGCTTGATTGCGTAGCGCCTTAAGTAAGGACAACTCTTTTTCGGGAATGACGATTTCGCCCGGCTGTGCACGGTCGGCGTAGATCAAACCGATCGACTTACCCTTCACCGTGATGGGAAAAATCACGAAGGTGCGCGCCGACACGTGTTGCCGATACCAACGCGGAATGCGTGTCGCAATTTTTGCATCGTCGATATCGGTAATTAAAATATCGGCGTTATTCTTCAGCGCAACGTGGAATACATCCGGCTGTTCTACCATCGAGAAATGAAATGCCTTCAATAAAGCCTGCACGCCTTCACCGAACCCGAATTTACCGCACATGGCGTTTTGGCGGCTGTCTTTGATGCAGAACACCACATGGCTAAAGCCCATGCCGCTGTACATCGCCTCCAAAATCATGCGCAGAATGTCGTTCACCGAAATATTGTCGTCGATCAGCGAATTGCTGATGTCTTTCAGACCCGAGGTGAGGATGGTTTGAATTTCCTCCGTGGTTGGCACGGGCTTGCTGCCGTCTGCGCTGAGCGCCAAATCGAGCACCGGTGCATGCTCGTGCAACACTGTGGCAGCGAGTGCGATTTGGGTATCGGCATCATCACCATCCGCCGCTGTCGATATCTCTGCCAGCGGGGGCGGCGCAGGCGGCGCCTCGCTCACCCTCGCCCATTTCGACGCTTGTTGCGCAAACTGGCTTTGCTTGAGATTCACATTCACCGCCGAGGCAAACTGGGCGATGTCTTGCATCGATTTTTCCATCAATGCGGAGAGTTGCTTCTCGGTGACCGCCAAGCTATCGCCGAAACGCGCGCTGAGTTTGGCCAGCACCTTGCTGCGATCGGCCTCCGGCGTGCCGACGATCACCTCGCACAACTCGTTGGAAAAACCGGCTAGCACCCGCAGCCTGTCGGTATTATTCGCGCTTTTCTTGACCTTCTCATCCGGTAATTTTCTCATGCTCAGCACAATCTGATCCGGAAAGCCCCAACTCTTGGCGATGCCAATACCCAAGTCTTCGAATGACAAGCCCAGTACTTGAGTTGAAGCCTTTACGTCGCTGAAGCCCTTGGTCTGAATCAGCTTCTTGATTTCTTCCGTTTCCTCCAGAAAATAGAACATGGACAGCATGCGCCCGAGGTTGTGAAACATGGAGCAAATGAACGCCTCTTCCGCATCTTTCACTTGCGCTTTACCTGCCATACCGCGCGCCAGCATACCGGCATACAGCACCTTGATAAATTCTTCCTTGAGCTGCTGCGCGTGGCCTTTGTTTTGCAGGTTGTCGAATAACATCAAGGTCACGGCGATGGAGCGCACCGCATCGAAGCCCAGAATGACTACCGCACGCGAGATAGTGCTGATCGAACCGCCGCCGATGTGGCCGTAAAACGCTGCATTGACCAGCCGCAACAATTTGTTGGTCAGCGCAAAATCCTTGAGGATAGTATTCGAGAGCTGATTCACGCTCTCCTTATCCGAGGCGGCGATGCGGTTGATGGCGGTAACGGCTTCCGAAAGTGCCGGGAAGTCGCTCTTGAGCCGCATGCGGCGCAGCAAAAAATCCAGTGTACTTTGCTTGGCGTCGTTGCCGGTTCTGGGGAGCACGGGCACATCGGGCGAGAGATAAAGCTCAAAAGCGTTTTTCATCAGCCACGCATCGTCGAAGCGTTCCGCCGGATCCTTCTTCAACGCTTTCAACAGTAAATCGTCGAGTTTTTCATCGATTTTGGCGTTATGTTGGGAGGGCGCGGCAATCGGGTCGGTCACGATGCGCCGCATCACCTCATGCACATCTTTGCCGCGCACCGCATGGCGGCCGGTGAGCAGTTCGTACATCAGCATGCCGAACGAAAATAAATCTGACTGCGGGCCAAAATCTTCGTTAGCGATATACTCTGGCGCCATGTATGCCGGTGTGCCCATGAGGTAGCCGCTTTTTGCACCTTGATTGTCGATGCGCCCCGCAACACCGAAATCCATCACCCGCGCCACGCCATTCGCGCCGAGCAACACGTTGGAAGGCTTGAGATCGCGATGGATAATGCCCTGCGCATGGGCATAGCCGATCGCATCCAATATCTGTATTGCTAATTCCGCGGCCCGGGGCGCCGAGACCGGCCCCTCTTCTTTCAACACCTGCGCGAGCGTTGGCCCATCGACCAACTCAAACACTAAATAGGGTTGCCCTTCGTGCTCGCCGGCGTCGTACAAGGTAACGATATTGGGATGCTGCAAGCGGCTGACGGTGCGCGCCTCGGTCAACAAACTATCCACATTCGCCGCACGCTCGGCGGAAGACGCAAAATGCAAAGTCTTAATCGCTACCTCGCGATCCAAATGTGGATCGTGCGCCAGATATACCTCGCTTTGATTGCCCTTACCCAGCAGCCGAAGAATCTTGAAGCGGCCAATAGCGCCAGTAGGATGAATCACGGAACTTGCGCTCGCTGGCATAGTCTTTCATTCTGAATAAATGATTGCGGCGGCAATCCCGATGCCGACCCCGAAACCTGTTACATTAGCTTCTTATATCGGCTGTATTTCACGGAGCTTTACATGAAGAAAATCCTAGCCTTAATCCTTATGACCCTACTCGGCGCCAGCGCCCTAACCCCCGATGCTTATGCCAAGCGCTTTGGCGGGGGCAAGAGCTTCGGCAAGCAGCGCGAGCAAATCTCGCAACCGGCCGCGCCCCGGCCTGCCAGCCCGGCCCCCGCGGCGGCTCCGCTTGGAGGCCGATCCTGGCTCGGGCCGATTGCCGGCCTGGTGGCGGGCGGCTTGCTCGCTTCGCTCTTCATGGGTCATGGCTTCGACGGCATCAAGCTATTCGACATTCTGCTGCTGGTAGGGCTGGCGGCCGGGGTGTATTTCATCTTCCGTAAAATGCGCCAAGCGCGCCCGCAGCAACCGCTGCAATACGCCGGTATGAACCCGCCCGTCACGCTTCCGCCACAAGCAATGAGTGGTTCGACGTTCCTTCCCGCTCAGCCCAGCAGCCGCCCCGACTGGTTTGAGGACGAGCCCTTTCTACGCGCGGCGAAGGGCCATTTCATTCGGCTGCAAGAAGCTTATGATCGCGCCGATGTGAGCGACATTCGCGAATACACTACGCCCGAAGTGTTCGCCGAAATTCAACTCCAACTCCAAGAGCGCGGCAGTGCCCCGAATAAAACCGATGTGCTGCAATTAGATGCGGCGATGCTGAACGTGGTGACGGAGAACGATCTGGTGATCGCGAGCGTACGCTTTACTGGGCAGCTACGCGAAGAAGCAGGCGCGCCGGCAACGGCGCTCGACGAAATCTGGCATATTCAAAAATCCGCAACCGATCAAAATGCCGCGTGGTATGTGGCGGGGATTCAGCAAGCGGCCTAAGCCATAATCTCAACCGGCGTGCCTGACTGCACCCGGTCGAACAAATCCATTACATCCGCATTGCGCATGCGCACGCAACCGTGCGAGCCGGGCACGCCCATCGCCACTTCGTCCGGGCTGCCGTGGATGTAAATAAAGCGGCGCATCGTATCGACTTCACCCAGCCGATTAAAGCCACACTCACAACCCGATAGCCACAGAATGCGCGTGAGTATCCAATCGCGCTCCGGAAATTGCGCGCCCAGTTCCGGCGTATAGATTTCACCCGTCGGACGGCGGCGCACGAAGACGCTATTTTCCGGCTGGCCCGCGCCAATTTTGGCGCGGATGATATGTAGGCCGCGCGGCGTGCAATAGCTGCCGTTGGCTTCGCCCACCCCGTTCGCGGCGGTCGATACCGCAAAGCGCCGTTCCAAGCATCCGGCCTCATCCAGCAATTCCAAGCTTTGGCCGGCGATGCTGATGCGAATTTTTTTCTCCATGCGCTCATTATCCCTTTCCCGCCGGCAACCAACAATCCATCTTTGCAAAACCGTTAATATTATTGGCTCTGCTGCCGATAAAGACTACTATTTGGCAATTCAACGAGGGGGGAGCGCGATGCGTAACGCATATCAATGCAAAAAAATACCTCAAAGTGAAAAATACCGCGCACCGCACTGGTTTTTGATAGCGTTGCTCGCATTGGCATTAAATAGCCATGTCAGCCAGGCTGCGAATGAAACCACACTGTTCCTCAATGACACCAACGAACCACCTTTTACCACTAAAGCCGGCGATGGCTTCCTCGATATCGTCGTGGGCGAGGCCTTTCGACGCGTGGGGTTGCGTTTAAAGCTAATAAAGCTACCGGCCGAACGTGGCATCATCAATGCCAACGCCGGAATCGAGGATGGTGATTTTTCGCGCATTGCAGGTCTAGGGAAAATTTATCCCAATCTGATCCGCGTCCCCGAAAAACTCACTGAATGGCATTTCGTGGCGTTTACACGTCAGGCCAAATTAAGTAACGCCAATTGGGCGATGCTGAAACCCCTCTCTGTGGGCCACATTAAAGGCTGGAAAATTTTCGAGCAAAACCTTCAGCTCGCCACCCAGGTCACCACGGTGGATGAGCCGGAGCAATTATTTTCCATGCTGGACAAGAATCGGATCGACGTCGCGCTATATGAGCAATGGATGGGCAATGCCTTAGTAAAAAAAATGCACCTCCAAGGTATACGTGTCGTGGAGCCAGCGCTCTCGGCACGCGAAATGTTCATCTATCTTAACCGGCGGCATGCCGATAAAGTCCCCGCGATCGCTGCCGCCTTGCGCGCAATCAAGACCGAGGGCATGTATACCAAGGTTTGCCGCGAAAAATTCGCAGCGCTGGGTGCGCCCGCTGCCCAGTGCGAGGTTAAGTAGGTGCTACTTTCTCCCGTGCGAAAGTGGCTGGCTAAATTTTCTCCTCTCGGTTGGCGCCTCGTCGCCGCCACCGTGGCGTTCAGCACCGCCGCCGCGCTCCTGGCTACCGCTTTTCAACTGTATATCGACTATCGCCACGATCTGGGACAAATCGAAGCCACCTTCGAGCAAGTCGGACGATCTTACCTACCCACTATCGGCAACGCCTTGTGGGCGACCAATCGCAAAGAGTTGCAAATTGCCGTGGATGGTCTAGCGCAACTGCCAGATATGCGGCATGTCGCCGTCGTGGAAAACGGCAAAATTTGGGCGCAAGCCGGACACTCAAAATCACAGAACACCCGGTTGCGCGACTATCCCCTGACCCATGTCCATCGCGGTGAAACCATCCCTATCGGCCGCTTGAAGGTGGTGATCGATATGGATGGCGTGTATCAGCGCTTGCTGGAAAAATTCTGGGTGATTCTGATCACGAATGGCGTCAAGACATTCCTCGTCGCCGGTTTCATGCTGTGGTTGTTTCATTGGCTGGTGACGCGTCACCTGCAACGCATCGCTGAATTCGCCTCATGTTTGAACCCTGGCAATCTGCACGAACGGCTTACCTTAGACCGTCCCGCACATGCTCACCATCGGTTAGACGAATTCGATAGGGTGCTCGATGGGCTTTCTCGTATGCAATTTAATTTGGCCAGAGCAGTAGAGACACTGGAGCAAGACATCGTCAAACTCGAACAGGCGGATGCGGAAATACAGCAACTCAATACCGCTCTGGAACAGCGTGTCGTCGAGCGCACCGCACAACTCGAAGCGGTGAATCAGGAACTGGAAGCCTTCAGCTACTCCGTCTCACACGATTTGCGCACGCCGCTACGCAGCATCGATGGCTTCAGCCAGGCGCTGATCGAAGATTATGGCGAGCGCTTGGATATTGTCGGCCACGATTATCTCAATCGCGTGCGGCGCGCAGCGCAGCGCATGGGCTTGTTGATCGACGACTTGCTGCGTCTCGCGCGCATCACGCGCGCCGAAATGAAACAAGTGCCTGTCGATCTTTCCGCCATGGCGCTGGAAGTCATCGAGGATTTACACAAACACAAAGGGTATAGCGAAGCGCCATTTAGGGTGCAAGCGGATCTTGCCGCCTACGGCGACCCGGCGCTGCTGCGCATTGTGATGGTCAATTTACTGGATAATGCCTGGAAATATTCGAGTAAAATCGCCCAGCCTCGGATTGAAATTGGCAGCGTGATACAAAATGGCCGCACCGTTTATTTTGTGCGCGATAATGGCGCGGGATTCGATATGGCCTATGTGGGTAAGCTGTTCGGCGCATTCCAGCGCTTACATCACGATGAAGATTTTCCCGGTACCGGAGTCGGCCTTGCCACCGTTAAGCGCATCGTGCATCGCCACGGCGGGGAAATATGGGCAGAAGGTCAACCCAATGCCGGCGCCGTGTTCAGTTTCACCCTGAGCAATTGATTTAAAACAAACCGCTGCTCTAGATAGCGGAAAAACCGGAGCATGTAATGCACAACAAAGTAATTTTGCTGGTAGAAGATAATCCAGACGATGAAACGCTAACGCTGCGTGCGTTAAGCAAAAACAAGATTTTGAACGAGATCGTCGTCGCGCGCGATGGCGCCGAGGCGCTGGATTATTTGTTCGGTACCGGCGCCCATGCCGGGCGCGATACCACGATCCAGCCGCAATTGATTCTGCTCGATCTCAAGCTACCCAAGATCGATGGCCTGGAAGTTTTGCAGCGTCTGCGCGCCGATCCTCGCACCGCATTGCTGCCGGTCACTATCCTCACCACCTCGAACGAAGAACGCGATGTCGTCACCAGCTACCAACTGGGCGTCAACAGTTATGTGCGCAAGCCGGTGGATTCTGACTCGTTCATCGAAGCCGTGCGCCAGCTTGGCCTGTATTGGCTCGTGCTCAATACCGCGCCACCCACCGGTCTCTGACATGGCCGGGCCATTGCGCGTATTGATCGTGGAGGATTCGGAGGACGATGCCCTCCTGATCTTGCGCGAACTGCGCAAAGGCGGCCTAACCCCCGAGCATCGGCGTGTGGATTCTCTCGCTACGCTGCAAGCCGCGCTAGACGAAGACGTCTGGGACATCGTGATCACCGATCACAATTTGCCGGAATTCAGTTCCGACGCCGCGATCCAACAAGTAAAGCAAACCCACCTCGATCTGCCCATCATCATCGTTTCCGGCAGCATCGGCGAAGAAGTGGCGGTGGCCGCGATGAAAAGCGGCGCCCACGATTACATCATGAAGGGCAACTTGTCGCGGCTCGTACCCGCCGTTGAACGCGAGCTGCGCGAGGCGCAAAACCGGCACGCGCACCGCGAGGCGCAACAGACAATTCAACATCTCGCCTATCACGATGCCTTGACCGGCCTGTGCAACCGCACCGAGTTCGATACACGGCTGGAGCGGGCCTTGAACAGCGCCAGCGCCGATAGCCCGCACGCCTTGTTTTACCTCGATTTGGACCAGTTCAAGATCGTCAATGACACCTGTGGCCATGTCGCCGGCGACGAATTACTGAAACAGATCGCGATACTGTTGAAAGGTCCGGTACGCGACAGCGACACCCTGGCCCGGCTCGGCGGCGATGAATTCGGCGTGCTGTTGGAACATTGCTCCCTTGCCCATGCCCAGGAAGTGGCGGAACGCATGCTGCAACTCCTTAAGGAATTTCGCTTCGCTTGGATGGATAAAACCTTCACCATCGGCGTTAGCATCGGCCTGGTTATGGTGGACAGCCCTGGCCAGACGCACACCGAGTTACTGCGCGCAGCCGACATGGCCTGCTATGCCGCCAAGGATAAAGGCCGTGGCCGGATTCACGTCTACCGCCCGGACGATGTGGAATTAGTCCAGCGCCGCGGCGAAATGGAATGGGTGTCGCAGCTTACCCACGCATTGCAAGACAACCAGTTTGTTTTGCACAAGCAGTGCATTATTGCGCTGGATGGCTCCACCAGCGGACCTTCATGCGAATTTCTGGTGCGACTTAAAGAGCGCGATGGCAAGCTGATTCTCCCCGGCGCATTCATCCCCGCCGCCGAACGCTACAACCTCATGCCCAAGCTGGACCGCTGGGTATTGACCCAGGTTTTCGCCCATCTCGCCCAGCAATTCGCCACGCGCCAAGCCAAGGCCGACAGCATTTACTTTATCAATCTTTCTGGCGCGACCCTGGGCGATGAAACCTATCTGCAATTCGTGCGGGATGCCTTGTCGCGCAACGGCATTCCACCGCAATCGATCTGCTTCGAAGTCACCGAGACCGCCGCCATCGCCAATTTAAGCAATGCCCTGTCCTTTATTCGCAACGTTAAATCCTTAGGTTGCAAGGTCGCGCTGGATGATTTCGGCACCGGCTTGAGTTCCTTCTCCTATCTCAAAACCTTGGCCGCGGATTACCTCAAGATAGACGGCGGCTTCGTGCGCGATATGTTGCAAGACCCGATGGACGCCGCCATCGTGCAAGCCATCAACAACATCGGCCATGTGGCAGGCTTGAAAACGATTGCTGAATTCGTCGAGAATGCGGACATTCAAGCCCGGCTCACCGAGATCGGCGTGGATTATGCCCAGGGCTATGGTATTCATCGGCCAGAGTCTATTGATTCAGGCTGTGTGATTTAAACCTTATCTTGCGCCTGCCGCCGCTCGGCAAAAAAATCCGACAACAACTTGCCGCACTCTTGCGCCAACACCCCGCTAATCACCGCCGCATGAAAATTCAAGCGCGGCTCGCTAAATAAATCCACCACACTGCCATGCGCGCCGGTCTTGGCATCGCGCGCGCCATACACCACACGCGCAATACGCGCATGGATGATCGCCCCAGCGCACATGGTGCATGGCTCTATCGTCACGAACAATTCGCACCCGGGTAGCCGGTAATTGCCCAAGCGCTGCGCCGCGTCGCGCAAGGCTTGAATCTCCGCATGCGCTGTCGGATCGTGGCCGGAAATCGGGCGGTTAAAACCGCGCCCGATAATCTCGCCCGCTTTCACCACCACCGCGCCCACCGGCACCTCACCCGCAGCCCAAGCTTGGTGTGCCAGCGCAATAGCTGCGCGCATAAAAGTCTCGTCACTCATTGGCAATTACGCATCCAACGGACTCACTACACCACGACCGCCGCGATTCAACACATGCGTGTAAATCATCGTGGTTTGCACATCTTTGTGGCCGAGTAGTTCTTGCACTGTGCGGATGTCGTAGCCGGATTGCAGTAGATGTGTGGCGAAGGAATGGCGCAATGTATGCGGCGAAACCGGTTTGTTTAAATCGGCATCGCGCGCCGCCTGACGCACCGCCCGCTGCACCGCTTGGTCACTCACATGATGCCTGCGCTCAACATTACTGCGCGGATCGATCGAGCGCTTTGCAGCGGGGAACACATATTGCCAATGCCATTCGCGCCCCGCTACCGGGTACTTGCGTGACAAAGCAAACGGCAGATACACATCACCAAAACCCGTCTCCAAATCCCGCTCATGTAAACTCTTCACCCGAACCAGATGCTGTTGCAAGGGCTCGATCAAACTTTGCGGCAACATCGTCACGCGGTCTTTATTCCCCTTACCTTCGCGCACAATCAACTCACGCCGCTGGAAATCGACATCCTTCACCCGTAATCGAACCCCTTCCATCACCCTCATCCCGGAGCCATACAACAGGCGGGCGATCAAGCCGGAAGTGCCCTCAACCCGCTCCAGCAAACGCTGCGTTTCTTGTACCGTCAACACCACCGGCAAACGCTTGCCACCCTTCGCCACGACCACTTCATCCAACCATGGTAAATCAATAGAAAGCACATCCCGATACAAAAACAACAGCGCGCTTTTCGCCTGATTCTGCGTGGAAGCGGAAACCTTGCCCGCCACCGCAAGATGCGTGAGAAATTGCTCCACCTCACCCGCGCCCATATCCTTGGGGTGCCGCTTTTTATGGAACAAAATAAAACGCTTTACCCAATCGGTATACGCCTGCTCCGTGCGAATGCTATAGTGCTTTAGCCGTATCTTGTCCCGAACTTGATTCAATAAACGCGGGGCATTGGGATCGGCTTGAGGGGGCGTTGATAGTTGACGCATTTGAGATTCCCAATAGGATGGAAAATAATGTATGTATCGTTGATATTGCAGGACTATATTCAATTATTTTTGCATTATACGTCAGCATGACGCATTATTTTCCGTCTTTTAG
>JANYAU010000028.1 GCA_025361165.1 Betaproteobacteria bacterium | reverse complement strand
ACACGCCTTTACGCCCCAGCAATCGTGGTTCAAGTAGCGCCCACGCCGCATCGGAGATGTCATGTCTTTGATAGGCCTCAGCCATTCGTGTCCACCGCAGTTTATGTAATAAACTACTTTAACATATCTCGTGACGACACTTCCTAATCGGTTTATGGCTTATTTAAATGAGGCTCTCTAGGCGGTGAGTCCTTGCTGCGCCAGAAATTTGTGCAGCACATCCAGGCGCACCAGGGTGTCGTTCATTTCCAGCATACTTTGTTTGGCGCTGATTTTTATCGGCATGACTTCCACCAGCCGGTAGCCGACCCATACGCCGTCGTCAAAGCAGAATGGCGGCTCGAATTTATCTTCCCCCACATGCGCCATGACGTGCTTTAACACTGCGGCGCATGCCGCGTGTTCCGGTGGCAGCGGCGTTGCCGTCTCTGCCGGCACTTTTACCGCTTGTGCGATGAGCAAACCATCTTGTTGGGTTTCGTATTCCAAGACTTGAAAACGTTGCACGCCGATAGCGCGCACATTCAGCACGCCGAGTTGTGGCATATCCCAATGGCCGATGCGTGCGAGTGTGCCGACCGGATGCGGCGCGGCGGGCGCAGCGACTTCTGCGCCCTCCTTGATTAAGCATATGCCGAACAAACTTTCCTCTTGCAGGCAACGCTTCGCCATATCCATGTAACGTTGTTCGAACACTTTGAGCGCGAGTACACCGCCCGGCAGCAGCACGGTATTGAGCGGGAATAACGGTAGGGTAAACGGTGCGAGCTCCGCACTGTCCGGCAGCAGTTCAGCGAGGCGATTTTTCCATTTCTTGGGAATCATATCAAAGCTCGGTTTCACCCCACCGCGTGAGTAACTGGTGGGGCACCGCAAGCTGGTCGAGTATGCGCGCCACGACGAAATCCACGAGATCTTGCACGGTTTGAGGGTGGTGATAAAAGCCGGGATTGGCCGGGAGAATAACGACACCGAGCCGGGCGAGCTTGAGCATGTTTTCCAAATGAATCGCGGAAAACGGTGTCTCGCGCGGCACCAGCACCAACTTGCGTCCTTCTTTGATGACGACGTCCGCGGCACGCCCGATCAAGTTATCCGCCAGCCCCGCCGCAATCGCCGCCAGCGTGCCCATGGTGCAAGGGCAAACCACCATCGCATCGGGCGGATTGGAGCCGGAGGCGATCGGCGCGAACCATTCCTCGCGTCCGAACACCTGCAGTTGATCGGTCCCGGCATGGAAATGTTGCGTCAAAAACGTTTGCAGTTCCTGCGCGCGCGCGGGCAGGGTGAGTCCCATTTCTTGCTTGGCGGTGATGGCCGCGACTTGGGAAGCGAGTACATAGACCCGGCAACGCGCCGCCAGCAGGCATTCGATCAAGCGCAATGCGTAGGGGATGCCGGATGCGCCGGTGAGGGCAACGGTGACGGTTTTATCAAAGGGCATGGGCATCCATTTTAGGCGGGCTGAGGACACGGTTGCTATTGGACTCTTGCGTCTGCGGACACAAGGCTTGCTCAAACCGATCGCCTACGGTTTCGGGAATAATAGGCGCGCCTTCTTTTTCCGCTTCCGCCACATACTCGATCACCGTGCCTTGCGCATCATAATAGAGAAAACTGAGCAGGCGCAAAGTGTGCTCGCGGCAATCGATGCGCTCGCGCATCAAGGCGGAGCTGGCGAGTTGTGTTTTCACTGGGCGCGGCGGTTTAAACAGTGCTTTTTTCCAATAGGTGATTTCGTTGCTGTCTACCACCAGTTTGCTGCGGTCATAAAAATATTGGTCCTCGCTATGCGGAATAGCGAGACGAACCCAATCCGCCGCGACAGCGAGGGAGCCCTGTGCGAACAATATAAGAAAAGCTAGGCGGCGCATGGGGCTGTCTGGGCCGCGGGCAGCCGCGCCATGAGATACGCCGCGGCGATGCCGTTGACGGTGCCGAACAACAAGGCAGCGGCGGCGAAAACAGGCAGTAGATACCCCACGCCGGCATGCGGAATGAGCCAAAAAAAGACCACCGCGACTTGCCCGGCGATATGCGCGAGCGCGGCGCAAATGCTCTGCGTGATCGGACCGAACCAACGTGCGGGCAGGGTGTGGGCGGCCGCGAGCGCGGCCAGACTGGCGAGCGCGCCGCTAAAGCTCAAGACGAAAGTGGGCGCGAGAAAGGTGCCGAGCAATACACTACCCGCCACGACGCGCAGCAAACTCACCCACACCGCAGTGCGCAGCCCGAAGCGCGTCAGCACGACCAGCGTGACGATATTCGCCAGGCCCGGTTTCACGCCGGGTAGCGGTGAGGGAATCACGGCTTCAAGCAGTGTCAGGCCAAGCGCCATGGCGGCGAGCTTGGCGATGCGGTGGTCGTCGGCGGTAGTAAGAAGTTCGACTTTCATGGATTAAGCAAAGCTAATAGTTCAAGGAATCGAAGCGCCGCTGTGTGCCCGCTAATTCTACGCTGAGCTGATTCGGCAGGCACAAGGCCGCATCGCCGGCGTGCGATAACCAGCCCTGTTTAACGCACAACTGGCGCGGGCTAGGATCGGCGGCGACACGCGCACGTCCGGGTTCTATTTCCACGATGCTGTTACCCAGCGGGCCGGGGACGATGATACGCCGCGGCGTATCCAGCCGCGCTTCGGCGAATAGTTGGCCACCGGCGCGAATCACCGCTTTGCTGGGGGCGCCGCCGTGCCACATCGTGGCTGCCAGCCAAGCGGTGAACCAGGCGCCAAGCAAGAGTGTAAGCCAGTCGCCGCTGCGGAAATAAGTCAGAGGATTCACGCTGAGAGCCCGCGGTGCCGCACCAAAACTTGATAGTCTGCGCGAAAGCGTTCCGCCAATTTCTCGGCGAAATATACCGAGCGATGTTGACCGCCGGTGCAGCCAATGGCGACCGTAAGGTAGGCACGGTTGTCGCGGATAAAACAGGGCAGCCACTTTTCGATGAAATAGCGGATATCCGCCAGCATGCTGATGGCCGCTTCCTGGCTCTCGATAAAGTCCACCACTAGCTGATCTTTACCGGTAAAGGGACGTAGTTGCGGGTCATAGAAGGGATTGGGCAAGCAGCGCACGTCGAACACATAATCCGCGTCGAGCGGTAGCCCGTGTTTGAAGCCAAACGACTCGAACAGCAGCGTCAAGCGCGAGCGGTCCAGGTGAAGAAAATCGATGACCCAGCCGCGCAAGGTGTTAGGCGAGAGGTCGCTGGTGTCCATGCGATGCCCGGCTTCGGCAATTTTCGCGAGTAGTTCACGTTCCATGCCGATGCATTCGGACAGCGTGCGTGCGCCATCGGAGAGCGGGTGCCGGCGCCGGGTTTCGCTATAGCGTTTGACCAGGGTCTCGGTATTGGCTTCGAGATACATGGCGCGCAAGTCGATACCCTGGTGCTTGAGCGTATTGATATGCTGGGGGAGATCGCTCAGCGTTTCACCGCTACGCGCATCGACGCTTACCGCGACCTGGGTCTGGCCTTCTTCCTGCAATAGCTCGATGAGCTGTTCCAGCATTTCGCCGGGCAGGTTGTCCACGCAATAAAAGCCGTTGTCCTCGAGGACATTAAGCACGATGCTCTTACCCGAACCGGAAAGCCCAGTGATGAGGATGACTTGCATTTTCAGCGGCCAAGAACAGGGATGGCACAGTGTACATGAGGGGCCGAGCTCAAGTCACTATGCCGAGGAGTCTTGCCGAACGGCTTATTTGAGACTGCTTAGCCGCTTCTTGGCATTGTCTGCGGCCGGGCTGAGCGGATATTTCACGACGATCTCCTCCAGCGTTTTCTTGGCGCCCGTTTTGTCTCCCAACTCGATCTGGCAGCTCGCGATATTGAGCATGGCATCCGGCACTTTAGGGCTATTGGGATAGGTGCTGCGTACTTTTTGCTGCTGCGCGATGGCGGTTTTGCAGTCCTTCAGCGCGGAATAGGCGTTGCCGATCCAGTATTGGCTATTTGCGGCAAGCGGGCTGCCAGGATAGGTCTTGAGAAAACTCTGGAAGCCGGCAATGGCGGCTTGATAGTTGCCGATCTTGAAAAGGTTAAAAGCCGATTCGTAAGCGTGATTTTCCGCACCGGGATCGGTACTCTGGTTGGCAGTGGCGGCGGTGTCTGGCGTGGCTGCGGGCGCAGAACTGGAGGCGGGGCTATCGACCCGCTCCAGTTTGCGCAGCCGGTTATCAAGATCGACATACAAATCTTTTTGACGCTTTTGTGTGGTTTCGATGTTGTTGGTATTCACCTCGATTTGGCCGCGCAATTTAGCAATGTCGTTCTTCATGGCCTCCACGCTTTGGAGCAGATCGACCAGGCCTTGGGAATGCAGCGTCGCATCGAGCTGAGTCACGCGGTCTTCCATCGTGGTCAGCTTCTGCTGCAATTGCTGGTTCTCTTGCTGCAGTGCGACGATCTTTTTCTGCGCCTCATCATCCGTGAACAGACCTGCCCACGTCACTTGGCTTGCGAGGAGCAGCCCTACGGCCAGCCATGCGCGCTTATTCATTATTCACCCTGGTACACAATGTCGGTGCGGCGGTTTTGCGACCAACAGGATTCTTCGTGACATTCTGCCCGCGGCTTTTCTTCACCGAAGCTCACCGACTCCGTTTGCTCCGGTTTCGCGCCCATCAGGGAGACCATTTTGCGTACGCCGTCGGCGCGTTTTTGTCCTAGCGCCAAATTGTATTCGCGGCTGCCGCGTTCATCGGTGTTGCCTTGCAAAAAGACCTTGGCCTGGGGATGGGATGCCAGATAATTGCCATGTGCTTCGACCATGCTTTTGTATTCCGGCTTCACTTCGAAACTATCGTAATCATAGAACACGCTGCGCTTGGACAGGATATTGCTGGGGTCTTTGAGTGGGTTGACGCCTTGTTGCTGTGGCGGAACCAGCGGCCGGGTACTATCCCCGGATTGGGCGGATTTCGAGGCTTGCGTGCGGTCTTCAACCTGCGCGCTGGGCTGTGTTTTGTTTGGCTCGCTCGCGCAAGCGGCCAGCAAACTGGTGAGGAGCAGATAGAGGGGGATACGTTTCATGGGAGTTCTCCTTTATAAAATGCGGCCGTAGCCGAGGGATGAAATTAAAGTTTAGGTTTCAGTAGCGGTCCCCATGCCGGCTCGCGCACATCGCCGACTTGGGAACTCAATTTTTGTTTGACGCGGCCGTCGCTGGAGACGGCTGCGAGCACCCCGCGCCCCAAGACTTGGGTCGCATACAAAATCATTTTGCCGTTAGGCGCCCAGCTCGGCGATTCGTCCAGCGAATTGTCCGTCAGCACCTGTACTTGGCCGGAGATGATGTCTTGCATCGCAACGCGAAATTTTCCGCCATCACGCCGGATAAAAGCAAAGCTTTTGCCATCGGGGCTGTAGCGGGGCGTGACGTTATAGCTGCCTTCGAAGGTGAGCCGAACCGCCTCGCCGCCGTAAGCCGGCATGCGGTAGATTTGCGGGCTGCCGCCACGATCGGAAGTAAATAGCAAGTATTTGCCGTCCGGCGACCAGTTGGGTTCGGTATCGATACTGGCGCTGGTCGTGAGGCGCTTGAGCCCGGAACCATCGGCATTGATCGTATAGATTTGTGCGAGTCCGTCGCGCGAGAGCACCACAGCAAGCTGGCGTCCATCGGGCGACCAAGCGGGCGCGCTATTGTTGCCTTTGAAATTGGCAATGGTCTGGCGTTTTCCGCTGGCCAGCATTTGCACATAGACGATGGGCTTTTTTTGGTCGAAAGCGACATAGGCGAGCTTCGTCCCATCCGGCGACCAGGCGGGAGAGATGATGGGCTCACGCGAGCTGAGCACGGTCTGTGCATTGTAGCCGTCGGAATCGGCGATTTGCAGTTCGTGGATTGCCCCGCGCTTAGTGATGTAAGCGATGCGCGTAGCAAAGGCGCCGGGATTCCCCGTGAGTTTCTCGAAAATAATGTCCGCGATTTGGTGCGCCGTGAGGCGTAATTGCGCGGCATTCGTCGGCAGGCTATAACCGGCCAGTTGAATGACTTGTGCCGCGTCTTGGCGCACGGTGTCAATCAAGCGGAATTGCACATCGAGCCGGCCGCCGGCTTGGGCGACGATAGTGCCAATCGCGAGGGCGGACACGCCTTTGGCCTTCCAGTCGTTAACGCGGACATCGGCCGGGGTGCGCGGCACGGGCATGCCGGCGGTATCGATTAGTTTGAATAAACCGCTACGCGCCAAGTCGGCGGCAATGACTTTGCTTAGCTTGTCCGGGTAGCCGTCTTCACCGATGAAAGGTGCGATTGCCACCGGAATTTGTAGCGTCGCGCCGCCAGTGATTTCGATGGTGAGCGCAGCATGGGCGTTGTAGGTCACAGCGCTCAATAGCAGCGCCAGCAGGTATCCAAAGCTATTACAGTGAATAGGTCTCATGGTTTACTCATTTGGCCGGAATGTGAGATGCAGCTCCCGGAAGCGACTGAACACCTCCGGCTGGGTGGGCACGGGTAACGGGTCCGATTGCAAAATCGCATTCTCTACCGCCATATCGCAGGCGGCAATGCCACTCCCTTTGCGCAAGACCGGGTTGCCGCGCAACTGCCCGGTGGGTAATAGCGTGATATCGAATTCCAATTGCGGATTACCATTGCCACACAGCGTCTGGTTAACCTTCTGCCGGATTTTACTCTGAATGCGGCTGGTGTAATCGTCCACAATCGATTGTTGCGCGGCGGCCTGTTTCGCTTGGGCGGCCCGTGCCACTGCTTCTTGCGCTACCTGTTGTTGATCCGCAAGAGCTTTGGCTTGACGCGCTTCCGCTTCTTGTTTCAGCTTTTCCTGGAGCATCTGGGTTTTTTGCGCTTGTTTCTGCGTTGCCTCTTGTTGTTTCCGTTTTTCTTCTTTTAATTGGGTTTCTTGCTGCTTGCGCTTTTCTTTTAGAGCGATGTCCGCGTTTCGCATTGGAACCGGCGGCGCGGGTTTAGGTTCCATTTTTTTTACCGGCGCGGGTTCGGGCGGCGGAGGGGGGAGCGGCGCGACCACAGGTTTAGCCGCTTTAACGGGTAAGTCAGACCACAAATCCACCACCACGCCCGGCGGTTCCTTAGCTTGCCAACTGATGCCGAATACCAGTAAGGCCAAAAACGCCACATGCACCAATAGCGCCAGCACGCCGGCCGAGAAGCGGTGCGGCGATAGGGTTTGCGCGCTCAATTGGCGCTGGACTTGGCGAGCAAGCCCACCTTTTTAACGTGATTCTGGCTCAAGATACCCATCACCTCGAGCACTTTTTCGTAACGCACGTTTTTGTCGGCGGCGATCACCACTGCCTGTTCGGGGTTGCGCGCCTGCTTTTGCTTAATGGTTTGCACTAGGTCGGCGCGATCCATCGCCACTTCGGCGGAGGAGCGCTGGTCGCGCAAGAACAGCTTCCCGTCGGCGTGGAGTATCACCTCTAGTGGCGCGACCGGTGCTTTTAACTGTTGACCTACCGAGGGCAGCTCAATTTGGCCCGGGTTGATGAGCGGCGCCGCCACCATGAATACGATGAGCAACACCAGCATCACGTCGATGAAAGGCACGACGTTGATTTGGTTCATCAGGCGGCGTTCGCGCGGCATCAGCGTCCTTGCCGCTGCAAGATATTGGAGAATTCTTCCATAAAGCTTTCATAGCGTGTCGCGAGCCGGTCAATATCATGGGTGTAGCGGTTATAAGCGATCACCGCGGGAATCGCCGCAAACAAGCCCATGGCGGTGGCGATCAGGGCTTCGGCGATGCCGGGCGCGACGTGCGCAAGCGTGGCTTGCCCGACATTCGCCAGCCCACGAAATGAATTCATGATGCCCCACACGGTGCCGAACAGGCCGATATAAGGACTCACCGAGCCGACGGTGGCGAGAAAGGCCAGGCTGCGTTCGAGCGCATCCACTTCGCGCTGATACGCGGCGCGCATGGCACGGCGCGTACCGTCCATTACGCTGCTGATATCCAGGCCGGATTGCTTTTTGAGCTTGGTGTATTCGCGAAAGCCGGCCTCGAAAATCTTCTCCATGCCGCGCGGCACAAGCCGGCCGGAAGTGAGGCGCTGGAACAATTGATTGAGATCGACGCCGCTCCAAAACTCCTTCTCGAATTCTTCTGCTTGTTTTTTTGCGACACGCAGGATGAATAGCCGCTGAAAAATGAACCACCACGACATGAACGAGGCAAGCAGCAGCAATAGCAATACCAGTTGCACGATGAAACTGGCATTGGTCAGCATGGTGAGGAAGGAGAAGTCCGGGGTCGCTTCGATTTTCATGCGCGTGACTGACTTTCGAGTTGTTGTCTAATCGGGGCCGGGATACTGACGGGCTTAAAGTTTGCGCTATCGACGCAGACGATCTTGACCTGCGCTTCGATCAATCGCGTATCGCGTTCGACCGTCTGAAATACTTCAATCGTACTACGCCCAAGCTTTTCCAGGCGCACGGTGACAGTCAATTCATCGTTAAATTGCGCGGGCCGCAAATATTCTATCGCTACTGCGCGCACCACGAAGATGACATTATGGTCATGCAAAAGTTTCGGTTGTTCGAAACCAGCAGCGCGCAGCCATTCGGTGCGGGCGCGTTCCAGAAACTTGAGATAGTTGGCGTAATACACCACTCCGCCAGCATCGGTGTCTTCGTAATAGACGCGCACCGGGAAAGAAAATAGCGTGAGGCATGAGGGTTTAGGGGGCAAGGCGAATATTCTTTTGATCCGCATTGCGGGTCATGCCTTGTTATCCCACAACTCGCGCGCGCCGCTGGTGGCGGGCGCGTTGAGGCCGAAGTGCTCGTAGGCGAGCGGGGTGGCGATGCGGCCGCGCGGCGTACGCATCATATAACCTTGCTGGATCAAGAACGGTTCCAACACATCTTCGATCGTGTCGCGCTCTTCGCCGATGGCGGCGGCGAGATTGTCCAGCCCCACCGGGCCGCCGCCGAATTTATGCAGCACCGCACCGAGTAATTTGCGATCCATCATATCCAGACCGGCATGGTCCACGTCCAACATGATGAGCGCCGCATCCGCGATGCTGGGTGTGACGTGGCCATCGGCCTTGACCTCGGCGTAATCGCGTACCCGGCGCAGTAGCCGGTTGGCGATGCGCGGCGTGCCGCGCGAACGGCGCGCGATTTCGAAAGCGCCTTCATCGGTAATTTGCACCTTCAGTAAACCGGACGAGCGCGACACGATTTGGCGCAATTCTTCGGCGGAATAAAACTCCAGCCGCGCCACAATGCCGAAGCGATCGCGCAGCGGATTGGTGAGCATGCCGGCGCGCGTGGTCGCGCCGATCAAGGTGAAGGGCGGCAGGTCGAGCTTCACCGAGCGCGCGGCGGGACCTTCGCCGATCATGATGTCGATCTGATAATCCTCGAGCGCGGGGTAGAGAATTTCTTCCACCACCGGCGACAAGCGATGAATTTCATCGATGAACAACACATCGTTGGGTTCGAGATTGGTGAGCAAGGCCGCGAGATCGCCCGCACGCTCCAGCACCGGACCGGAAGTTTGGCGCAGGTTCACGCCCATCTCGCGCGAGATGATGTGCGCGAGCGTGGTCTTGCCCAAGCCTGGCGGGCCGAACAATAAGACATGATCGAGCGCCTCTTTGCGCATGCGCGCCGCCTCGATAAAAATCTGCAACTGCTCGCGCGCTTTGTGCTGACCCACATATTCGTCGAGCAGCTTGGGGCGCAAAGCGCGCTCTACCGCTTCTTCTTGCGTCGATGCAGGGGTGGCGGCGATGAGTCGGTCGGTTTCGATCATGTTTTAGGATTTCGAGAGTAGCTTTAAGGCTTGGCGGATGCCATCGGATACAGACAAATCCGCCGGCAATTGTTTTACCGCCCAGGAAGCTTCTTTATCATTATACCCAAGCGCGTTTAACGCATTGAGAATGTCGGATTCACCCGAGGGGGTAGCCCCGGTAGCCACGACAGCAACCGCTGCCGAAAACTTATCGCGTAATTCCAATAGCAAGCGTTCCGCGGTTTTTTTGCCGATGCCGGGGACTTTGGTCAGTCGACCGGTTTCCTGTGAGGCGATGGCATTGGCGAGGTCGGTTACGCTCATGCCGGAGAGGACCGAGAGCGCGGTCTTAGCGCCGATGCCGCTGACTTTCAGCAATTGGCGAAACGCTTGGCGCTCGCTGTCGGTGCCGAAACCGTACAGCAAATGCGCATCTTCGCGGATCGCGAGATGGGTATAGAGCGTGATGCGCTCGCCGCTCGCGGGCAAGTTGTAGAAGGTGCTCATCGGTACATCGATTTCGTAGCCGACACCGCTCACATCTACCAGCACATGGGGCGGATGCTTTTCGACCAGAATGCCGGTGATGCGCCCGATCATAGCGAGCGCCCGACTAAGCGCCCATTGCGCACGCGAAATCCGGCGGTCGGCAACGCGCCCAAGCCCATGCCGCCGTGCGCATGGCAGATGGCGCAGGCCAGCGCATCCGCCGCGTCGGGCGAGGGCGCTGCCGGGAGTTGCAACAGACGCTTCACCATCTCCTGCACTTGTTCCTTGGCCGCGTGACCATTGCCCACCACCGCTTGTTTTACTTGCAGCGCAGTGTATTCCGCCACTTGCAGATTGGCGGCGACGGCGGCGCAAATCGCCGCCCCGCGTGCTTGTCCGAGCAGCAGGGTGGATTTCGGATTGACGTTGACAAACACTTGTTCCACCGCCACGTGTTGCGGTTGATGTTGTTGAATGATTTCGCTCAGGCTGTTGAGAATGGTTTTCAGCCGTTCCGGCAGTGCCGCATCCGGCGTTTTGATACAGCCGCTGGTGACGTAACTGAGCTTGCTCCCGGCTTGGTCGATGATGCCAAATCCGGTAATGCGTAAACCTGGATCGATGCCGAGGATGCGGATGGGTTTATTCCTCTAAGGTGGCGGAAGTGTAGACATCTTGGACGTCATCTAGGCTCTCCAACGCATCCAGCAACTTTTGCATTTTCACCGCATCGTCGCCTTGAAGTTCAGTTTCCATCGAGGGTTTGTACGTCACATCGGCCAGCTCCGCCTTCAACCCGGCTTTTTCCAAAGCGGCTTTCACCGCACTAAAATCATGCGGCGCGGTAATGACTTCGATACTGCCGTCCTCGTTGGTAATGACATCTTCGGCACCTGCATCGATGGCTGCTTCCATGACTTTATCTTCAGAGGTGCCGGGCGCGTAAACCAGTTGGCCGCAATGTTTGAATAAATAAGACACGCAACCGTCGGTGCCCATATTGCCGCCATATTTGGCGAAAGCATGGCGCACATCGGCCACCGTGCGCACTTTGTTATCGGTTAAACAATCCACCATCACTGTTGCGCCGCCCACACCATAGCCTTCATAGCGCGCCTCTTCGTAGGTTACGCCTTCCAGCTCGCCGGTGCCGCGTTTAACAGCACGGTCGATATTATCGCCCGGCATATTCTCGGCCTTGCCTTTGTCGATAGCGAGGCGCAAGCGCGGGTTGTCGTTGGGATTGCCGCCACCCATGCGCGCGGCCACGGTAATTTCTTTAATCAGGCGGGTAAAAACCTTGCCGCGCTTAGCGTCTTGGCGCCCTTTGCGATGCTGAATATTTGCCCATTTGGAATGGCCGGCCATAGCTAAAACTTCCTTGAAAAAACATGCAAATGGTACCAGTTGCGCGGCTTTTAAGAAACCGAGCCCCGATGAAGCTTAGGGAAACTTTTGGGCTAATAGCTAAGCGTGGGGTAAAAAATAAGGGCGCCTCGCGACGCCCTTGCATTTACCGGACAAGGACAAATCAGGACTTCGATTCTTTCGGGTGATCGAGGTAGCGGCTGTCCTTCACTGCCGTCGGCGAAGCATCGATTACTTTGTAGCCCTTACGCTGCAAGTCGATGATCTCGGCAAAGCCGGCTGGCACCACCGTGATAAATCCAACGATGTCATTCGACTGGAATCCCGCCGCATGCATAGCGTTATTGCACATGCGGAATTCAACGCCTTGCTTGGATAAGTCGGCAAGCTGGTCAATCACCGCCTGGTATTTTTCATAGTTTTCTTTGGCAAAGGCGCGGATTTCGGTGCCATGGAGCACCACAACCACTTTGCCCGGCACCACCGCATTGACGTTCTTGATGAAGGGAACCAGGGCGTTCAACTGTTTCGGGTCAGAGTAATTAACATCATAGACCCGGTTGATTGCCGGATATTTGTGCAAATTTTCTTTTGCCGTTCCATACGGCTGCATATCATCGGCCGCGATGGAGACAAGCGGCGCCGCGAGGCAGAGCGCGAATAGGGCTGTGTTCAGGTGTTTAATGCTCACGTGGGTGACTCCTCTAGGGTGGTGTTGAGAAATTTTATATGCTGGCCGGTTTTATTTATTGCCGATGCGGGTGAATCGCGATCGCGCCGCCGCTGTTCCGATCCGGCTCAGCATGGTCAGCGGCGACCGATAGAATAGGCCTTTATGCATAATTTTTCTATTACTTGCTGAACGCCTAGATTAATCCGGTGAGCGGCAGGGAACGGGCTATGCGCTCAATCATTTTTCGCCCATCCCATACCCCACCCAAGCCGCCAGCACGCGCAGCAAACCGAAGACGAGGCGGGACAACAGCCTTTCCAACCAGGAGCGGCTGTTCCAATCCACATGGGTAATTTGCCGTGTATGGTTCGCAAGCGCGCTTTCCAAGCTCGCTTCGAGTTGCTGGGCGAAGGCCTGATCGTAAACCACGACGTTGGCTTCGCGGGATAACACCAGACTAAGCGGGTCGAGATTGGAGGAACCCACAGTCGACCAATCGCTGTCGATGACGGCGACTTTGGCATGTAATTCGCTGGGTTGGTATTCGTAAATCTCGATACCCTTACTAAGCAGTTGGTCGTATAGGCTGCGGCTCGCGTAATGCGCCCAAGGGTGATCATTCATACCTTGGAGCAATAAGCGGACGCGCACCCCGCGTGTGGCGGCATGGATCAATGCCCGTTTAAAGCGCCGGCTGGGCAGAAAATAAGCGTTGGCAATAATGATTTCGCGTCGTGCTTTGCCAATGGCGCGCAAGTAAGCGTGTTCGATGTCGCGCCGGTGGCGCAGATTGGAGCGCAGCAAAAACGCGGCGCGCATATTGCCCGCCGGTTCGGGTCCGGGGAGGGCGATCGGGTCCGCGCGGCGGGATGTGTGCAGTTGCGTCCACGCGACACGCGCATGCATATTGCGCACTTCGCGCAGCATGGGTAACACCAGTGGTCCTTCCACGCGCACCGCGTAATCGAAACGCGGGGGCATGCCGGGGGCTGTGATGTCGTCGATGATATTGATGCCACCCACGAAAGCATACCGTTGATCGATCACCGCGAGCTTGCGGTGCAAGCGCCGCATACGTTGGCGCTGAAAGCGCAAGGGCGAAATTTCAGGGCGGTAAACCAGTGCTTCCACACCCGCTGTGCGTAGCGCTTGCAGCGATTTGGCCGGATACGCTTGCGCGCCGAAACCGTCGATCAGCAAATGGGTGGCGACGCCACGCTGCGCCGCGCGCATCAGTGCCGCTGCAATGCACTGGCCGGTGGCGTCGTTGGCAAAAATATAACATTCTAAATAAACGTGCTGCCTGGCTTGATCGATCGCCGCTTCGAGCGCGGGAAAATAGTCGGTGCCGTTTTGCAGCAGGATGAGTTGATTGCCGTCGAGAAATTTAATCATTCCGCTCTATTGAATCGGCAGATGAAGTTTCAACTTCACCTGGCGCCTAAAGACCCCCGCTCCCTCTGGGAGAGGGCTGGGAAGAGGGAATGCGACTTCAAATATATGCATGCCGATCAACAAGGAAGACGCGGCGCCGTGGCGTCATAGGCGGCACATGGTGGCCGATAACGCTGCATGATCGGAAATGCGCGACCAAGGACGGCCGTGATAGACGCGCGCCGATTTGACTTTCAAACCGCGAAAATAAATACGATCCAATCGCAGCATCGGCATCGCGGAGGGGTAGCTCTTGGCTGATTCGCCATGCAATTGCTCGAATACCTCATGCACATGCAGTGAGCGCGCTAGAAATTTTCCGGCTTGGATGCGCCAATCGTTGAAGTCGCCAGCAATGATAAGGGGCGCATGCGCCGGCACCAACTCTTGTATACGGTCGCGCAGGGCTTGCAACTGCTTCATCCGGCCGCGGCCCCCCAGGCCCAGATGCACGTTCACGCAATGCAGTTGATCGTGCCAGCCCGGTACCTCGACTACGCAATGCAGCAAGCCGCGACTTTCCATTGCATGGGCGGAGATATCGATGTTTTCCCAGCTGACGATGGGATAGCGGGATAACACGGCATTACCGTGATGGCCTTCAGGGTACACGGCGTTTTTGCCATACGCGAAGTCCTGCCATAATTCCTCAGCGAGAAATTCATGTTGCGGCGATTCAGGCCAATCCTCATGGCGTTCGGCGTGTCCGCGGTGTTCGCCTTGGACTTCTTGCAGAAACACCACATCCGGGCGTAGCAGATGCAGCTGGTCTTTCAACTCATGCATCATCATGCGCTGGTTGAACTGCGAGAAGCCCTTGTGAATGTTGTAAGTGGCGATATGTAGTGTGTCGGCCATATCAGAAAGTATAGCGTGTTCCATCGTGGCAGGTGCTCCGAGAATGGGGTGGTTTCATAGAAGCGGTTGCGGCAGCAGTAAAATCGCTTGCGCATTACTCGGCGAGAAACAACGTTGCGCCGCTTCTAGGTAAGAGAGCCAGGAATAACGTAAATGTTCCCGCGCTGCCAATCTTATCGGCCGGGGTGCGGGAAGCTGAAGGCGCCATACGTGTTCGGTATTGGACGTCACCCCAGGGGCATAGCGCTGCCGCCACTCGGGGTAGATTTCATACACATTCTGTTGATTAGAGTCGCTAAGTTCAAATTGCGTGGCATCTAAACCGGTCTCTTCCGCGACTTCGCGGATCGCGGTTTCGCGCAGAGTTTCGCCGGAATTTTGGCTACCGGTGACCGATTGCCAATAGCCGGGATGATCTGCGCGTTCTATGAGCAGTACTTGCAAATCGGGGGTGTAGATTACGACCAGCACAGAGACTGGCATTTTGTACGCTGTGCTCATGCTCAATATTTAGAAATAAATTAAAAGCCATGAAACACAAAGGACGCGAAGGTTCGCGAAGTAAACCAAAGAAACGCATTCCTTTGCGTACCTTCGCGTCCTTTGCGGTGAATATTTTAAGTGGCTTTGGTCTCGATTTGCCGCAGCCGGATATGCAGTTCTTTCAATTGCGCTTCGGAGACTGTGTTCGGCGCCTGCGTCATTAAATCATTTGCGCGCTGGGTTTTGGGGAAGGCGATCACATCGCGAATCGATTCCGCGCCCGCCATCAAGGCCACCAGGCGATCCAGACCGAAGGCCAAGCCGCCATGCGGCGGCGCGCCGAATTGCAGTGCGTCGAGCAGGAAGCCGAATTTCTCACGCGCTTCTTCGTCGCTGATTTTGAGTGCACGGAAGACTTTGGTTTGCATGTCCTGGCGATGGATACGCACCGAGCCGCCGCCCACTTCCCAGCCGTTGAGCACCAAGTCGTAGGCGCGCGACAGTGCTTTACCAGGGTCGGTTTCGAGCAAGTCTTCGTGGCTCGGCATGGGTGCGGTGAAAGGGTGGTGCAGCGCTACCCAGCGCTGGGCGCCGTCGTCGTATTCGAACATCGGGAAATCGACGACCCAGAGCGGTTTCCATTGGTTCACGGCGAAGCCGCGCTCGTGGCCGATTTTGACGCGCAGCGCGCCCAGCGCATCGTTGACGATCTTAGCGCGGTCGGCGCCGAAGAACACGATATCGCCGTCTTGCGCGCCACATCGTGCCAGCGTGGTTTTGATCACTGCTTCCGGCAGAAATTTCACGATCGGCGATTGCAGTCCTTCCATGCCCTTCGCCAATTCGTTCACCTTGATGTAGGCCAGCCCCTTGGCGCCATAGATTTTTGCAAACTCGGTGAGGTCGTCGATGTCTTTGCGCGATAGCTCGCCGCCCTTCGGCACACGCAAGCAAGCCACGCGCCCGTCTTTTAGATTCGCTGCTTCGCGGAACACTTTGAATTCCACTTCACGCATCACATCGGTGAGTTCGGTGAGTTCCAGCGCCACGCGCAGATCCGGCTTATCCGAGCCGAAGCGCGCCATCGTCTCGCTATACGCCATGCGCGGAAAGGGCTTGGGCAAGTCGATGTTCTGCACTTGCTTGAACATGACGCGGATCATTTCTTCGACTATGCCGGTGATGTCGGCCTCGTTCATGAACGAGGTTTCGATATCCACTTGGGTGAATTCGGGCTGACGGTCGGCGCGCAAATCTTCGTCGCGGAAGCATCGCGTGATTTGAAAATAGCGGTCGAAGCCCGCCACCATCAGCAATTGTTTGAACAACTGCGGTGATTGCGGCAGGGCGAAAAACATCCCAGCGTGCACCCGGCTCGGTACTAAATAATCGCGCGCGCCTTCCGGCGTGGAGCGGGTGAGCATCGGCGTTTCGAGTTCGATGAAGCCATTGGTATCGAGAAAGTCGCGCATCGCTTTCGCGACTTTGTAGCGCAAGCGCATATTGGCTTGCATCGCCGGGCGGCGGAGGTCGAGGTAGCGATAGGTGAGGCGGACGTTTTCCGACAAATTTTCGTCGTCGAGCTGAAACGGCGGGGTGGCCGAAGGATTGAGAATCTCGATCGCATCCGCGATGACTTCGATCGCACCGGTCGGCAGATTAGGGTTTTCGGTGCCGCCCGGGCGCGGGCGCACGCGGCCGGTGACTTTAAGCACGAATTCGCCACGTATGGTTTCCGCCGTAGCGAAAGTCTCGGGATGCTGCGGATCGCATACCACTTGCACCAAGCCCTCGCGGTCGCGCAGGTCGATGAAGATCACCCCGCCATGGTCGCGGCGGCGATGCGCCCAGCCGCAGAGGATGACGGTTTGAGATAAATGGTCGCGGTTGACTTGGCCGCAGTAGTGGCTACGCATTACAAATCCTTCAATAAGCCGCCCGGATGGGCGCAGAAAAAACCGCAATTATACCTGGATGAGCCTGCTATTTCAGGCTATTGGCCGCGCGGGTGCTTGTCTTGCGTGGCCACGCCCATGGAGATGATGAACTTCAGCGCCTGATCGACCTTGATGTTGAGTTCGATGGCTTCGCTCTTTTTCACGAAGAAATAAAAGCCGTTCACCGGGCTGGGCGTGGTGGGGATGAACACTGCCACATAATCCGGGCCGAGTTTTTCCGCCACGCTGCTCGGCACATTGGTTTGAAACGCGATCGACCAGGCTTCCGGATGCGGGTAACGTACCAACAGCACCTTGCGGAACGCTTCCCCCGAGCCGGAGAACAGTGTATCGCTGACTTGCTTGATGCTGGTGTAGATCGATTTCACCACCGGAATGCGCGCGAGAATGTTTTCCCACAGCGCGAGCAGTTGGCGGCCGAAATAATTGGCTGCGAGCACCCCGGTAAGCAGGATGATGAGCAGGGTAACAATCGCGCCCAGCCCAGGAATACGCATACCGAACAACGCCTCCGGACGATATTTTACCGGCAGCAATAAGAGCGATTGATCAAGGGTGCCGACCAGCAGATTGAGCACCCAGATCGTCGCGGCAAGGGGGACCCAAATCAGTAGGCCGGTAATGAAATATTTTTTCACGGGGATCTCAGGTTGGCGGGTTAAGCGGATAGCTTAAAAATCCACCACGGCATTAGGCGTGCAAGCTAGCTGGTAGCCGGGCACGCGCCCGTGCCGCACGCCGGGGCGGCAGCTTCTTTTTTCTCTTCCTTGGGCTTCGCGCCGCCTTTGAAGTCGGTCGCGTACCAGCCGCTCCCCTTTAATTGGAAACCGGCGGCGGACAACAGCTTGGAAAGCGTGGCTTTGTTGCACTCGGGGCAGGTGGTAAGCGGCGCATCGCTCATCTTCTGCAAAAACTCTTTTTGAAACCCGCATGCATCACAGCGATACTCGTAAATCGGCATGATTTGCTCCTAAAATCAGATGGCTACATTATACCTGAAAGCGTGCGCCGGCCGTGCGCGCGGCGTCCATGTCTCTAAATAATGAGGCCTGGGCTTTTAATTACAAGCTTCAGCTTGATAGAAGGCGCTTGCAGTCCGTTTTTTGTGCTATAAATGCCAAATGCGACACGCATATCCTTTTATCCTTGAATCTGCAGCACGGCCTAAGCGATTGCAGCGCAAGCGGCTTGTTACGCTCGCCCCGCTGGTTTTGATGGTGTGGTTCGCGTATTGGATTGGGATGATTTCCCAGGCCTGCTGCTTACCTCTATTTTCCGATGCGCATCATGTGAATCCGATATCCGGCACAGGCGACCACCACGCTCACCATGAGGGTGCGTTGGCAGCCCATGAGCCGGCTACACCGATGGATCAGGAGCACTGCCCGCAACTGAAGTGTGCCGACGAACTTGTTCCGGCCTCGATAGGAGCGCTGACGAGTAGCGCGCCAAAACCGGTTCTCCTTGCCCTGCTTGCCTTTTCTGTTCCGCTTTCGATCTTCAGCAATCCTTCCATCCTTACTCTCTATCAGCAAGCGCATCCGCCTCCGAGTCCTTATCTGCGCACTCGACGCTTGTTGATTTGATCCTGTCCGTATTTTGAACCCGCTTGCCGCTTGATTGGGCGCAGCGGCGTTCGCTATTGTTCGTTCGTTTTTTTTACCACTCAGCCTATGGAGGGCATCATGAAGAAATTGTTGATCACTACTGCTTGCGCACTGGCATTGGCATCCTGGAATGTGTTGGCCGATGACGCGCATCATCCGGATCAGGCGCAATCCGCTAAAGCCCCGGCGCCGGACAGCGGTAAGACGGTGCGGAAAATGCAAGATAACGTGAAGAAAATGCAAAGCCAGCTCGACCGCATTGCTAAAACCAAGGACGCTAAGGAACGCCAAAAGCTGCTGCAAGAGAACATGCAGACCATGCAAGAAAATATGATGGCGAGCAAGGGCATGATGGGCGGCAAGATGGGTTGTCCCATGATGAAAGACGGCATGATGGGCGGCGGGATGGACATGATGGGTGGAGGGGAAGATGGCGCGTCTCCCGATGCCATGATGAACCGCATGGACATGATGCAAAAGCGCATGGACATGATGCAAATGATGATGGAAAACATGTCCAAAAATCAGGGGCAGGCGATGCCCATGAAGTAGTGAAGGGAAGCGCCGAAGGTTCGATGATCGCGCTTTCGGGGCCTCCTTGTATTGTCGCCGGCGCATTGCTGGCTATTTTCTACAATCGAAAGGAAAAATCATGAAACAACATTTCACTTTATCCGCATTATTGTCCGCCCTTATCGCAGCCGGTACTTTCGCACTGGCACTTCCCGCCAACGCCGAAATGGGGGCGGGCAAGATGGATGCTCAAAAAGGCATGCCGGGTTCCGGCGCGCAGCAGATGTCCGGCATAGAGCACGACATGGCCGATCAGATGATGGGCATGTCTGGGGAGATGTCTAAGGGCGGCATGAGTGCGGCGCAGCAAAAGCAGATGAGCGAACGCATGCGCAAGATGGCGACCATGATGGACGACATGTCGGGCATGATGGGTAAGGACATGATGATGAACGCCGAAAATCAGAAGCGCATGGATCAGATGCGCAAGCAGATGGATGAGATGGCGCATGGTGCGCAGATGCCTAAGAAAAAGTGAGTGACGCAGACCCGGTGGTGAACCCGCCGGGCTTGTCGGAGCAGTCCGACTCTGCCCATCTGACGAATGTTCGATAACGCACAGAACAAGCTGGATTTTCAGTGTAAATGTGCCTGTATGAAATGTCGCCTGCAACCTCTGCCAGGGTGACATTGCGCTATCCACAGAGGCTAATCAAACCAAACACACAAGGAGTTAATCTCATGAACCCAACAAACAAAACAGCCCTCGTCATCGCGTTTGCCGTTGTCTTAGTACTGCTACTGCTGTTCGGCGGCGGAGCGATGTCAGGAGCAACGCTGAGTGGCGGGATGATGGGAACCGGCGCGATGGGTGGAATCAGTTGGATGTGGATTCCTACGGTACTTATGGTCGGTCTCGGTGTCCTGCTCGTTTGGATCATCTTCGAGCAGAAGAAGTGACCGGCTGTTCTTAAAACTGGATCACCAAGCTGTACGAGTGCCATGGACTGCACCGATTGCGCGACGATGGGCGTCGATATACAGAAGCAGATGGTGCAAATGCGCAAGGAGATGCCCGCTGCACCCGTGAAGTAGTAGGCCTTGGAAACCTGGCGGATTAGCCGCCAGGTTTTTCTCCGGCCCGGGTTTTGGTTTTAGCGCGAAAAATTTTTGGAGATGGCTATGGATGTAATGATTATCGCGACGAAAGCTTGTACGCATCGTCAGAACTTGGAAAAAGAACTTGAATGCTTGCACATCCCCTATCACGTGCATTTCGTTGAAGATTACCCGGACCTAGTTGAAAAATTCGCGATTCGGCATTCGCCGAATTTAATCGTGGACGATGAAGTCGTATTCCGGAAACAACCGACGGAAGCGGAACTGCACGCCTATTTCGACACCAAGAAATAAATCCGGCCCAGAAAGCTGGGTTTATCACCAATAGAATTTTAGGATCGCCCCATGAAGTCAACACTTATTCTTTTGCTTGCGCTGGTTAGTTTCAACGCATTAGCCGAATCCCCCGCAGTTTACGAAAAATCTTTCGATCAAAATCTAGATACCGCCTATAAGCGCGTTTATAAGGCATTGGAAGGCAATGGTTTCAAAGTAGTGTACGAGGTTGATATACAGGAAAATCTAACAAAATTCGCGGCGAAAAACGCGGTCAAGGATTTTAATCTTAATCAACTGGAAGGTATCAAGAGCATGGTTTTCTGCAATGCTCCTTTGGCCGTGAAGATCAGCAATGCTGACCCCGCGATGCTGGCGTTGTGTCCGCTGCATCTAACATTCACGCAAAAGGCGGGGCGCGTCTCCGTCCTTTTTGTCCGGCCGGGCGTCATCGCCAAAGGCAGCAATGCCGAAGCGCCTGCTAAAGAACTTGAAGACAAAGTTATCAAGGCTATCGAGAGCGGTTTGAGTTACGGGCAATAAAGCGTCGCGCGTCGCACGGATGTGGCCAAATCAAGCATGATCCGAGCCTTGGCTGCATTAGCATGTATTAATGTGCGTTCGATAACGCACGGACAAGCTGTACTTTCAATGTAGACGTAGCCATGTGAATCCTGGATTTTTAGATTTCCTGATCAGTTCATTTTTGGAGAATACGATGAAAAGTCCGCAAGACATGGGCAAACAAATGGGCGTGATGCAGGCAAGCGTACTGAAGATGCCGGTTTCTGACATGACAGAGCAGAACCGCCTTTCCCACGTCTGGGATATCATCGAGAAGGTGCGCATCGGCATGCTGACGACGCAATTTAGTGGTGGCTTGCGTGCGCGCCCACTAGAAGCACGCATCGACCGCGATGCCGGTATCGTCTGGTTCGTGACCGATGTACGCGGTACCAAGGACGACGAGATCGGCGCGGCCCATGATATCGGGCTCGTCTTCATCGATGAGGGCGATCGCGCTTATCTCTCCATCACCGGCCGCGCTTTCGTGACACGCGATACCGCCAAGGCAAAAGATATCTGGAGGAAGACCGACGACACCTGGTTCCCGGACGGACCCGACGATCCGAATGTGCGCGTGCTTCGCATAGAGCCGATCACGGCCGAGCTATGGGACGGGCCGTCGAGCGCGGTGGTTGTGCCTTTCAAATGCGCCAAGTAGCGATAAGAAATTCAACCCTGCGCTTTGCGCACGTCTGGCCGCTAGCGGCGGTTTTGCGCTGATTCACCGCTGCCGGGCATTGTGCCGGGCAGCATGTTGCGCCTGCGCTCGGTCGGCATGATGACCAAGGTTGTGGCGATGGACGCTGCTATGAAGGAGAGAGACCAGATGTTCAAGGGCATGCATCGCTGAAATTCGCCGCTCTTGTCAGACGGCGATGACGAATATCCATGACTTTCGTCGTGACCGAGAGTTGTATCAAATGCAAATACACGCAATGCGTCGGCTGTGCCCGACCGATGCATTCCGCGAAGGGCCCAACTTCTTGGCGATTGAACCAGACGATTGCATCGATTGCACATTATGTGTTGCCGAATGTCCGGTTGACGCGATTTTCGCGCAGTGTGACGTTCCGCAAGACCAGATGCATTTCATTGCGCTCAATCTCGAATTGGCGCGCGGCTGGAAACCGATCATTGATACGAAGGCCGCTCTTCCCGATGCCGATGAGTGGGCAAAGATTAAGAATAAATTCCAGTTTCTTGTGCGCTAAAACGGGTTGAGTCTTTTTATGTTGAGGAGTGCCGCCATGAAACAAAAAAGAAATATCGTCCTGATCACCGGCGCCAGCGGACGAATCGGCGACGCGGTGATGCGGCGGCTGACCGGACGCTTCAGCGATGTCGTGGGTTTCGACCGCAAGGCGCCTGCTCCGCCACCGCCCGACTGTGTCTACATAGCCGTCGATATCGCTTCCGATGACAGCGTACGCGAGGGACTGCGCATCCTGCGGGAACATCACGGTACACATATCGCCGCCGTGGTCCATTTGGCCGCCTACTACGATTTTCTCGGTAAGCCGAGCCCCAAATACGACCAGATTACGGTCCAGGGCACGGGGCGTCTGCTGCGCGGACTGCGCGAGGGTACGGGACGCATGTTGCGCGGGCAGCGCGAGGGCTTCGAGGTCGAGCAATTCATTTTCGCCAGCACCATGCTCGTGCACCGGCCGGGCGAGCCGGGCGTGTTCATCACCGAGGACTCGCCGATCGGGCCGACCTGGGCCTACCCGGAGTCGAAGGTCCGCACCGAGGCGCTCATCCGGGCGGAGCGCGGCGCGATTCCCGCCGTGATCCTGCGCCTCGCCGGCGTCTACGACGATGTCTGCCACTCGCCGCCGCTCGCGCACCAGATGCAGCGCATCTACGAGCGGCAGCTTGCCGGTCACCTGTATTCCGGCGAGACCTCGCACGGCCAGGCCTTCATCCACCTGGACGATGTGGTGGATGCCATCGAGCGCGCCATCGAGCGTCGCGCCAAACTGCCGCCGGAGGCGGCGATCCTCATCGGCGAGCCGGAGACGCTGAGCTACGACGAGCTGCAGCATACGTTTTCGCGGCTGATTCGCGACGAGTCGTGGGAGACACACAATGTCCCCGGGCCGATCGCGAAGGCCGGCGCATGGGTTCAGGACCACATTCCCGGCCAGGATCAGTTCATCAAGCCGTGGATGATCGACCGGGCTAACGATCATTACGCCCTCGACATCACGCGTGCCCGCACCTTACTTGATTGGGAGCCCCGTCATTCGCTGCGCCAGACACTGCCGAAGATGGTAGCGGCATTGCAGGCCGATCCGTTCGGCTGGTACCGCGAGCACGGCCTGGAGCCGCCCGCGTCGATAACGAAGAAAGCAGAGCAAGCCGTGCCGCAGGTGACCAAGCAGCCCGAGCACGCGCCGACGCCGGCGTCAGGGCACGAACACGCGCACGAACACGAACACGGTGGGGACACCCATCCCGCCACGTCGGCCGCCGAACCGGCTCCCGCGCATGATGGCTTTATGCATGCCTGCCCGATGCACCCGGAAGTCTGTCAGTCTTCACCGGGCAACTGTCCGAGGTGCGACACGACCCTGGAACCCGTCGCGCCGCCGTCGCATCGGGCAGTCGAATACACCTGCCCGATGCATCCCGAAGTGGTGCGCAGCGAACCGGGCAGTTGCCCCAAGTGCGGCATGACACTGGTGCCGCGCGGCGCGTCGAAGGAACCCGCGGCCAAACATCCCGACATGATGGTCGAAGACCATCGCAAGATGCTCTGGCCGCACTATGTCAATTTGATGCTCGGATTTTGGCTGCTGACCAGCCCGTTCACGCTCGGCTATCTGAGTAATTTCGTGCCAGATGCCAACCAGTTGCGGGTCATGGCTGAGCGCGGTCTGCCGTCGTTCGAGCTGCGCAACCTGGCGATGATGTGGAGCGACATCGTCAGCGGCATTCTGGTGGTGGTCTTCAGCGGGCTGTCCGCCAATGCGTCGCGCCGCTACCCCTGGGCGCAGTGGGCCAATGCCGCAGTCGGCTTCTGGCTATTATTCGCGCCGCTGGTGTTCTGGACACCGTTGCCCGAAGCCTATGCGAATGGGACCCTGGTCGGCGCGCTGGTGATCGCGCTTTCGGTGTTGATCCCGATGATGCCGGGCATGAGCATGGCCGGCATGATGGGCGGGCCGGACGTCCCGCCCGGCTGGGCCTATACGCCGTCAAGCTGGTTGCAGCGGATGCCGATCGCGGTGCTCTCGCTGCTCGGATTTTTCATCGCACGCATTCTCGGGGCCTATCAGCTCGGCCATATCGATACGGTCTGGGAACCTTTCTTCGCCGGCAGTGGCGGCATGAACGGCACGGAAGCGATCATTACCTCCGACGTGTCCAAGGCCTGGCCGATTCCCGATGGCGCCCTGGGCGGTATCGTTTACATGGCCGAGCTGGTGATGATCTGGATGGGTGGAAAAACCCGCTGGCGCACCATGCCCTGGATGATACTCGCGCTAGCCATCACGATGCTGCCGCTGGGTCTGGTGAGCATCTACTTCATCATCATCCAGCCGATCGTGATCGGCACCTGGTGCACGCTGTGCCTGATCGCCGCGCTCGCCATGGCGGTGATGATTCCCTACTCGCTGAACGAATTTGTAGCGATGGGCCAATTCATGGTGGACGCGCACCGCAAAGGCAAACCGTTCTGGCGCACCTTCTGGACCGGCGATGCGATGGAAGGCGGTAGCGCCGACACCTCCAAAGGGCTGATCGGGACTACCTGGGAGAAGTTCGGGGAAGCCACGCGCGGCGTGACCTATCCCTGGACGCTGTTGCTCAGCATCGTGATTGGTGTCTGGCTTACCTTCACGCGGCTCAGCTTCGACAGCGCCGGTGCCATGGCTAACAGCGATCACCTGATCGGCGCACTGGTGGTGACGTTCGCGATCATGGCTTTCGCCGAGGTCGGGCGCGCGGTGCGCTTTCTCAATATTCCATGCGGGGCCTGGTTGATCGTCGCGCCGTGGCTGCTCGATGGAGTGGGCTCGCCGCTGGCGACGTGGAACGGTGTGATCTGCGGCGTGTTGCTGATTGTCTTGGCATTGCCGCGCGGCCCGGTTAAAAATTCTTATGCGGGTTGGGATCGATATATTGTTTAACGGTTCCCCTGTTGGGCGCGCTGTTATGGCATCGAACTTTTCGGCACGAGAGAATTAATCATGGCAAATAAAATGCCAGACCACGCTGCGCAGTCTCGCCTATACCGGCAGTGATCAGGCGCGTTTGTTCGAGTGGCTGCGCATGCCCGGCGATGTCGTGTTCATCGTGTTCGGAGCGGTGCCCATCGCGATCGCGGCAACACGCGCCTATCTTGAGCGTGGGCACGGCCAGCCAGTCACCGCTGCCAGGATTGTGCAATGAGGAAAACGGTGACTGAGATAAAGAAATAAAATGTATAGCAAAACAGAAAATCCATCAGTCAACCTATCGCTCATCTGCACGATCGGCCACTCGACTCGACCGATAGCCGAATTCCTGGCTTTGCTTCAAACCAACGCGGTGACGCACATCCTGGATGTGCGCACAGTGCCGCGCTCACGCCACAACCCGCAGTTCAGTCAGGAATCACTCCGGGACTCTCTTCAGGCAGCCGCTATTCGCTATACGCATCTGCCGGGACTGGGCGGCCTGCGGCACGCGCGGGCAGATTCGCCAAATGGGGCGTGGCGCAATGCCTCATTCCGTGGGTACGCCGATTACATGCAGACACCGGAATTCACCGAGAATGTTCAATTCGTCGCCGAGCTTGCCGCAACTCAGCTTTGCGCCTTGATGTGCGCTGAAGCGGTTCCCTGGCGTTGTCACCGTTCTCTGATCGCAGATGCGCTTGTCGTGCGCGGAATCAGAGTCGAGGACATCATCGGTCCGCGCGGACGTTCTGTGCATAAGCTGACCCCATGGTCGCATGTCGATGGCTTGCAGATCACTTATCCGCCGGAAACCATCGCAGCTCCCGCGGCGTCAACATAAAGCTCTCCATTTTTCGCTTTAAGCCGGATTACGCGCTTGAACTGCATCCTGCGCTTTTGTCGCGCAGCCCGAGCATAAACACAGCTTAGTGTCGCAGCGCCAGCGCGCGTTTGCACACCTCGTCCACGGTGAATCCGTATTCGCGTAACAGCACTTCCGCCGGAGCCGACGCGCCGAAACGATCGATGCCGAGCACGTCGCCCGCATCGCCGACATAGCGATGCCAGCCCTGCGGACTGCCGGCCTCGACCGCCAGGCGCGCGCGCACATTCGGCGGCAGCACGGCGTCGCGATACGCCTGCGGCTGCGCATCGAATAACTCCCAGCTCGGCATCGAGACCAATCGCACCGCCACACCTTGATCGCGCAGACGTTCGGCCGCAGCCACGATCAGCCCGACCTCGGAACCGCTGGCGATCAGGATCAACGCCGGTTTTCCATCGACTGCATCGCTCAACACGTAAGCGCCGCGCCGTAATCCATCAGCCGCCGCAAAGCGCGTGCGATCCAGCGTCGGCACATCCTGCCGGCTCAACACCAGCAGCACCGGACGCTCGCGTGTTTCCAGCGCGACCCGCCACGCGACCGCAGTTTCGTTGGCGTCGGCAGGGCGGATCACGGTGAGATCGGGAATCGCGCGTAGGCCCGCGAGTTGCTCGACCGGCTGATGGGTCGGACCATCTTCGCCGAGCGCGATGCTGTCGTGAGTGAACACGTGGACGACGTGCAGCCGCATCAGCGCGGCCAGCCGGATCGGCGGTCGCATGTAGTCAGAGAAAATCAGAAAGGTCGCACCGTAGGGAATGCAGCCGCCGTGCGCGGCCATGCCGTTGACGATCGCGCCCATCGCGTGTTCGCGCACGTCGAAATGCAGATTGCGCCCGGCATAACTCCAGCCGCCGCTGTCCGATCCTTGTGTGTCGTCGCTGGTGGTCACGAGTGGATTGAAATCGCCGAGGCCCATAAGCGCGGTTTTGGTGGATGGATCCAGATCGGCCGAGCCGCCGGTCAACGCCGGTAGTTTCGGCGCGATCGCGTTCATCACCTTGCCGCTCGCCGCGCGCGTGGCCATGCCCTTGGTATCGGCGGGAAACAGTGGAATATCCGCGTCCCAGCCGAGCGGCAATTCGGCGCGCAGGCTGCGCTGGAGTTCCGTAGCCAGATCGGGGAAGGCCTGCGTGTAGGCCGCCATGCGCGCGTTCCATACCGTTTCGTCGCGTGCGCCGCGCGTGAGCGCTTCACGCATGTGCGCGAGAGCCGCGTCAGGAATCAGGAACGGCGGCTCGGTCGGCCAGCCGAGATGTTCCTTCGTCAACCGCACCTCATCCACGCCCAGCGGCGAGCCGTGCGCCTCGAAACTGTCGTGCTTGTGCGGCGAGCCGTAACCGATATGCGTGCGCACCAGGATCAGCGAGGGCTGCGCGGTTTCGGCGCGCGCCGTCTGCAACGCCGCATCGATCGCCGCGACATCATTGCCGTCCGCGACGAACGTCGTGTGCCAGCCGTAGGCCTCGAAACGCGCCGCGCGATTCTCCGAGAAGGCGATGTCGGTGCCTGCGGACAGGGTGACGTAGTTGTCGTCGTACAGACAAATCAACTTGCCGAGTTTCAGATGGCCGGCCAGCGACGCCGCTTCGGATGCGACGCCTTCCATCAAGTCGCCGTCGCTGACGATCGCGTAGGTGTGATGGTCGATGATCGCGTGATCGGGACGGTTGTAGCGCGCCGCGAGTTGCGCTTCGGCGAGCGCCATGCCGACCGCGTTGGCGAAGCCCTGCCCGAGCGGTCCGGTGGTGACTTCGACACCCGGTGTGTGTCCGCGTTCTGGATGCCCTGGCGCCTTGCTGCCCCACTGACGGAAGTTCTTGATGTCGTCCAGCGCCAGATCGTAGCCGCTCAGATGCAGCAGGCTGTAGAGCAGCATCGAACCGTGCCCGGCCGAGAGTACGAAGCGATCACGATCGGCCCAATCGGGATTGCGCGGATTGAATTTCAGCTGCCGCGTCCACAAGGCATACGCCATCGGCGCGGCACCCAGCGGCATGCCGGGGTGCCCGCTGTTGGCTTTCTGCACGGCATCCACCGACAGGAAGCGGATAGTGTTGATGCACAGTTGATTGAGTTGATCGGACATGGTGACTCCTGACTGATTCAATTGGTTCGTCATTCCGGTAAAAACCGGATTCCGGTGTGTTTGCTCACGACAGTCATTGGGTCTCGCGGCTGGAGATACTGTTGAGCGCGGTGTCCACAATGCTTTGCGCCTCGTCGAGAATACGGCGCAAGTGCGCGTCGTCGCGGAAACTCTCCGCGTAAATCTTGTAGATGTCCTCGGTGCCGGATGGGCGCGCGGCGAACCAGCCGCTGTTCGCGCTGACCTTAATGCCGCCAAGCGGCGCGTTATTGCCAGGCGCCTTGTCCAGCACACTGTCGATGGGCTCGCCCGCGAGTTCGGTTTGCATGATCTGCTGCGGCGTGAGTTGCGCCAGCGCCTGCTTCTGCGCCGTGTTCGCCCTGGCCTCGACGCGATCGGCAAAGGACTCGCCGAATTCGGTGCACAAATCGCGATACAAAGCACCCGGGTCGCGTCCAGTGCGCGCGGTGATTTCCGCCGACAGCAGCGCCGGCACGATGCCGTCCTTGTCGGTAGTCCACACACTGCCGTCGCGGCGCAGGAAGGCCGCGCCCGCGCTTTCCTCGCCGCCGAAACCCAGCGTGCCGTCGAACAAGCCATCGACGAACCACTTGAAGCCCACCGGAACCTCGACCAATTTTCGACCCAGCCTGGCGACGACGCGATCGATCATCGCACTGCTGACCATGGTCTTGCCGACGGCCGCGGCCTGGCTCCACTGCGGCCGGTGCTGGAACAGATAGTCGATGGCGACGCTGAGGTAGTGATTCGGCGGTAGCAGGCCGGCGCTGCGGGTGACGATGCCGTGGCGGTCGTGGTCGGTGTCGCAGGCGAATGCGATGTCATAGCGATCCTTCAGCCCGACCAGGCGCTGCATCGCGTAGCTCGACGAAGGATCCATGCGAATCTTGCCGTCCCAGTCCAAAGTCATGAACCCGAACTGCGGATCGACTTCCGCGCTGACGACATCGAGATCAATCTTGTAGCGCTCGGCGATGCGCGCCCAGTAATGCACACCGGCGCCGCCGAGCGGATCCACGCCCATGCGAATGCCGGAACCACGGATCGCATCGAAATCGATCGCGTTGCCCAGATCGCCGACGTATGCGGTAAGGTAATCGTGCGAGTGGGTCGTCGATGCGCGCTGCGCCTGTTCCAACGGGATGCGCCGCACATCCTTCAGGCCGGCTTCGAGAAATGCGTTGGCGCGATCCTGAATCCAGCCGGTGACCGCGGTATCGGCGGGGCCGCCGTTGGGCGGGTTGTACTTGAATCCACCATCGTCAGGCGGATTGTGCGACGGCGTGACCACGATGCCGTCGGCGAATCCACTCGTGCGGCCACGATTGTGGTGCAGGATCGCGTGCGAGATCGTGGGTGTCGGCGTGTATGCGTCGCCCTGCGAGACCATCACCTCGACCCCGTTCGCGGCCAGCACTTCCAGCGCGCTCTCGAACGCAGGCGCCGACAACGCATGGGTGTCGATGCCTATGAACAAGGGTCCGTCGACGCCTTTGCTCTTGCGGTATTCGCAGACCGACTGGCTGATCGCGAGGATATGGTTCTCGTTGAAACTGCCGTCGAACGACGAGCCCCGATGCCCGGATGTCCCGAACGCGACCCGCTGCAACGAATTCTTCGGATCGGGCTTCGCGCTGTAATAGGCATCGATCAGCTTGCCCACATCCACCAGATGCGCGGGTTGCGCTGGCTTGCCGGCGAGCGGGCTGATCCGCGTGCCCATCAAACCGGTCCGTTGCGCAGCTTGCGATAACGCTTGATCAATGTGTTGGTGGAGCTGTCGTGCGCCAGTTTCGATGTTTTCGCTGCGGCAAGTTGCGCGGCGGTGC
>JANYAU010000021.1 GCA_025361165.1 Betaproteobacteria bacterium | reverse complement strand
CAAACGTTTTCGATCAGAACGCGGCAATCCGTCTCCGATTCAACCCAGATCACACATGTTTCTGCTTCGCAATCAGATAAGTGGAGCCGTGTGCCTAGAGCCGCGTCAGAGGTTTGAACGGCTTTAAGAATGTATTCGCCCCACCCATATCCATCGGGATCTAGTCCGCCGCACTCAACGATCGTGTTCGCAGATTCTAGTTCGTCGTCCTCGGGGCTAACCCAACTTCCGCAGTTCGCGAGCGAAAACGCCCCTGGCGATGCGCCAGGGGCGATTATTCTAAAAAGTCTTCACTACAAATCGACCACTTCCAGGCTGCGTGGCAGTTTCATGCCCAGCTTGTGCAGAAGGATTGCTTGATGCTCCGTCGGCTTGCCGACGCACCGTTTACGGATGCGCTGGCCGCAACGCGTGGGTAGGATCACGTCCACCGTTTGGATGGCCGCGATCTCGTCGAGAACTTTTCGGGGCTCGTCGCCCAGGCCCGCCGACTTGCACAGCTGGCTCAGTGTTTTCCACAGCACGTAGGCCAGGAAGCAGATCAGGACATGCGCTTGCACGCGGTGGGATTTCTGGTGCCAGATCGGGCGCAGCGACAGATCGCTTTTGTGGATTCTGAAGGCCGTCTCGGCTTCGGTCAGTTGCGTGTAGGCACGCCACAGCTCCGCCGCGGTCCAGTCGCTGACATTGCTGCGCAGCAGGTAGCAGCCTTCGCTGAGCTGGGCCCAGGATCGCCAGCTCTCGACCTTCTCCCATTTGAGCACGGCCTTGCCCAGGGGATTGGTGGTCACTTCGGTTTTGAACGCGCCGGCGGCGCGGGTGTTCTGGCCCAGCAGCCGGCCGACGCGATGCGAGACTTCCACCGCCGTCATCGAGCGCTTCTCGGCAAGCTTTGCCAGCGACGTCAAACCTTCCTCGATGCGTTTCTCGAACTTCTCGTGCATCGCCTTTTCCTTCTCGCGCCGCGCCGCCGAGCGACAGAGGATGAACGTCTCGGTCCCGCCGTCGGGATCGGGGCAGAGCTTCACCTCAAGCCCTTCATGCACGATGCTCCAATCGGAAGCGATCAGTTGCTTTTCATACTTTCGCAATAATGTCTTGTGCGTCCCCAGGATGTAGCGGCGGCCGCCTTCCTTGAGGAACTCCACGTTGGCGGCGCTGACCATTCCCCGGTCCATCACCCAGATGCGGTCGGCCTTGCCGTAACGCTCTTCCATCGTCGTGACGATCTCTTTGACAGTCGTCACGTCCGCCTTGTTCCCTGCAAACAGTTCATACCCCAGCGGCATCCCGCAGCGGCTCACCACCAAGGCGATGCAGACCTGCTTGCAGTCGCCGCGGCTGTCGCGCGAGTAGCCAAGCCGAGCCTGCTCGTTGCCCTTGCATTGACCTTCGAAATACGTGCTGGTCACGTCATACAGCAGCAGGTCGTAACTCAGGTCAAACAGCTCCCCCAGGCGGTTCTTCAGGTGCGTCTCCAATTCCGCCTTGTGCGGCAGCAGCTCATCGAGCGCGCGGTACAGCCGATCATCATTGATCTTCTCGGCACAGACGCCCAGCAGGTCCGCCAGCGACGACCGCTCGTACAAATGCTCGGCAATCCGCAACTCGCTGCTCGGATCGCACAGCCGGCAGATCACCAGCACCAGCGACATGATCGACCACGGCACGTCTTCGCGCCCGACTGGCATCAAGCGGTCCAGTTCGTCCTTGAGTCCAAGCTTGTTGATCAGTTGCAGCGCCAGCCACGGCCCGCCGAACTTCCGCGTCCCCTCGACCACGACGCCCGACAAGTCCACCTCGACGTATCGCGGCTCGGGCGAGGCAAACAGATTCTGCTGTCCCGTCGAACAACCCCCGCCGGCGGCCTGCTGCACCCCCAGCCGCCCGGCTTCATCCAGGTCGCCCAGATACGCCACGACTTGCTGGCGCGGACCTTTTGCCGTGCGCACACTCTTGACCAGCGCCCAATAGGCGTGACGCTTGCCTTCCTTGGCTCGGTAACACTTCCGCAGGTACACCCCGGCACTCTACCACGGCCGGAAAACCACTTGGTCTTCACTACATCGACTTTTGCGTCGAGCAGACCCGTTCCCGGAACGCAACTGCCGATTCACGGCCCGGGAAAAATATTTTGGGGCACAAACTGCGGAAGTTGGGTTAGATTTTGCGATTCGTCCACAATCATGAACTGATGTGGAATGCTCCGGCCTCGAATGTAAGTGAGAGGCTCCAACACCACCTGCCCTGATTCCATGAGCTGTTTGATCCGCTGCTCGACGCTGGACAACGAGGCGTGTTGCGGATGCTTATCGTCCCCGCTGTTGCTCAAGCGGT
>JANYAU010000128.1 GCA_025361165.1 Betaproteobacteria bacterium | reverse complement strand
CAGCGGCTCGTTGGTTTCAGCCGCGGCAGGCTTGCTGATAAAACCGGAAACCACAATGCCCAGTTCGTACAGTAGCCATAGCGGGAACGCGAGCATGAACTGCGACACGACATCGGGTGGTGTAAATATCGCGCCGATAACGAAGGCGCCGACGATGACATACGGCCGCACTTCTTTGAGCTTAGCCACGCTCACAAAGCCCATTTTTACCAGCAGCACGACCACCACCGGCACTTCGAAAGTAATGCCGAAAGCGAGGAAGAGTGTAATCACAAAATCAAGATATTTACCAATGTCAGTCATCACCGCCACCCCTTGCGGCGCAACCTTGGTGATAAAACCAAACACGATGGGAAAGACGGCGAAATAGGCGAAAGCCATGCCCAGGAAAAACAACAAGGTGCCCGAAATCACCACCGGCAAAGCAAAACGTTTTTCGTGGGCATACAAACCGGGCGCGATGAATCCCCATAGTTGGTACAGAATAAAGGGCAAGGAGATCAAGAACGCCGCCATCGCCGTCACCTTCATCGGCACAAAAAACGGCGTGGTCACTTCGGTGGCGATCATCTGGCCGCCCTTAGGTAGCGTCGAGAGCAAGGGCTGCGCCAGCAAGGTGTAGAGCTTGTTCGCGCCCGGGAAAAAAAACAGCACGATGAAAACCGCGATCACTGCAACGACGATGCGCAACAGGCGATCGCGCAACTCCAGCAAGTGGGAAATAATGCTTTGTTCGTCGCTCATGTCGCGCTATCAGCGGGCGGCTTCACCACTGGCTCAGCGGCGGCTAAAGGCAATTCCATTTGTGGCGAAGGTTCGGCGGGGTGCGACACGTGCGCTACCGGTTCTTCCACGAATTCCAGCGAAGACGGCGCTGCACTGTCCATCGCGCCCATGACCTGGGTTTGGGTTTGTGATACTTCGCCGCGGATCGACTGTTCCATACCACTCGCCGCGTCCTTCACTTCTTGGAATTGCGATTTAATGTGGGTGAATTCTTCCGCTTCCATTTCCTGCTTGACCTGTGCTTTTACCTCCGAAACATAGCGTTGCAGGCGGCCGAATAAATGGCCGGCGGTGCGCGCCACTTTGGGTAGGCGTTCCGGGCCGAGCACAATCAGCGCGACGATGCCGATGACGAGGAATTCTGAGAAATCGATACCGAACATATGTAAGGTGAGACGTGAGAAGCGAAGACCTAAGCGCGTCCGATGGACGACTTACGCCTTCGCCCCGCATCAGCTCTTTGTCTTGTCCTTAGCTTCTACGTCTATAGTCTGACCGGTGCCGGCATTGGGGTCGATCTGTTTAGGCGCTTCCTCAGTCTTCATGGCGTCCTTGAAATTTTTTACGCCAGCGCCGAGGTCACTGCCCATATTGCGTAATTTTTTTGTGCCGAAAACAACAAGTACAATTGCTAACACAATCAACCAATGCCAAATACTCAAGCCACCCATGGGAAATCTCCTTCTAAAAATTAAAGTTTCGGTATGCGTTCACCGCCGCCGAACACATGCAAATGCAAGTGAAACACTTCTTGCCCGCCACCAGGGCCGGTATTGATCATGGTACGAAAGCCGTTATCCAAGCCATGTTCTTGCGCGAGCTTGGGCGCGAGCAGTAATAACTTGCCGAGAATCGTTTGATGCCGCGCATCGCAACTCACGAGCGACTCCACATGCACTTTCGGAATCAACAACAAATGTACCGGCGCAATCGGGTGAATGTCGTGGAATACCAAGACGTCTTCGTCTTCGTAAGCCTTTTTGCTTGGGAGTTCCCCGCGCACAATCTTGCAGAATAGGCAGTCATCCATCGCTCAATCCTTTGCGCGCGCCGCTTTTTCCACAATACCCGACATGCCCTCGCGCCGCGCCAGCTCGTTCAACACATCGTCCGGATGCAAACCTTGCTGCGCCAGCAACACCAAGGTATGAAACCATAAATCCGCGACTTCATACACGACTTGGCTCTTATCACCGCCCTTGGCCGCGATAATCGCCTCGGCCGACTCTTCGCCAATTTTCTTGAGAATGCCGTCGAGACCCTTGGCGTAGAGCTTAGCTACGTAAGAGCTTTGCGGATCGGCGTTCTTGCGCGCTTCCAGCGTCTCGGCCAAGCGGTTCAGGATATCGTTCATTTTTTATAAATCTCGCCCGGATCTTTCAGTACCGGCTCCACCGCTTGCCACTGCTGGCCTTCGAGCTTCTGAAAAAAACAGCTATGCCGCCCAGTATGGCAAGCAATGCCGCCCATTTGCTCGACCGTGAGCAGCACCACATCTTCATCGCAATCGAGCCGGATTTCTGTGACCTTTTGCACGTGGCCGGATTCCTCGCCCTTGTGCCACAACTTCTTGCGTGAACGCGACCAGTACACCGCTTTGCCGGTCTCGACGGTCTGTTTCAAGGCATCGCGGTTCATCCAGGCGAACATCAACACCTGGCCGCTACCCGCTTCTTGAGCGATCACCGGCACTAAGCCTTCTTGCGTCCAATTTACCTTGTTCAGCCAACTATCCGGCATAGAAAATCCAGAGAAAGGGCTTTATTTTACACGCGTTTGAATAGGACGGGGGTGAGATGCCAGGGATGGCGGGGGAAAGCAATAACGCCGCGCTACAAGCGCATTTCAATAGCGTGCTTGGCCATATATTCCTTGGCCTGGCGCACGGTGTATTCGCCGAAGTGAAAAATGCTGGCCGCCAGAACGGCATCGGCATGGCCTTCTTTTACCCCGGCGACTAGGTGATCTAGATTACCGACGCCGCCGCTGGCGATGACCGGAACATCCACCGCGTCGGAGACGGCGCGGGTCAACAGTAAATCGAAGCCGCTTTTGGTGCCGTCGCGATCCATGCTGGTGAGTAAGATCTCGCCCGCGCCCAGGCTTTCCACTTTCTTCGCCCATTCGATGGCGTCGAGACCGGTGTTCTTGCGGCCACCGTGAGTAAAAACCTCCCATTTGCCAGGGCTGGTTTGCTTGGCGTCGATGGCCACCACGATGCATTGATTTCCGTAACGCGCGGAGGCATCGGCAACGAGTTGCGGGTTTTGCACCGCGGCGGTATTCATCGAGACTTTATCTGCGCCGGCATTCAACAAGCGCCGCACGTCGTCCACTTGGCGCACGCCGCCGCCCACGGTAAGCGGAATGAACACCTGTGCCGCCACCGCTTCGATCACATGCAAAATAATGTCGCGCGCATCTGAACTGGCGGTGATGTCGAGGAAGGTCAACTCGTCTGCGCCCTGCTCGTCGTAGCGGCGCGCGATTTCGATCGGGTCACCGGCGTCGCGCAGATCAACGAAATTGGTGCCCTTCACTACGCGGCCGGCAGTGACGTCGAGACAGGGGATGATGCGTTTTGCGAGTGGCATACAGTTCTAATGGACAGGATTAACAGGATTTCTCAGGATTTACAGGATTAATGGTAAGAACCAGAAAAAACAGGCATTTTCTAATCCTGTCCATCCTGAGAAATCCTGTTAATCCTGCCTATTGCCCTTGGGTTTAATCAACTCCCCAGCTCGTCCGCCAGTTTCTGCGCTGCGGCAAAATCCAGTTTGCCTTCGTAAATTGCCCGGCCGGTAATCGCGCCCATAATGCCTTCTGCCTCGACTGCGCACAGGGCTTTGATGTCGTCGAGATTGGTGATGCCGCCGCTGGCAATCAACGGGATGGTCAATTCACGCGCCAGCCGCACCGTGGCTTCGATATTCACGCCGGAGAGCATGCCGTCGCGGCCGATGTCGGTATAGATGATGGCTTCTACGCCGTAGCCTTCAAATCTTTTGGCGAGATCGACCACATCGTGGCCAGTCACTTTGGACCAGCCATCCACCGCGACCTTGCCGTCTTTGGCATCCAAGCCGACCATGATGTGCCCGGGAAAAGCATCGCACGCCTCATGCAAGAAGCCCGGATTTTTCACCGCGGCGGTACCGATGATGACGTAGGTGATGCCATCGTCGAGATAACGTTCGATAGTATCCAAATCACGAATACCCCCGCCGAGCTGCACCGGAATCTCGGTGCCGACGACGTCCGTAATGGCCTTGATCGCGGCTTCATTGATCGGCTTACCAGCGAAAGCACCGTTCAAGTCCACTAAATGCAAACGCCGCGCACCTTGTGCAATCCACTGCCGCGCCATGGCGCCAGGATCTTCGGAAAACACCGTCGCGCCGTCCATTAAGCCTTGCTTCAAGCGCACGCAGTGGCCGTCTTTTAAATCAATCGCCGGGATAATTAGCATAAGTAGTTGGGCATCGTAATGAGAGGGTTACATGCAAGAAGAGCTGGCGCAGGATTCAGTAGTGCTAACGCTGCCATCCCACAGCACAAAATTTCCAAGTAGCGCGAGGCCCGCGGCGGCGCTTTTCTCGGGGTGAAATTGCACTGCGAAAATATTATCCCGCGCCACCGCACTGGTAAAGGGGAAGGGATAGTGCGTAAAGGCCGCCACCAAATCCGGAGTGGCCGGCTCGCAATAATAACTGTGCACGAAATAAAAGCGTGCGCCATCGCCAATACCCGCCCACAAAGGATGCGCCATCGCTTGATGCACTTCGTTCCAACCCATGTGAGGCACTTTGAGCTTGTTGCCTTTGTCGTCCACCATAGCTGCATGTGGAAAACGCAACACGCGTCCGGGGAACAAACCCAGCCCGGCCACATCGCCTTCTTCCGAATGTTCGAACAGCATTTGCATACCAATACAAATACCCAAAAAAGGTTTGGTCTGCGCCGCCTCTAACACCGCCTGGCGCAAGCCGCGCGCATCCATTTCGCGCATGCAGTCGGGCATAGCCCCTTGACCCGGAAACACGACGCGGCCCGCCTTAATCACTTCATGCGGATCGCTCGTGACCACCACGCGCACGGCGGGCGCCACATGTTCCAAAGCTTTCGACACGGAGCGCAAATTGCCCATGCCATAGTCGATGACGGCGATGTCGGTCATATAGATGAACTGGTAGGGGCGCGGCATGCCGCGCCCGCATCTAGGCTTAGAGCGTTCCCTTGGTTGAAGGCATGATGTTCGCGGCGCGCGGATCGACTTCAATCGCCATGCGCAAGGCGCGTCCGAAGGCTTTGAACACGGTTTCGGCCTGGTGATGCGCATTCGTGCCGCGCAAGCAATCGATGTGCAGCGTCACCAAGGCGTGATTGACGAAGCCTTGAAAAAACTCACGGATCAAATCCAAGTCGAACTCGCCCACGCGGGCGCGCGTGAACGGTACCTCGAACACCAAGCCGGGGCGGCCGGAAAGATCGGCCACCACGCGCGACAAAGCCTCGTCCAGCGGCGCATAAGCATGGCCCATGCGGCGCACGCCTTTTTTATCGCCCACGCACTGCGCTAACGCTTGGCCGAGCGTGATGCCCACATCTTCCACTGTGTGATGAGCGTCGATATGCAAATCGCCACGAGCCTCGACTTCGATGTCCATCAAGCCGTGGCGCGCGATTTGATCTAGCATGTGGTCGAGAAACGGCACACAGGTATTGATCTTGGTCTGACCCGTACCGTCGATATTGAGGGATACCGTGATCTGGGTTTCCAGCGTGCTTCGGTTTACTTTGGCGGTACGCATAAAGTTATAAGCTCGCAGTGAGCGCGGTGAGAAATTGTTGGTTTTCGTCTGCTGTGCCGACCGTTACCCGCAAACAATTTTTGAGTTGCGGATGCGCCCGGCTTAAATTCTTGATCAATATGCCTCGTTGCTTGAGACCCTCGAACACTTTATCCGCATTTGCCACGCGAAACAAAATGAAATTTGCATCGCTGGGGAAAGCTTGTATGCCCGTTATTCCGCTTAGCGCCTGCATCAGCCGCGTGCGCTCGCCGCGAATCGCCGCGGCTTGTTGCTCCAGCACTTCGGTATGCGCCAGCACTTGCGCCGCCACTTGCTGCGTCAGCACATTAACATTATACGGTAAACGCAGCTTGTCCAGCTCGTTTAACCACGCCGGCCGGCCCACCAAAAAACCCAGCCTTAAACCGGCCAAGCCCAGCTTGGACAAGGTGCGCATGACTAACAAATTCGGGTAGCGCAGCAGTTGCGGCATAAAACTGCGCAGCGCAAACACATGATACGCCTCATCCATCACCACCAACCCCGGAGCGGCCTCAACGATGCGCAGCAAAGCCGCGTCATCGAACACATTGCCGGTCGGGTTGTTAGGATAAGCGATGAAGATTAGCGCCGGCTGATGCTCGTGGATGGCAGCGAGCGTGGCGTCAAGATCCAGAGTGAAATCCGCTTTAAGCGGCACCCCCACATAACGCACCCCGGCAAAGGCGGCGATCATCTTGTACATTACAAACGACGGCTCTAAGCCCAGAATCACCGCGTTCGGCTTGGCAATGGCCAGGGCGAGAATTTGGATAATTTCATCCGAGCCATTGCCGAGCAGAATCTCCATTCCCTCCGGCACCTGCATCGACGAACGGATGGCTGCTTTCAGCGTGCTGGCTGCCGCATCGGGGTAGCGATTGATAGCTGCATCCTGCGCCACGCGGCCCAATTCATGCCGCAGCGCGAGGGGCAGCAGATAGGGGTTTTCCATCGCATCGAGCTTCACCAAGCCGGTAGCATCCGGCACATGATAGGCGGACAACGCGCGAATTTCATCGCGGATGAGTTGATCTGGTCTTAAGGGCATAGGCATAAAAGCATTACCACGGAGGACACGGAGGACACCGAGTTTCTGCAAGGGTTTTCCTCCGCGCCCTCCGTGTACTCCGTGGTTCAAGATTTTGTTATCGACGCGTAATTCGGTACTCCGCCGATTTGGCATGCGCCTGCAAGCCTTCGCCATAAGCCAAGGTCGCGGCAATTTTCCCCAGCGTATTCGCGCCTTCGATTGATACATGAATCAAGCTCGAACGCTTCTGAAAATCGTATACGCCCAAGGGCGAAGAAAAGCGCGCGGTGCGCGAAGTCGGCAATACGTGATTCGGCCCGGCGCAGTAATCGCCCAGCGCTTCACATGTCATGCGGCCCATGAAAATCGCGCCGGCGTGTTTGATTTTTTTCGCCCACGCTTCGGGTTGATCGAGCGACAACTCTAAATGTTCGGGCGCGATTTGATTGGCAATGGCCACCGCCTCGTCTAAGTCGCGCACCTGAATCAAGGCGCCGCGCCCGGTGAGCGAAGCCGTAATCACCTCTTTGCGCGGCATATCTGCCAGCAGCTTGTCGATACTGGCAGCGACTTGATCGATATAGGCTTGATCGGGACAAAGCAAAATCGATTGCGCCAACTCATCGTGCTCGGCTTGCGAAAACAGATCCATCGCAATCCAATCTGGGTTGGTTTTGCCATCGGTGATAATCAAAATTTCCGATGGGCCCGCGATCATGTCGATGCCCACCACGCCGAACACGCGGCGTTTGGCAGCCGCGACATAGGCATTGCCGGGGCCGACGATTTTATCCACTTGTGGCACGGTCTCGGTGCCATAGGCCAAGGCGCCTACGGCTTGCGCCCCGCCGATGGTGAACACCCGATCCACGCCGCACACATGCGCAGCAGCGAGCACTAACTCATTGAGTACTCCACCGGGTGTCGGCACCACCATAATGAGTTCTTGCACGCCCGCGACTTTGGCGGGAATCGCATTCATTAACACCGAAGACGGATAAGCTGCCTTGCCGCCGGGCACATATAAACCCACGCGATCCAATGGCGTGACTTGCTGGCCGAGTAAGGTGCCGTCGGCTTCGGTATAGCTCCAGGATTGTTGCACTTGGCGTTCGTGATACACGCGCACTCGTTCGGCGGCGGCTTGCAGCGCGGCTTTAGCATCCGGCGCGAGGTTGACGAAGGCCGCTTCCAACTTGGCGTGAGACAGCTCCAGTTCGGAGAGGGACTGCGCTTGCAAGCGGTCAAATTTAGCGGTGTATTCCAACACCGCCGCATCACCACGGCGCTTCACGTTAGCCAAAATATCGGCGACCGTGGCATCGATATCCGCATCCTGCGCGGACTCAAAAGCAAGCAGGGCTTTCAGCGTGGCGGAAAAACCGGCGTCTTGGGTAGAGAGGCGTCGCATCTTGAGCATCATGATCAGGCTGCAACCACAGCCGCGAATTGATCCAAAAGCGGCTGAATCGCAGTGTGCTTGAGTTTGAGCGCGGCTTGGTTAACCACAAGACGTGAGCTGATGTGCATGATCTCTTCCACCGCGACGAGGTTATTCGCCTTGAGCGTGTTGCCGCTGGAAACCAAATCCACAATCGCATCAGCCAGACCGACTAGCGGCGCCAGCTCCATCGAACCGTAGAGCTTGATGAGATCAACATGCACCCCCTTGCTGGCGAAGTGCGCGCGCGCGGTCTCCACATATTTGGTCGCGACTTTGAGCCGCGCGCCTTGGCGCACGTGGGTTTCATAATCGAAGCCTAGTCTTACCGCCACCATCATGCGGCATTGCGCAATTTTGAGATCGAGCGGCTGATACAGCCCTGCACCGCCATGCTCCAGCAATACATCCTTGCCCGCCACGCCAAGATCGGCCCCGCCATATTGCACATAAGTCGGCACATCGGTAGCGCGCACGATGATCAGGCGCACATCGGGCCGATTGGTGCCGATGATGAGCTTGCGCGAAGTTTCGGGATCTTCGAGCGGCACGATACCCGCCGCTTTTAACAGCGGCGTGGTTTCTTCGAAAATGCGGCCCTTGGAGAGCGCGATGGTGATGCCGGTCACGGTGAAATTCCTGTAAAGATATAATTTTACCGCAGAGGCTGCGGGGGACGCAGCGTAAATCTTCCATGATTTAGCGCTTAGCGTGTTTTGGCGATATAGCGCACGCCGCCGATCGCGCTGAAATCCTCATCTTGCGTCCACAGCGTCGCATCATGAGCGCGCGCTGTGGCAAGCATCAGGCTGTCGGCTATTGGCAGTTTCAGCGCATGCGACAACTTGGCGCCCAGCAAGGCAATCGACGCATTCAAATCGATGACTTGACCCTGCTCCATCACCGCCACCGCTTGCAGCGCTGGCCCTTCGCCGCGCTGCTGCAGCACTCGCTTGAATACTTCATACAAGCTGATCGTGGGCACGATCAAATGCTCGGCGTCTTCAATCGCAGCAGCGAAGAAGCCCGCGTTGGCCTCGTCGGCGAAATATTCCAGCCATCCGGAGGAATCGACCAGATTCATACCCGATCGGCTTCGCGCTCAATGATTGTATCGATCCCTTTCAGAAACCCGCGTGCATCTTTGGTTGGGCGCACCAGAACCAGTTCGATCCGGTCGC